>JAAYHI010000161.1 GCA_012727415.1 Bacillota bacterium
GACAGGGCTAAAAAATACCTGCCTCCAGCAGGCATACACTTTCTCCGGAATAATTTTCCTCCTGGGAATTCCCCCCAAGTATGAATCGTGATATAATTTAGACACATTAACGAAAGGAGTGCGGTTCCTTGAAGATAAAAACCGCTCTGGCTTTATTGTTGATGCTCGTTCTCATCATGTCAAGCGTCGGCTGTTCCAAGCTTTTTAACGACAAGACTCCCGACCCCAATGTTCCGGGCAACAACGATCCTTCGGAAGAAGATCCGCAGGAGGACCCTGGAGATGATCCTACTCTCCAACCCACCGATAACAGTGTCAATGCGCCAGTAACCCAGGTCCCGCAAGAGGCTGTCAGTGCTGTCTCTTTCGCAGTCATTCGCAAAGGCGACCTCTGGCTGGGAACTGATAAGGACCATCTCTGGCGGCAAACGGACAGCGCCCTTGTCTCCGAAGCGGTATGGGCCCCCGACGGCCATGCCCTTGCCTTTCTTACAAAAACCTCGGAAAGTTCCCTGTGTAGCTTGTATACCCTAGTCCCCGGCGAAAGCCCGGTCCTGGTCGACAGCGATGTACTGACTATTTCCGTCAGGAACAACTGGCGAGGGTTTCTCTGGAGTCCTGACAGCTCCCAGCTGGCCTATGCTAAAATGAACGGCAAGGAAATTGTGACCGTGGGACCCCAAGCAGGCGAAGGCCGCTTTCTCATTGACCTGGAGCTGGAACAGGGTCCATACTGGCTGGCAAATGATCGCATAGCATACAGTTCCACCGGCGAGCGCCCCTCCCTGGTAATTGTCAATACCATGGGAGATGTCATCACCACCCTTGCAGATACTTCAGCTCCCTTCCCCATTAAGGACGGGTTTTTGGCCCTGACTGGAGAGCACACTCCCGACGGCTTGACCAGCTTCTTCTACACCGGTCTTGTCCATGGGGGAATTAACGGGGATAATGTCCGCCCCGTCTATGCCCAGAGCCCTGAATTCTGCCTTTATTCCTGGAATCCCCAGGAGCCATCAAGGAATGATAGCACCAAGTATTTCGCCCTCTCCACCGCCAGCACCCTTTCTTTGCAGAAATATGCCGGCTCTGGCCCCCAGGAGGTAGAGTTGCTTACCCAGGATGTCTTCCTGACTTACTCGGAGTTTAGCTATCCCTTCTGGTTTTCCTGGGCTCCCGATGGCAACTCCCTGGGAGTGTTGCGTTTTACCCTGACCCAGGAAGGGGAATATGGCGAACAGGAGGGCGTATGGGATTTGGGCCTTGTTGACAGGGAGGGCAATTGGCAGCTCTTGCAGGAGGAAGTGTACAGCGTCAGCGGCGACGAGTACCCCATTCCCTTCCTCACCCTGCCCCTCAACTGGGCACCCTCCGGCAGCCATATCAATTACCTGGTTGAAAGCAGTGACGGCGATGATCTTTGGCAAATCAATGTGACAGATAAAAAAAGCAGCCTGTTTATTGAGGACAGCAGTCTGCCTGTGTATCGCCCGTAAAAAAACCGTGCCTACCCGGCACGGTTTTTTTTATCTGAGGTTCATGTGAGTTACCTTGAGCTCAGTATATTGGTCAGAGTCTTTGAGGCCATTTCGGATTAATGCAAAGTACAAATCTCCATCTTCATAAAATCCGTAGTCATAGGTAAATGCCGTCCACAGGCTGGCAAAAGTATACACATCCAGACTGCCCAGCTCAGTGCTTTCCTTCGAGGTGTTTTCCAGCTTAAAGGATGCGGTGTCGATGGTGCCGTCTTGTTGCAGGACCATCTGGGAAATAGCGACGGTATTGTCATAGATGCCAAGCAGCATGGCAAGAACAGGGCTGTTCCAAAGGTCAATTTCTTCACCGTCTCTCTCGATTCTGACGCATTCCCAGTCACTGTTGTACCACAGGCGATGCTCTACGATGCTGCCTTCGTCTTGCGTTAGTCTGATGACTTCGGTCTCCTGGCCGTCATATTCCTCAGTTCCCTCAGATACGTAATGCATTGACCAGGTAGTTACTTCGCCGTCTTCTTTGCGTTCTGTGTAAGTGTAGCCAAACTCGGCAAAAGTGCTGACGATATCCATCCAATCTTCGGGATAGAAGATTTCTCCCTTGACCACTGCATCTCCGTCAAGGGGCACTTCATCATTGGGATCCTCACCATTGGGGTCCTCGTCACCGGGGTCCTCGCCGTTAGGATCCTCCCCATTGGGAAGAATATCGGACACATCTGGAAGAAATTTCTTTGCCAGACCGCAACCCGACAATGTACCAATCAAGAACACGAAGAGCAGCAGCAATGCTACAGTTTTTTTCATCAATAACCCTTCTTTCCTCAATAATGCCCCTGGCGATCAGGGCTACAACAATCATATTACCAAAGGAAAAAAGAGTCCTTGCTGCAATTGGCAACTTCTATTCTAATATTGCTCAATTTCAGCCTGCCATGGTCTCGGCAGCACTTTGGGCTTTGCACAGCTGCCAATACAAACTGCCAGAGGCCATCAACTCTTCGTGACTTCCCTGTTCAAAGATTTCTCCGTCTTTAAGGACGATGATTTGATCAGCATCCTGAATGGTTGACAGGCGGTGGGCTATGACCACGGCGGTCTTATTTACCTTGAGCTTGTTCAAGGCCTCCTGAATTAACAGTTCTGTCTGAGTGTCTACTGCTGAAGTAGCTTCATCCAAAATCAGAATGGGGGCATCTTTGAGAATCGCTCGGGCAATGGAGATCCTCTGCTTCTGACCTCCTGAGAGCTTTACACCGCGTTCTCCGATTCTGGTGTCATAACCCTTTTCCAAGGCCTGGATAAATTCGTGGGCGTTTGCTGCTTTGCTGGCAGCGATTATCTCTTCTTCTGAAGCATCTGGTAATCCATAGGCAATATTGTCCCTCACTGTGCCGTTAAACAAAAAAATGTCCTGGGATACTAAGCTTATCTGACTGCGGAGACTGGACAAAGCCCACTTGCGAATATCAACCCCATCGACGAGAATTTCTCCGGCATCGGGGTCGTAGAAGCGGGGAATGAGGCTGGCGATAGTGGTCTTGCCCACACCGGTTGCCCCTACCAGGGCCAGAGTCTCCCCTGGCCTTACTATGAAAGAAATATCCTTGAGCACCGGGATATTGTCTACATAACTAAAGCTCACATTGCGAAATTCTACAATTCCAGAAACCTTGTCAAAAACAAGGGGTTGCGCTATTTCCTGAATCTCAGGCTCCCGGTCAAGTATTTCCAGCACCCGCTCTGCGCTGGCCAGGGCCTGCTGCACCCCTTCATTGATCTGGCCCAGGGCAGTAATAGGCTGATAAAAGATATTTAAATACAGCAAGAATGCCACTAGATCTTCCAAAGGCAATGCCCCCGCCAAGGCAAGGCGGCCGCCAAAAAAGATGACAATTATTGTCCCCAGGCCCGAGATAAAGTCAATTCCCGGATGAAAGGCATTGGTCACTTTCAAGGCCTGCAAAATCGCCTTGGTTTGAGCCTGGAGCGAGCGGCCGGTTCGCTGGCTTTCATACTCTTCCTGGGTAAAAGCCTTGATTTCCTTGATGCCGCTGAAATTGTCCTGGAGAACGGCATTGAGCTCAGCGACCTTAACTTGATTCTTGCGAAACAGCGGCCTGGAGATCTTGTTAAACCGGATCACCAGCCAGGCCAGCAAAGGAATTGGCATCAGTGTATACAAGGCTAAGGCCTTGCTCATGGAAAACAAGATTGCAAAAACACCAACCAGCATAACGCCATTGACTAATACCGTCGGTATGGCATGGGCAAAGAGGATTTCAAAATTGCGGGTATCGTTTAAAACCCTGGACATCAGTTCTCCGGTAGGCTTATCGCTAAAATACCGCAGTGACATCCTCTGCACCCGGTCATACATTTTCTGGCGGATTTCTTTAACCATGTTCCAGGCTGCATAATGAGAAATATAGTCAGTGCCAAACTTGGATGCAGCCCTGATAATATATATGACAACTACCAGCACAGCCAGCAGCGTAACCCTGCTCAAATCTCCTTGTTCCTCAACCCCAGCAGTAATTGTCTGGATAAGGTTGCGGATTGCCCAGGGTCCCGCCAGGCTTGCGGCAGTAACAAAAATCATGCACACCGTGGCCAAAACAATCCACCACTTATAAGGCTTTGCAAATGGCAACAGGGCCTTCAGTTCCTTCATCAGACTTCCTCCCCGGTCTCCTCGCCCAACAATTTTGTCAGCAAGTCTCCCAGTACTTTTAATTCCTCAGTGCTTAAGCGATTCATGCGTGCCTCGATATTTTTCCTGTGCTGCGGGCGGACTACCGCCAGGAGTTTTTTGCCCTCTTCGGTGAGCTTGATCAGCCAAACCCGCCGGTCCTCCTTGGAATGTTCCCGATAGACCCAGCCATTCTCAGTCATTCTGTCTACAAGGCCGGTCATATTGCTGGCATTGCACTGCAACTCTCGGGCAAGTTCATTTGCAGCCATCCCCTCTTCACCAATGTGAAAAAGGGCATGAAACTGAGGCCAGGTAATGCCATGTTCCTCAATCTTCTTTCGCAGTTCATTCTTCAAGACATACGCTGTCTTGCGCAACAAGCGGTAGGTGTCTCTTGGCAGGGACTGTTCCACATTATCACCTCCCCAGCCGAATAGTTCACATCTAAATTATATAGCAGCAAAGCATTATGTCAATGGCAACGGTTCTCAGTCTAATCTGCCTGGAAACTATTTGCCATATTTTCGCAACACTGGTATTATGGACATGTACTGATGGCTGGGCAATAATAGAAATCTCATTTATTATCAGGAGGTATAACAATGAAGCTCTTCAGGGCAGGACTAATCTTTTCTCTATCCCTGGCGTTAGTCTTCAGTGCCGGATGCCAGAAAACCAAAGTTACCCTGGGAGAAATGGAGGGCAATAAATATTCCAATGACTTCTTTGGCCTCAGCATCGAAAAACCGGAGAGCTGGGTCAGCTTATCCCAGGCAGAGCTTGCAGAACTAAACCAGACCGGTAAAGAGGCTATTGGCGAATATAATGAAAAAATTGCCGAAAAAATTGACCTCGAGAGCGAAAGAAACTTAAATCTCTTTGGGTTCTGGAAATATCCCCTGGACCATATTGGAGATAACGCCAACATCGGGTGCGCTGCTGAGAACCTGACCATTGCCGGCTTTTTAAAGATAAAAACCGGTGCCGATTATCTAAGCCATACCAGGGATCTCATTATCGCAACGGGCATGCCCTACGAATTCGGGCAAATATCTTCAGAAAAGCTCGGAGGGAAAGAATTCGCTGTATTGCCAATGACTTTCACGATGTACGGCGTGACAGTAAAGCAAAAGTATTACGCAAGGATTATCAAGGGATACGCCATATCTATTTACATTACCTATAGCACGGACAGCGAGTTGGAAACTCTCCAGGGGATCCTCGACACAATTGAGATAACTCAGTAACAGTAAGAGCCACCCTCCGGTGGCTCTTTTTCCCGCGCTGAGAGATGCAGCTACTTCATTATCTGGCACACTTTATTTGTATAGTCCACAGGGTCTTCGACAGGCAGCCCCTCAATAAGCAAGGCCTGATTATAAAGGAGCTCTGTGAAAAGCTTGAACTTCTCTGTATCCTGCTCATGGGCATTTTCCAAGGCACGATAGACATCATGTCCGGTATTTATTTCCAGGATCTTCTCGGCCTTGAAGCCCGGAGCGTTGGGCATTGCATTGAGGGTTTTTTCCATGTCGATGGACAATTCCCCGGCGTTAGCCAGGCACACAGGGTGAGTCTTCAGGCGTTTGGAAGCCCGCACTTCCTTGACCTTATCTCCCAGGATTTCCTTCATGGCTGTGAAAATTTCACTTCCCGTCTCGTCGGGCTCAGTGTCTTTTTCCTCTAATCCCAGATCGCCGCTGGATACTGACTTAAACTCCTTCTCCTTGTATGCACCCAATATCTTAAGGGCAAATTCATCTACATCCTCTGTGAGGAAGAGAATATCATAGCCCTTGTCCCGGACAAATTCTGTCTGAGGTTGCTTATCCAGCTTTTCCACCGTCTCCCCGGCGGCGTAATAAATATACTTCTGGTCCTCTGGCATAGCAGCACAATATTCCTCCAGGGTGACCATTTTCTTTTCCTTGGAAGAATAGAACAGCAGGAGATCCTCAAGCACATCTTTATTGCGGCCAAATTCAGCATATACACTGTACTTCAGCTGGCGGCCGAAGGCTGTAAAAAACTTTTCGTACTTTTCTCTGTCCTCATTCAGGAGTTCCAGCAATGCATTCTTGATCTTACCCTGGATGTTCTTGGCAATGAGCTTGAGTTGCCTGTCATGCTGAAGCATTTCCCTGGAAATGTTCAAAGACAGGTCATCGGATTCAACCATGCCCTTGACGAAGCTGAAGTAATCAGGCAAGAGTTCTGGGCACTTATTCATGATGAGAACGCCGTTGGAATACAGCTCCAGACCCTTTTCATAATCCGGGCTGTAATAGTCATAGGGGATTGTGGCGGGGATGTACAATATGGCGTTATAACTGACCATGCCCTCAGCACTGGTGTGTACATATTTCAAAGGCTTATCAAAGCCGTAACGCTTTTCAGTATAAAAATTCTCGTAGTCCTGAGGCGTCAGTTCATTCTTGTTCTTCTTCCAAATGGGGACCATGCTGTTGACAATCTCTTCTGCGGTATACTCCTCGTACTCGCTGTCGCTGCCTTCCTTAAGCCTCGACCTGGTCACATCCATTTTTATCGGATGGCGGATAAAATCGGAGTACTTCTTGATAATCTCCCGTAACCTGTACTCTTCCAGAAACTCATCGTAATTTTCGTCCTCAGTGCTTTCCTTTATCTTGAGGATGACATCAGTACCTGTCGACTCCTTTTCCCAGGGCTGGATTGTATAGCCTTCGACACCCCTGGATTCCCATTTGTAGGCCTGGTCCTCATTAAAAGCCTTGCTGATAACTGTAACTACATCGGCCACCATAAAGGCCGAATAAAAACCCACTCCAAACTGGCCGATGATTTCATGGCCCTCCTGGCTCTGAATTTCTTGCTTAAAGGCAGAAGAGCCGCTTTGGGCAATGGTGCCGAGGTTACCCTCCAGTTCTTCCCGAGTCATGCCAATGCCGGTATCAGAGACGGTCAACAATCTCTTTTCCTTATCCGCACTGATGCGTATATAGTAATCATCCTTGCAAAACTGAATTGTATCATCAGTTAATGCCTTGTAATAGATTTTGTCCACTGCATCACTGGCATTGGATATAAGTTCCCGCAAAAAGATTTCTTTATGGGTGTAGATTGAGTTGATCATCAGATCCAGTAACCTTTTCGACTCAGTCTGAAATTCCTTCAGTTCCAAAGACATTCTCCTTCCTGCACATTTAGCACTCTCCCCTGGCGAGTGCTAATAATTATATATCAAATGGAACGCCCTATTGTCAACGGGAAGCACCGGGACGGTTCTGCTGCTTCCTTCCCCGGTTCATACCCTGCAGAACCAACAAATAAAAAACCGGAGGACATCCGGTTTTTTACTTGAGCGGTATTGGGGCAATGGCCACACCCGCCGGGGCAAACCCTACTGTTATTTCAGCGAAGACGGCATCATCATTGACATCAATGACAGAGACAAAGGTTTCGTCAAAATTGGCCACATAGGCTTTGGCTCCGTCGGCAGTAATGGCCACTGCCACAGGGTTTACACCTATGCCATCTGTAATGGTAGTAAGAACTGCATCCGAATTGACGTCGATAACCGAGACTGATTGGGCATTAAAGTTGGTGACGTAGGCCTTTTGGCCATCGGGGGTAAAGCCTACTCCAAAGGGCCCGTTCTCCACAAGGATAGCGCCGACAGCTGTATTTGTGGCCACATCAATTACCGACACAGAAAACTCATCAAAGTTGGTAACATAAGCTTTGCTGCCATCAAAGGTAAAAGCTACCCCCACTGGATTATC
>JAAYHI010000162.1 GCA_012727415.1 Bacillota bacterium
CTGCCTCATTCCACTTTGCTTATGCTGGTGTCCGCCCTGGCGGGGCGGGAGAGAATCCTGGCAGCTTACCGGGAGGCAGTAGCTTTAAAATACAGGTTTTTCAGCTTTGGGGATGCTATGCTGATATTGTAAGGAAAGGCTGATTCTAATGGCAATTACCTTTGAACTGGTAGCCCGTTGCTCACAGACTGCTGCTCGCGCCGGAATTCTCCATACACCCCACGGCAGCATCAAGACGCCGATTTTTATGCCGGTGGGAACCCAGGCCACTGTCAAGGCCATGACCACAGACGAGTTGGAGGTTATCAACGCCCAGATAATTCTCGCCAATACATACCATCTGTATTTGCGGCCTGGCCATCACCTGGTTGCCGAGGCGGGAGGACTGCACAGATTTATGAACTGGAGGCGGCCAATCCTTACAGACAGCGGCGGATTTCAGGTTTTCAGCCTTGGCGATACCAATAAAATCAGCGACGAGGGTGTTGAATTCCGCTCCCATATTGACGGCTCCAGCCATTTCTTTACTCCGGAAAAAGTCATGGAAATCGAGGGGGCCCTTGGAGCGGACATCATCATGGCCTTTGACCAGTGTACACCTTGGCCCAGTTCCCGGGAATTTGTGCACCAGGCGGTGGAGAGAACTACTCATTGGGCACGGCGCTGCAAGGAATCTCAACTATTTCCCCATCGCCAGGCTTTATTTGGTATAATGCAGGGAGGGAGCTTCCGGGATCTCCGGGAGCAAAGCGCCGCTGCCCTGGTGGAAATGGACTTTCCCGGCTACGGCATCGGGGGCTTGAGTGTAGGCGAGCCCAAGGAAGTCATGTACAAGGTCCTGTCTTACTGCGTTGACTTCCTTCCTGAAAACAAACCCCGCTATTTAATGGGAGTGGGCTCTCCGGATTACCTGCTGACGGGCACAGCCTTTGGCGTCGATATGTTTGACTGTGTCCTTCCCACCCGCATTGCCCGCACGGGGACAGCCATGACTTCTCAAGGCCGGCTGGTGGTGCGCAACGCAGAATACACCCGGGATTTCAGCCCCCTGGATCCCAACTGTCCTTGCCAGGTCTGCGCCAATTATTCCCGGGCTTATGTTCGCCACCTCATTAAGGCCAATGAGATTTTGGCTCACCGCTTGCTGAGCTATCACAACCTCTATTACCTCCTGAAAATCATGGAGGGGGCGCGGCAGGCCATTATCGAAGACAATTTTGTGGAGTATTTCCGGCGGCATCTTCCTCATGAAGAGGTTGATATACTTAGATTGACTTAGAAGGAGTGAAAACAATGGAAGATTTCTTGAAGAATTATGGCACAATCGTATGGCTGCTGCTCTTGGTTGCTTTTTTCTACTTTTTTGCAATCCGTCCCCAGCAAAAACAGCAAAAGCAGAGGGTTGAGATGATCAACAGTCTGAAAAAAGGCGACAAAATTCTCAATCACGGCGGGCTGATTGGCACCATCACCGAGGTCAGGGAAGACAAGTTTATCGTCAGGTTTGGCGATAAGGAAGTACCCATGGTCAAAGAAGGCGTTGCCAGGAAGCTAAACGAATAGGGCCTCCGGGCCCTTTTTGTTATATTTCTTCCTTCCCGGTAATAGATTGTTGTACAGATAAAAAGGGGAGGAGATTGAATGGCTGGAAGCAGAAAGCCTTCTGAGCCCGCTGGTGCAGCTCCTTATGCCCATTTGCGGGGCCTTGGTTTTGCGTTGGCTCTGACGGCTTTTTTTCTCATAGGGATTAGCTTCTTTGTTGCAGTGGCGGGTTTGACGGAAGTTGCTGCCCGCTGGGTAATGGTGGCCGGTGGAGCTGTTGCTGTTATTGCCGGCAGCAGCCAGACAGGGAAACGCATGGGCAGATCTGGCTGGCTCAACGGCGGCATTACCGGCCTGGCCTATGTTATCATTCTCTTGATTTTGGCAATGCTGCTGGATATGAGGCTTACCCCTCGCAGTCTTATCACTCTTATTGCCGGCTTTACCCTGGGGGCCTTCGGCGGCGTCCTGGGGGTAAACCGGAGGTAGAAAAGTATGTTACAAGCCAATAAACAGAACAGACACCGGAAGGTGTCTTTTTTGTTACAGGGGCGCAAAAGATTTGCCTGGCTAAATTTATTGAGGTATACTTGCAAGTAAGTACTACTATCTATATATTATACCAGGTACTAAATAAGGAGGTGAAAAAATGTATTCAGTGCTGAGAGGAGTAGGGCACTACGTCCCTCCCCGGGTCCTGACCAACCGCCAGCTGGAACAGATGGTGGAAACCGATGACCAATGGATTGTACAGCGGACGGGGATAAAGGAGCGGCGCATCGCTGATGAACATACTGCCACTTCCGATTTGGCCCTTGCCGCTTGTCGCACCGCTCTGGCCAATTCCGGGGTTGCCCCCCAGGAACTGGACCTCATTATTGTGGCAACAGTGACACCGAACTACGCCTTTCCCTCGACGGCGTGCCTGCTGCAAAGGGAACTGGGGGCATGGGGCGCAGCCGCCTTTGACCTAGAGGCTGCCTGTTCCGGGTTTTTGTATGCCCTCAGCGTCGCCCACCAGTATATCCGTGCCGGTTCCTGCCACACAGTGTTAATC
>JAAYHI010000163.1 GCA_012727415.1 Bacillota bacterium
GATCTAGGGTCCATGGCTTTCGTGCCCGCATGGCCTCAACAGCTGGCAGAAATGTAATTAAGCGCCGTCGTCGTAAAGGCAGAAAAATACTGACAGCGTAAAAGGCCCTCTGGCGGCCTTTTTGCGCCATTACTATGTTACATAAAGCTAACAGACTAACTAATGCCACTGACTTTCAGAGAGTCTATAAGCACGGTGCATCTGTTGTTGCCAGGCAAATGATCATTTATTACTACCCCCGTAATAACGATGATGTTCGAGTGGGTTTTGTGGCAAGCAAGAAGGTTGGGAAAAGCACCGAGCGCAACCGCTGCAAGCGTTTATTGCGTGAATCCATGCGCGCTTTTCTTCCCCAATTGGTTT
The DNA here is from genome assembly GCA_012727415.1 of Bacillota bacterium. Classification (GTDB taxonomy): domain Bacteria; phylum Bacillota; class Proteinivoracia; order UBA4975; family UBA4975; genus UBA4975. Next base: position 364 of record JAAYHI010000163.1, read on the forward strand.
CGGGCCATGACCTTGTGATTGTTGCACGGCCTTCATTGCTGGCTGCCGATTTTCAAGGCATCAAGAAGATTATGGCGAGGATGTTGCGGAAGGCCAAGCTTCTGCGGGAAGAAAAATGAGTAAAATTGCCATATTTCTCATTAAAGGCTACCGTCGTTTCATCTCTCCTTTGCTGGGACAAAACTGCAGGTTTCGGCCAACATGTTCTGTTTATGCTATTAAGGCTTACGAAAAGTATGGTTTTATTAAAGGATCGTTCCTGACCTTGCGGCGGTTATTGCGATGTCATCCCTTTTGCGCTGGCGGCGATGATCCTCTAAAATAATTGGGGGAATTTACAGTGTTCAAAAATATTTTTGCGGAAATTTTGATTTTCTTTTATAACATCACCAAAGATTATGGGTTGGCAATCATTCTTTTGACTTTGCTGGTCAGACTGGTTACATTGCCTCTTTCGCTGAAGCAAATCAGATCTACTCAGGCCATGCAGAGAATTGCCCCGGAACAAAAAGCTTTGCAGGAAAAATATAAAGATAATCCGGAAAAATTGAATAAAGAGCTTGCCGAACTATACAGAGCTAACAATATCAGTCTTTTTGGCGGTTGTTTGCCACTGCTGGTTCAGATGCCGGTTCTCTTTGCCGTCATTGCCCTGCTCCGGGATCCTGCGATTATGTCGACTAGAATTGCAGATTTTAGCCCGTTGTTTTTGGGCACAATCGACTTGCAAAAGACCTTTGTAGAATTGCTCAAGGAAGGCACCGGGATTGCAGCTTATGTTGTTCCCGCAATTCTTCCTTTATTGGCTGCAGCCACCACTTATTTTCAAACAAGGCAGGCTTCAGGGCATAATGCTCAACCCGGAATGGCATCCATGACTTGGCTCATGCCTATTTTGATTCTTGTTTTCAGCTATAATTTGCCTCAGGGTTTTCCGTTGTACTGGGCTGCGGGCAATATCTTTCAGATTGGGCAACACTTAATTTTTAATCGACCTTCTGTTCTTGAGGCACGAGGAGGAGAAAAATAATGCGCGAAGTTACTGCTTCTGGCAGGACTGTTGAAGAAGCTATCGAGGCGGCCCTTGCGGAACTAAACATTGAGAGGGAAGACGCTGACATCACAATCGTCGAGCTGCCTTCAAAAGGGTTATTGGGAATATTGCCTGGAAAAGATGCGGTAGTTCATGTAAAGGAACACTTCGACCCGGTTTTGTTCGCATCGGAATGGCTGGAAACTCTGCTGGCAAAAATGCGGATCAATGGGCGGGTGGAGACCAAGTTTGAAGATGGCCGGATTGAACTGAGCATCACCGGCAGCAATATGGGTGTTTTGATCGGCAGGCGGGGTCAGACCTTGGACGCCCTGCAGTACATTACCACTTTGGCAGTTAATAAGAAAACCTCCGATTTTATGCCAGTGCATGTAGATGCCGGCGGATACCGGGAAAAACGTCGCCGGACAATAGAAAAGAATGCGCTGGCAGCAAAGCAAAAAGCCATTGCCACCGGGCGCCATGTTGTCCTTCCACCTATGACTCCCGCGGAACGACGCTTAGTGCACATGGTTCTCAGTGATGATCAGGCCGTAAGCACCCACAGCATTGGTGAAGAACCCGACCGCAGGGTCGTCATAGACTTAAAGAGAGACTAACCGGCATGCAGGCCGGTTATTGTTTTTTCGCGATTTGATATGCTAGTATACAGGCAAGGGAGGGCGGAAGATGTACATTCAGGACACAATCGTTGCAGTTGCCACCCCCCCGGGAATTGGAGGGGTGGGCATTATCCGCGTCAGCGGAGACAAGGCCCTGACTTATGGGACCAAACTCTTTAAGCCAAAAAGAAAAATTACCTTCGCCCCTGGCAGGATGTACTATGGTGACTTTACTGATCAAAGGGGGAAACATATTGATACCGGTCTGTTTGTTTGGTTTCAATCCCCTCATTCCTTTACTGGTGAAGACGTTGTTGAGTTTCACTGCCATGGAGGGATTGTGGTTCTTAACAGCATGTTAAGGGCTTTATTTGCACTGGGAGTGCGGCTTGCTGAGCCAGGTGAATTCAGCAAGCGGGCTTTTCTCAATGGGCGGATAGATTTGGCCCAGGCAGAATCGATTGCGGATTTGATCAGCGCCCACTCCGAAAAGGCGGCGGATATTGCCCGGTCCCATTACAAGGGGATGTTGTCTGCCACAATTGAAGAGATCCGAGAACAAATTGTTTCCGTCCTGGCCTGGATGGAAGCAGAGATAGATTATCCTGAAGCTGACCTGGATTCCTTGGGCCAGGAGGAGGCTTTAGGTACTTTGGCACAACAGATAGCGGCCCTGGAAGAGCTGGCGCAGACTTACCATGAGGGCAGGATATACCGGGAGGGTATCACCACGGTGATTTTAGGGAGCCCTAACGTCGGCAAGTCTTCTTTGCTTAACATTCTTGCCGGAGAAGAGCGGGCGATAGTCACCGATATTCCCGGCACCACTAGGGACGTTGTGGAAGTACCTGTGACAATCCGGGGGATACCATTGCGCCTTGCCGACACAGCAGGTATTAGGGAGTCAGGTGACTTTGTTGAGCGAATAGGCATTGAGCGGGCGCTGAAGCTGGCTGCGGAAGCGGATTTAATCCTCTTGATTTTGGATACCTCCCGCCCATTGTCTGCAGACGATGAAGTCCTGTTACAAAATGTCTCCCGGGAAAAGGTTCTTGTGGTCCTAAACAAAACAGACCTCCCTCAGGCCGTTGAGGCCGAAGACATTCTCGCCCAAGGCTTTAAACATGTGCTACAAATATCTGCCCTTCACAAAACCGGCATTGAGGAATTAAAGGACGAAATTGAAGGCATGTTTGTTAGCGGCAGTATAAGTCCACAGTCGACATTTATCAGCAATCAGCGGCATTATCAGGCATTGTTAACTGCCCTGGACCTTTTACGCCGGGTCGCCTCTGACTGGGACACCTTGCCTTTAGACTTGCTGGCCCTTGACTTGCGTCACGCCTGGCAAGTATTAGGGGAAATTACCGGCTCCGCCTGGTCAGAGGATTTGCTCAATGACATCTTTCAGCGCTTTTGCCTTGGAAAGTAGGTGTGCTCATGGCTTCGGGACATCCATATGATATTATCGTCGTTGGCGCCGGTCACGCCGGCTGTGAAGCTGCTCTGGCTGCTGCCCGGATGAATTGCCGGGTCTTGCTGCTGACAATGAATCTGGATGCCATAGCCCTTATGCCCTGTAACCCCTCCATTGGCGGTCCTGCGAAAGCACATTTGGTGCGGGAAATTGATGCCCTGGGAGGGGAGATGGGAAGGAACATCAACGAAACTTTAATTCAGATTCGCTTGCTCAACACCAATAAGGGGCCTGCTGTTCACTCTCTCCGCGCCCAGGCGGACAAGGTCGCCTATCAGCAGAGAATGAAGAAAGTGCTGGAAGAACAGGCCAATCTTACTTTACGGCAGGCTGTTGTGGAAGATATTATTGCCGACAAAGATGGAGTAAAGGGGGTAAAAACTCGCCTGGGGACGGTTTATTATGCCCGGTGTTTGATTGTGACACCTGGCACGTACACAGATTCCCGGCTGATTATTGGGGACAGGACCTGGCCCGGAGGCCCCAATGGCCAGGAAGGCCCTGCGGATCTTTCATCTTCCCTGAGAAAGTTGGGCCTGGAGTTGGCCAGATTTAAAA
>JAAYHI010000164.1 GCA_012727415.1 Bacillota bacterium
CTTCTGCCCGACAAGTTCAGAGAAATTTTGGGGCCTAGTCTTTTCAGCCAGGGGCTCGGTCAGGAAAATCTTGCGCATTTTCTCCAACTTCTCCATTTCCCGGAGTGAATCCCTTTCGGCAATGGATTTATGTCCCTGTTGACTGCGCAACAAGTTCCAAAAATAGATGCCGATGATGACGGCAAAGACAAACTGCACTATAGTGATTATCAAAGCCAGCTTGCTCATTTTCCTTGCCCCCTTGTCGAATGTTTCCATTCTAGTATTGGCAAGGAGTGGGCAATCTATCCAAAATAAAAGGCGGGACGCATCCCGCCTTATGCCGTTACATTGCGTTTTTTGCCGCTGCGCTTTTCTTTCGCCACATAAATTGGCTTGTCTCCCTGCACAGCTTCCTTGGTGATGACACACTTTTCCACATCATCCCTGGAAGGCAGTTCATACATGGTGTCCAGCATAATATTCTCCACTATTGAACGCAGGCCTCTGGCCCCGGTCTTGCGTTCAATGGCCTCTTTGGCAATCAGTTCAAGGGCTTCCTGTTGGAATTCCAACGCTATTCCATCCAGGCTGAACAGCTTCTTAAACTGTTTTACCAAGGCATTGCGGGGCTCGGTGAGAATGCGTATTAAGGACTCCTCATCCAGGGCATTGAGACTGGCAATGACAGGCACCCGGCCGACAAACTCCGGGATGAGGCCATACTTAATCAGGTCTGTGGGCTGGATCTGTTTGAGAATCTCCCCGATATCGGCCTCGTTTTTTTTGCGCAAATCGGCTCCAAAGCCCATGGTTTTATTACCAATGCGGCTTTGGATAATCTTGTCGATGCCGTCAAAGGCACCGCCGCAGATAAAGAGGATGTCGGTGGTGTCGATTTGGATAAACTCCTGGTGGGGATGCTTGCGTCCCCCTTGGGGAGGAACGCTGGCCACTGTACCTTCGAGAATCTTTAAGAGCGCTTGCTGTACACCTTCTCCAGACACATCTCTGGTAATAGAAGGGTTTTCGGACTTGCGGGCTATCTTGTCAATTTCGTCAATGTAGATAATGCCCTTCTCCGCCCTCTCAACATCGTAATCTGCTGCCTGAATGAGCTTGAGCAGGATGTTTTCCACATCTTCACCCACATAGCCCGCTTCAGTGAGAGAAGTAGCATCGGCAATGGCAAAAGGCACATTGAGAATCCTGGCCAGAGTTTGCGCCAACAAAGTCTTGCCCACACCGGTGGGTCCCAGCAGGAGGATGTTGCTCTTCTGCAGCTCAACATCGTCACCGCTGCCTGCAGCGCGAATGCGCTTGTAATGGTTGTACACGGCAACAGACAGTGAGCGCTTGGCCCTGTCCTGGCCAATTACATACTGGTCAAGGATTTCGTTAATCTCCTTGGGCTTGGGGATATCCTCCAGGTTGAGCTCGCCGACATCAGTGAATTCTTCATCAATGATTTCGGTGCACAGTTCAATGCACTCATCACAGATGTAGAATCCAGGGCCGGCAACCAGTTTGCGCACCTGCTCCTGAGGCTTCCCGCAAAATGAGCATTTTAAGTGCCCGGTGTCTTCGCCATATTTCATTTTCTCACCCCGTTATTTCACCATCTCGTTGCGTTCCATAATCTTATCGACAAGACCATAGGCCTTAGCTTCTTCGGCATCCATAAACTTATCCCGCTCAACATCTTCCTCGATTTTCTCCAGGGGCTGCCCCGTCCTATCCGCGAGAATCTTATTGAGGCGCTTCTTGACTTTGAGCAGGCGCTCCACCTGAATGTGCAGATCAGTAGCTTGCCCCTGTGCCCCCGCCGAAGGCTGATGAATCATGATCTCACTGTTGGGGAGACAATAGCGCTTGCCCTTGGCTCCTGCAGCCAGCAAAAAGGCTCCCATGCTGGCTGCCAAGCCAACGCAGATGGTGGTGACATCACAGCGGATATATTGCATGGTATCGTAAATAGCCATCCCCGCCGTCACCGAACCGCCGGGACTGTTGATATAGAGGTAAATGTCCTTGTCAGGGTCTTCGGCTTCCAAAAACAGCATCTGGGCAATCACCAGGTTGGCAACGTTGTCATCGATAACGCTGCCTAAAAAGATTATTCTGTCCTTAAGCAGGCGGGAAAAAATATCATAAGCCCTTTCCCCCCGGCTGGATTGTTCCACAACCATCGGTATTAATGGCATTGAGCTACCTCCTTACATATATTACTTTACATTTGCTTCGGCAAGGAAATCCATGGTCTTTCTATGGCGGATTACCTGTTCCAGGGCTTCCAGCTGCCGGTTTTTCTCCAGGGCGGCGCGCATGTCTTTGGCATCCTGCCCGTAGACGGCAGCCAATTGAGCAATTTCCTCCTCCAGCTCCGCCTCTTCTACACTAATATTCTCAACCTTGCTTATGGTATCCAATAACAGCTCGGTCTTTACGTTATTTTCTGCCCCCGGGCGCATCTCTGCTTTAATGTCATCAACAGTCTTGCCGGTATAGCTGAGATAATCCTCGAACTTCAAACCCTGCTGGGCAAAGCGGTTTTCCATCTGGCGAAGCATGGCCTTAATTTCATTTTCAATCATAACTTCGGGAATGTCAACTTCTGCCTTATCCCTGACTGCTTCCAGGACATCAGTCCTGAATTTATTTTCGCTTTCCTGCTGGGCTCTGTCCTCAAGTCTTTCCCTAATAAAATCTTTTAATGCAGCAAGAGAATCATAATCGCCAACTTCCCGGGCGAAATCATCGTCGAGGGCAGGAAGCTCCTTGCGCTTGATTTCCTTGATTTCTACCGTAAACTCCACCTCTTTGCCCGCCAGTTCTTCGTTGTGGTAATCTTCGGGCATGGTCACTTTTACCTGTACTTTTTCCCCCTGGCCGGCGCCCATGAGTTGATCTTCAAACCCGGGCACAAAAGCACCGGAACCAAGGATTAAAGGATAATTGACCCCGGACCCGCCTTTAAACTCGACTCCGTCCAGAGTCCCGGAAAAGTCGATGACAACCTGGTCGCCCTTGGCGGCAATGGCATCTTCGCCCAGGGCAATGAGCTTGGCCTTGCTGTTTTGCAGTGCTTTTATCTCTGCATCCACATCTTCGTCTGTTACAGCCTTTTCCTCTTTGGCAATCTTGAGGCCTTTATACTTGCCCAGTTGCAGCTCGGGAAGCACAATTACTTTTGCGGTGTAGATAAAAGGCTGTTCACTGTCAAGCTGCTCGACGCTGATATCAGGAAGATCCACCGGCTCCAGCCCCTGAGATTCAATAACCTCGGGATAGGATTCCTGAACCAGGATGTTGGCGGCTTCTTCATAGAATATTTCAATGCCAAAGCGCTTTTCCAATATATTGCGGGGAACCTTGCCCTTTCTGAAGCCCGGCAGGGAATAATCCTTGCGGGTCCGTATATATGCCTTGGCTATTGCTTGCTCCACTTGTTCCTGGGGAATTTCAACTTTAAGTTCTACCACATTGGCTTCTTTTTTCAGCACTTCTGCTTTCAAGATATGTAACCTCCTTATGCTCCAACGATGTCAGTTAATTATAACATACTGAACGCGGGGGGCAAGTATGAGCGAAAAAAACGCCCCGAAGGGCGATATGGTTGATTGGAGCGGAAGACGGGATTTGAACCCGCGGCCCTCGCCTTGGCAAGGCGATGCTCTACCAC
>JAAYHI010000012.1 GCA_012727415.1 Bacillota bacterium
CTGCGCTAGTTCCCAAGGAACGTTTCGGCAGCGGGACGAAGGCATTGAAATCTATGACGACACTTTTGTTAAGGAAATCCGAAAGTATATAGAGAAAAGTGATTTAGATACCTTGTCGCTAAAGGATTTAGCTGACTGGTTTGAGGCAATTATCAAGGATTGATCTGTGGGACGGTTCTTCCGTTGCCGAAAGCAGTGGAGGAATCGTCCTTTTCTCTTGACTTTTACGGGGGAAAGTGGTTAAAATAAACGATAATACTGTAATGGCGATGATGGGGAGAGTAACCGGGGTTGGGCATATCCAGAGACGCGGCTACATGGTGCGAGGCCGCGAATGTCCCCAAGGTGAAAATCACCCCGGAGCTGGCTGCCCGAAATAGTAAGGCTGCCCGCCGGCAGGCGTTACCAGGCTTTAAGTGACAGGCAGGTATGCCTGTAAGCAGGGTGGTACCGCGCCACTTGTCGTCCCTGGGTTTTCCCGGGGCTTTTTATTTTGTCCAGAAAGAAGAAGGTGATATCATGACTATTTTCCCGCATCTGTCCAAATCCCCTGTCGCCCGGAGAGAAGAGGCCATTGCCGAGCATTGGGACAACATTGACCTCCTGGAGAAAAGCGTCAGCTTCCGCTCTGCGGCCAAGCCCTTTGTCTTTTATGAAGGGCCTCCTACCGCCAACGGCCGGCCAGGCATTCACCACGTCATCTCCCGCACCCTCAAAGACGCTGTATGCAGGTACAAGACCATGGAGGGGTACCAGGTAATCCGCAAGGCGGGCTGGGATACCCACGGTCTGCCGGTGGAAATTGAAGTGGAGAAGCAGCTGAAACTCTCCAGCAAGCAGGAGATCGAGAAGTACGGCATCGCCAAATTCAATGAGAAGTGCCGCGCCTCTGTCTTTGCCTATGAAAAAGCCTGGCGGGATATGACCCGCAAGATGGGCTACCTCCTTGACCTTGAGAATCCATACATTACCCTCACTAATGACTATATCGAGTCGGTGTGGTGGCTGCTGGACCAGTTCTTTAAGCAGGGATACATGTATGAGGGCCACAAAATTCTGCCCTACTGCCCCCGCTGCGGCACCGGCTTGGCTTCTCATGAAGTGGCCCAGGGTTACCAGGAAATAAAGTCCAATACTGTAGTCGTTACCTTTCGGCGCAAAGACGCTGAAGAATACTTCCTGGTCTGGACCACCACCCCCTGGACCCTGGCGGCTAACGTGGCCTTGGCTGTGCACCCCCAAGTGGCCTATGTCAAGGCCGAGAAAGAAGGCAAATTCTACTGGCTGGCTAAGGATTTGGCCCCTGCAATCCTGGGAGACGACTTCCGGGTTGTGGAGGAAGTGTTGGGTAAAGATCTGGAGGGCATTGAATACCACCAGCTCATGCCCTTCCTCCCTGCCGACAAAAAGGCCTTTTTTGTCACCAACGCCGATTATGTCACCACTGAAGACGGCACCGGTATCGTTCACATTGCCCCCGCCTTTGGCGAAGAAGACTATAATGTCGGGCTGCAGTATGATTTGCCTGTACTCAATCCCGTGGATGAAACGGGCAGATATATTGAAACACCCTGGACGGGCAGTTTTGTTATGGATGCCGATGTGGAGATCATCAAGTGGCTGGCAGCCGAGGGCAAGCTCTTTGCCAAGCAGAAGATGGAGCACAACTATCCCCATTGCTGGCGGTGTACAACTCCTCTGCTCTACTATGCCAAGCCCGGCTGGTATATCGAAATGACCCGCCTGCGGGAGCAACTGATTGCCAACAACAAGACTGTCCAATGGTATCCGCCCTATGTGGGCGAAAAGCGCTTCGGCAACTGGCTGGAGAATCTCAATGACTGGGCAATTTCCCGCACGCGCTACTGGGGCACCCCGTTAAATATCTGGCGCTGTCCCTGCGGTCATACAGAATCGGTGGGGTCCCGGGCTGAGCTGAAGGAAAAGGCCATTGAACCCGTCGACGATTCCCTGGACTTGCATCGCCCCTATATTGATGCAGTGCATCTCAGATGTCCCCAGTGTCAGGGAGTGATGACCCGGGTTACCGAGGTCATCGACTGCTGGTTTGATTCCGGGGCCATGCCCTTTGCCCAATACCATTACCCCTTTGGCGATGAGGAACTTTTTGCAAAGCAGTTTCCTGCCGACTTTATCTGTGAAGCCATTGACCAGACCCGGGGTTGGTTTTACTCACTGCTGGCCATCTCCACCTTTATCAAGGGTGTGGCTCCCTATAAGCGGGTGCTGGTAAACGACCTTATCCTGGACAAAGAGGGCAAAAAGATGTCCAAGTCCCGGGGAAATACTGTCGACCCCATGGACCTCTTTGAAAAGTACGGTGCCGATGCTGTTCGCTGGTACTTGCTCCACGTCTCTCCCGCCTGGAGCCCCACCCGCTTTGATGTGGATGGAGTCAGCGAAGTGTTGGGCAGGTTCTTTGGCACCCTGCGCAATGTCTACACTTTTTTTGCCCTCTATGCCAACACCGATGAGCTGGATCCCAGGGAGTTCTTTGTCCCGGTGGAAAGGCGTCCCGAACTGGATCGCTGGATTCTCTCCAAGTACCACAATCTCATCAAGACAGTAAGGGAAGACATGGATGCCTATGACCTGACCCGGGCCGTCCGCCATATTCAGGATTTCGTGGTGGAAGACCTGTCTAACTGGTATATCCGCCGGGCCCGGCGCCGGTTCTGGGCTTCAGAACTGGATGACGACAAGCGGGCTGTCTACAACACTACCTATGAGGTGCTGGTGGGAGTTGCCAAACTCATCGCCCCTTATGCACCCTTTACTGCAGATGAACTCTATCGCAGCCTTACTGCCGATTCCTTTTCGGTGCACCTGGAGGATTACCCCCAGTACCAGGATGAGCTCATTGACGCCGATGTGGAAGAGCGCATGGACCTGGCCCGCAGCCTTGTCGGCCTCGGCCGCTCTGCCCGGGAGCAGGTTAAACTCAAGGTGCGCCAGCCTTTAAGCAAGATCCTGGTGGCAGGAAAATATCAGAAACTGTTAAAGGACCTCGTGCCCCTCATTGAAGAGGAACTCAATGTCAAAGCAGTGGTCTTTGTCACCGATCTCAGCAAATATATGGAGTATAAACTCAAGCCAAACTTCCCTGTGGCCGGCCCGGCTTTGGGGGCAAAGATCAAAGAGCTCAGTGCTGCCCTGGCCGAGTTGGATGCGGCTGCAGCTGCAGGCAGGCTTGAGGGGGGAGAAGGCCTGACCCTCAACCTTGGCGGGGAAGACACTGTCATCACCAGGGATATGGTGGAGATCACCATTGTTGCCCGAGAAGGCTTCACCGTGGCCATGGAAAACAATCTCTTTGTCATCCTCGACACAACCTTGACCCAGGAGCTGACAGATGAGGGGCTGGCCCGGGAATTTGTCTCCAAGGTGCAGCAGCTGCGCAAAGCCAAAGACTACCAGGTTACAGATAAAATTCACATTGTCTATGACGGCGACGACGATGTTGCCAGGGCGGTGGCAGCCTTTGCCGATTACATCAGCAAGGAGACCCTGGCCCTGAGCATTGAGAGAGTTGAGGATCCCGGGTTGAAGCGGCAGGACCTCAACGACCATATGACTGGCTTGGACACAAGATTAGCGGAGTGATCCCAGCTTGGGCTTATGCCGGGTTTCCCTGCTTAATCTCCCGGAATACTGTATAGTAGCAAATTGCAGGGGAGGGGATTAAGTGAAGTACCATTTGCCGGCCCGGAAAGGGGCAAAGGGGCGCAATCGGAAGAGAATCGTCAGAAAACTATGTACAAAGTGCCCCAGCTCCAAAGTCCGGTCCTGAACTGAGCCTTGTTCTGCCGGGAATACTGCTGATGGGGGGAATCTGATGGACAGCGACTACTTTTTTGTCGGCCAAGAGAACCTGGAAGAAACAAAAAAGATATTGTCCCGGGAACTGAACCTCCATTGGTTCCCCCGCCTGGCCTCTACTAACTTATTAGCCCAGGCTGAGCCCTGGCCCCAGGGAACGGTAATTGCCGCTGACTGCCAGGACCGGGGCCGGGGACGTTTAGGCAGGGTATGGCAGTCGCCCCCCGGCTTGAATTTGTACTTTAGCCTGGTTTATTATCCTTCACTTCCCCGTCACAATTGGGGCGGGTTTTCTCTTGCGGCAGGGGTTGCCATCGCCTGGGTCTTGAAGCCTTTTGTCCCCGGGCTGGGGCTGAAATGGCCCAATGACCTCCTGGTTTCGGGCGAGAAGCTGGGGGGGATTCTCCTGGAAGCCACCGGCGGTAAATTGGTGACGGGAGTGGGCATTAATGTCAATCAGCAGTCCTTTCCCCCGGAGCTCAATGCCACTTCCCTGAAATTGTGCACTGCCAGGAACTGGCGCCGTGACCGCCTCCTGGCCTCCCTTGTTCGGGAGATACTTGACAGCTTGAATATGTGGAATCGGGGCAGGTTTGAGCAGGTTATAGAGAAATGGCGCCAGCTGGATATTGTTCTGGGCAAAGCTGTTGCCGCCAGGCGGGGAGGACAGGTGATTAAGGGCCGCGCCCTGGATGTGGGAGCAGGCGGTGAACTCCTGGTGGAAGATGAGTTGGGTGTTCTTCATGCTTTACACAGCGGTGAAGTCACCCTCAAGGCATAAATTGGATGAAAAAAACGGCGAGAAGGGCTTGTCCCTGTAGCCGTTTTATCTTTATAATGAAATATGATGTTTTATGTTTACAAAAACAGAATAAAGCAGGAATGACGTTTTATTTGTCGAAAGTATTATTGCTGAGTACTTGTAAAGGGGATGAACCACTTTGATTTCATTTAGCAATGTATGTTTCTCATATCAGAAAGGTACCAGCGCATTGACAGATATTTCTTTCCACATCGACAAGGGCGAGTTTGTATTTCTCGTCGGCAGCAGCGGTGCGGGAAAATCATCGGTATTGAAATTAATTTTCCGGGAAATAGTGGCGGATTCGGGCCAGGTGACTGTCCTTGGCCGCAATCTCAACCGCATGCGGCGCAGAGAGGTTCCCCACCTCCGCCGGCAAATAGGCGTTGTCTATCAGGACTTTCGCCTGTTGCCTGAAAAGACTGCGGCAGAGAATGTATCTTTTGCCCTGGAAGTAATCGAAGCTCATCCCAACCAGATCCGGCGCCAGGTGCCTCGGGTGCTCAACTTAGTTGGCCTTGGAGATAAGGGGCATCGCTATCCCCACCAGCTGTCCGGAGGCGAGCAGCAGCGAGTGGCTATGGCCAGAGCCCTGGTCAACAACCCTTCTCTGCTGGTTTGTGATGAGCCCACAGGCAATCTTGACCCCGATACTTCCTGGCAGATAATCAGCTTGCTCAATCATATTAATCTCATGGGCACTACCGTGCTCATTGCCACTCATGATAAGGATGTCGTTGACCGCATGAACCGCAGGGTTCTGGAACTTCAGAACGGCAGACTGACACGGGATGACAGCAGGGGGGTATACCGCCATTGAAGTTTAGGAACGTTGCGTATTATGTCAAGGAGGCAGCCACCGGGATTTGGCGGAATCGCCTCATGAGTCTGGCTTCGGTCATAGTGGTTGTCCTTACTCTCTTGATCTTGGGTGCCTTTATCCTCATCAACCTCAACATCCAGGCCATCACCGAGGAAATAAAAAATCAGGTGGAGATTGTCGCCTACTTGCTTGATGAGGCGGACACTGTGCATTTGCGGTCTGAGCTCCTCGCCCTGGATGGCGTGCAGCAGGTTACCTATGTGTCCAAGGAGCAAGCCCTGGAGCGGTTGCGTGAACGCTTGGGTGACCAGGCTGGCATTACCGAAGGCCTTGAGCGCAACCCCCTGCCGGCAAGTTTCGAAATTCGGCCCCAGGATGCTGAGCAGACAGCTGCCCTGGCGGAAAAAATAGCACGCCTGTCGGGCGTAGAATCTGTAGACTACGGGCAGGAAATAGTGGATCAGCTTCTGTCCTTCAGTCGGGGAATTCAAATCTTTGGTTATACAGTCATTACTTTTCTTGGGGTTGTATCCCTGTTTCTCATTGCCAATACCATTAAGCTCACCGTCTATTCCAGGCGCCGCCAAATTGGCATCATGAAATATGTCGGCGCAACGGACTGGTTTATTCGCTGGCCCTTTATTTTGGAAGGGATTTTCCTGGGTTTGTTGGGGGCGTTATTTACTTACCTGCTTCTTTTCTACGGGTATACCTTGCTGTACTTCCGCTCCAGCACCTGGCTGTACCAGAACTTTCTTTCCGTACAACTGGTGGTTCCCGAAGTTGCAGGCAGGGAGCTCCTTAAATTCCTGTTCCTTATGGGCGCTGGGATTGGCGCTGTTGGCAGTGCCGTTTCTGTGCGCAGATTTCTCAAGGTATAGTTTGAGGAGGTATAATTATGCGAGGTGGTAAGTGGTCGCGCTTCTTGGTTTTTGCCTTAGTGATGGTTTTTGTCCTGGGAACAGTTTTTTCTGCCCAGGCCGATTCCCTGGATGATTACTTTGATGATCTCGAAGCCATCGAAAAAAGACTGGAAGAAATGAAGGCAGAGCGGCAAAAAAATAAATCTGAACTGGACAAGCTTCGGGATCAGTTGGAGGACCTCAACCGGGAAATTTATAATGCTGAACGCGAACTGGCGAAATTGGAGGAAAAGATAGCGCAGTTAGAAGCAGAGATAGCAAACCAAGAGCAACTCATTGCCGACATTGAGGCTTCCATAGCCGAAACGGAAGAGCGCCTGAAGATACAGACGGAATATCTGGAACAGCGCCTGTGCGCCATGTACAAAAACGGCACCGTCAGCTACCTGGAAGTTCTCTTTTCTGCTTCCAGCTTCTCTGATTTTCTTTCCCGCTTTTCCTTCCTCCGCATGCTCATAGAAAGCGACACTGAATTGGTGGCTGAAATCGAGGAAACCAAGGCCGGCCTGGAAGCCGACAAAGCCTTGCTTGATGCTGAACTGGACAAGCTGATGCTGCGCCATGAAGAGCTTGACGCCTCCCGGGCCGCCGCCGAAGAGGATAGAGCTGCCCTGAAAAAGAAAGCCGCCAGGGTTAAGGAACTGGAGGCAGCTGTAGAAAAAGAGCTGGACAAACTCAATAAGGGCATTGCCGCTGAGGAAGCAGATAAGAAGGCCATTGAAAAGGAAATCAAGCGCCTGTTGGAGCTGGAACGGGTGCGGGCTGGCGAGCCGCCTTCCTTCTTTACCTGGCCTGTTCCCGGCTTTGACAGGGTGCCATATAACATAACCAGCCCCTTTGGCTGGAGGACTCATCCAATTACGGGAAAATGGCATTTTCACTCCGGCATAGATATTGCCCGCTATAATCGTGAAGGGCAAAGCATTGGCGGCAAGCCAATAGTGGCGGCTGCCAGCGGCACCGTCGACGTTGTCCGCAATTATGACGGCGGCGGCTATGGTATCTATGTTCTCATCAGTCACGGCGGAGGCTATCAGACTCTCTATGCCCACATGCGCTATACAACCGTCCAGGTAGGGCAAGTGGTGCAAATGGGAGATGTAATTGGCGTTGTCGGCACTACCGGTTCCAGCACCGGCAACCATTTGCATTTTGAGGTCAGAGTGATGGGAGAAGTGCAGGATCCCCTCAGTTATGAGTACAAGTAATAGATAGAGGTTTTTGGAATATACTTTAGATGATGCCTCTGTATGGCCATCTCTGATGGGATGGCCCTTTCATGTTAGGGAAGGATGTGGGCAAATGGATAAAAAGGTATTGCGGATTTTAGGTATTGTCCTGCTGATTGGCATTGTAGTTGCGGGCAGCAGCCTGGGCTACGTCATCGGCTATACCCGCGGAATGAGCAGCAAGCAGTCATGGCGCTCGGGGGATTGGGGGAAATTGGACGAGGCTCTCTTTGCCATTGAGCAGTATTACCTGGAGGAGACCGAGCGGGAGAAAATTATCGAAGGTGCCCTCTACGGCCTGGTAGGCAGTCTTGACGATCCCTACAGTGAGTATTTGTCCATTGAGGACCTGGTGGATATGCAGATCCAACTGGGCAACGATTACCAAGGCATTGGCGTCGAAGTGACCATGGAAAACAACCGGGTGACGGTGGTCATGCCCTTTGCCGGCTCTCCGGCCCAGGAAGCCGGGCTCCTCCCCGGGGACCAGATTGTCGAGGTAAATGGCGTCAATATCGAAGGTTTGCCCCTGACGGAGGCCGTCAAGGATATCAGGGGAGAGGCCGGCACCGAAGTTACCTTAGGCATTATCCGCGAAGGATTGCCCAGTATCTTTCAGGTCACCATTAAGCGGGCAACCATCGAGCGCAGTTCTGTCGAAGTTGAGATGCTTCCCGATGGCATAGGCTATCTCGTCCTCACTCAGTTCGCAGAATCCTCGGGCAAGGAATTCGCCCAGGGCATCCGGGAACTGAAGAAGCAAGGGATGAAAGGTTTGGTTCTGGATTTAAGGGATAATCCCGGCGGCTACCTGGATGTGGCTGCAGAAATAGGCCGCCAGATAGTGCCCAAGGGTCTGATAGTATACACTGAAGACCGCAACGGCAAGCGCACAGGCGAGTATACCTCCAGCTTGCGGGATCGGGGCTTCCCCATGGTGGTCCTCATCAATGAAAACAGCGCCAGTGCCTCTGAGATTATTGCCGGCGCCCTTAAGGATAACAATGTGCCTGTGATTGGCGCCACCAGCTATGGCAAGGGCACTGTCCAGAGCTCCTATGAGCTGGGAGACGGCTCCTATGTCAAGCTCACCACCAACAAGTTCTTTACCCCCAAGGGCAAGGAAATACAAGGCAACGGCGTTACTCCTGATTACCCGGTGCCCATGGACATGGTCAACCGCTTGCCCAACCTGTATTTTTTGGGCACTCAGGAATTGGGCAGTGAGGCCCTTCATATTTACCAGTTGCAGGCCATGTTGGAGGCCTTGGGCTATGAAGTAAAGGCCACCGGCATCTATGACCAGGCCACTGCCGACGCCGTGGCTGCCTTCCAGGGGGCCAATAAGCTTTCTCCCACCGGCAAACTGGACAGGGAGACGACAGATGTCTTAAACCAGCGCTGGGAAAAATATACTCGGGACAGCGACGCACAGCTGCAGAAAGCGGTGGAGGTCCTGAGCCAGCTCATTCAGGGGAATTAAAATGCTTCCCCTGGCAGAACTGATTAAGTTGATCATAACGACCTTTGGCTTGGCCTTTTTTGGCTGGATTAAGTATCCCATTTACCGCTACTATCCTGTATTGCTGGCAGTTGTCCTCGCATTGGTCTATCGTCAGTTCCACCGCCAGGCTAAATTGGAAGCTCATCTCTACGGCACGCCCTTTTCTTCGCCGGGCAGGCAGCTCCATATATCCCTGGGTATTGGCCTTGCCGGCGGCTTCCTGACAAGCTTGCTCATGGTACTGCTGGGCCTTCCCCTGTCGGAAGAATTGGGGCTTATATATGTCTGGCCTGTAGTGCTGGTGCTGTTGCTCATTCATCCCCGCTTTATGTGCTTCGCCTATGGCGGCGGCGTGGTGGGTGCAGTATCCTTGCTTCTCCGGGGCTTGCACTTGCTCTTCCCCGGCATTGCAAATGTTGGCATTATTGCTTCGCTCATGGCTATAGACCTGCCTGCCCTCATGGCTTTGGTGGCAGTACTGCACCTCACCGAGAGCTTCCTCATTTTTATCAGCGGCCACATCAATGCCAGCCCCGTCATCCTGCGCAATCCCCGGGGCGAGGTGGTTGCAGGTTTTATGCTCCAGCGCTTCTGGCCGCTGCCGATAACAGCGCTGCTGGCGACCTTGGTCAGCGCCACTGAACAGTTTGAAGGCAGCATCGCCATGCCGGACTGGTGGCCGCTGCTGCAACCTGTACTTAAGCCGGAAGCAGGGATGGTACTTTCTTTTTTCCTCCTTCCCATTGTCGCCACTCTGGGCTATTCAGATATCGCCGTTTCCACATCTCCCCGGGAAAAGAGCAAAATCTCCGCCCGGCGGCTTGCTGTTTACAGCGGGGCATTATTGCTCCTGAGCTTAGCGGCGGGACGCCTGCCATTGTTGCAAATCTTGCCGGTATTGTTTGCGCCCTTGGGCCACGAATACCTGATTCAGGCGGGAAACCGCCGGGAGTGGAGTGCACCTCCCCTGTGGACTCCGCCGCAGCGGGGAGTAAAACTGCTGGCAACATGGCCGGGACTGCCTGCCGCCCTGGCGGGATTGGGCACCGGTTGGATTATCCACAGTGTCAATGGGATTGAGGTAAACAGCAGCCGGGAACTGGGGGCCGCCCTGGACACTTTTCCCTGCGCGGCGGTGATGGATGTGGAATCCCCCGCGGGAGAAAAAAAGACAGTAGAAATCCGCACTCAGGGCAAGCTGGGAATAATCCTTATTCCCCGTCCCGGCGATGG
The DNA here is from genome assembly GCA_012727415.1 of Bacillota bacterium. Lineage (GTDB taxonomy): Bacteria > Bacillota > Proteinivoracia > UBA4975 > UBA4975 > UBA4975. The sequence goes on from JAAYHI010000012.1 coordinate 10,355, forward strand.
CGGACCCTATCTCAAGATGTCGGGGAAAGGCTTTCTCCTGCGGCTGTGGGAAAAAATAAAGAAAAAACAGTCTGGTGCATAACATCAGACTGTTTATCTGTCTGCGGGTATATACACACCCGGTCAGATATGGTAGAATAGAAACACCTGTTCGCAAGGGGTGAGGAAATGGAAGGCAAATTTAAGCTGGTATCGGATTACAAGCCTACCGGGGACCAGCCCCAGGCTATTGAGGAATTGGTCAGGGGCGTAAATGACAATATGCGGCATCAGGCCTTGCTGGGGGTGACAGGCTCGGGCAAGACCTTCACCATTGCCAATGTCATTGCCCAGGTGCAAAAGCCCACCCTGGTCATTGCCCACAACAAGACCCTGGCTGCCCAGCTCTGCAGCGAGTTCAAGGAGTTTTTCCCGGAAAACGCTGTGGAGTATTTTGTCAGCTACTATGACTATTACCAGCCTGAAGCCTACATTCCCCACACC
>JAAYHI010000165.1 GCA_012727415.1 Bacillota bacterium
ATGTAACAACGGCCACCTGCCGGGCCTATCCCGAGTACCTGGGGCATATGGGAGCGGAAATTGCCCGCGCCGCCGGGGCACCTGAAGTGGTTGCCTCTGCGATTATTGAACATTGGCACCCCAGCAAGTTCTCCGGCAAACTTCCCCATACCCTGGCAGGGGCTTTGTTGGGAGTGGCAGACAGGCTGGACAGCATTTGCGGTCATTATTATCAGAGTGAGTTAAAGTTGTCCCAATACGGAAGCGTGAAAAACTGGTTTGACCAAATTATTGCCATCATCGCCAGCGTTCCCCTGGACCTCTCTCTTATCAATTTGCTGAAATTCTCCCTTTCGCTGTACGAATCTCAAGGCCTGGTTCCCTGGCGGAGTCAGGACCTGGATAATCTCCTTAAGATCTTCAGTGATTGCCTGTATTACTATTTGCGGGAGCAGGATTTTTCCGAGGAAGTGGCAGCGGCTTTGACCGACCCCAGCCAGGATAATGTCTATTTAGTCATCGAGAAAGCCAAAGTCCTGGAAGACCCCGCTCTGAAAAATTATGCGGAGGACTGCGCCGATGTCTGCAAACTGATGGACAGGACATGTTCCAGGGAGTACAATTATGAAGAGGCAACCCGGGAGTTTCTTGAACAGCCTGAAGAACTTGACCTCTTCGAAGCCTACTTGATAGTTCAGGAAGAAGTTAAAGCCTTTTTACAGAAGAGAAACATGGCGGAGGCCTTGAAAAGCCTGGCCAGGCTCAAGACGCCGCTGTTGCGCTTTATCAACAACGTCGACCTGGATACCTCCGATCGCCCTTTGCGTCTTAACCGCTTGAGTTTGTTGGGGGAAATCAGGCAACTGTACCACGCCTACGGGGACTTCTGCGCCCTTTGATACTGTAAGCAAGGTGAAAGCAATGACCATTCTCGATAAAATCGAATGCTTTTTAATAAAAATCTTCCTCCTGCTGGCAATATTATTGGTCATCTTCCAGCTGTTGGGGAAACTTTCCCCCTGGTCAGATGTTGTAATTTTGCTGAACAGGCTGGAGGGGGCAGTATATAATTATTCCGGTTTATAATCGGGGGGCTAAGGCAGGAAAGGTAAGCTAGTACGTCGAAATAATATCGGGGGAAATAGGGAGGGGCACGGATGTCGGATACTGTTTCTATTGTCTTTGACGGTCCCGCTGGCGTCGGCAAGAGCACTGTCGCCAAGGCAGTCGCCCGGCAGTTGGGGTTTACATACGTGGATACGGGGGCAATGTACCGAGGAGTCACCTTACTGGCACTGGAGCAAGGCATTCCAATCGACTCACGGCATCAGCAGGAAATGCTGGCTGCCATTAAGCGTGCAGACTTTTCCTTTATTTTTTCCGGCGAGGAATTGCGCATTTTCCACGGCTCCCGGGATATCACTGAAGCTGTTCGCAGCCGGGAGGTTACGGGAAAAGTATCTTATGTGGCAGCCCTGCCGGAAATCCGCCAGGGCCTTACCGCTCTGCAAAGGCAGATGGCCAGGTCCGGGAATGTAGTTATGGAAGGCAGGGATATTGGCACTGTTGTCCTTCCCGATGCAGATTACAAATTCTTTTTAACTGCTTCTCCGGAAGTCCGCGCCGGCCGCAGGTATAAAGAACTCGTGGCCAAGGGCATGACAGTTGATCCCGATACCGTCCTGGCGGACATGGTGAAGCGGGACCAACTGGATTCTTCCCGACAATACGCTCCTCTGCGCAAGGCGGAGGATGCAATTGAGATAGACACTTCGGGCCTGGAAATTGACGCAGTAGTGAATTTAGTATTGTCCCATGTCAAAGAACTTTGTCAAGAGAGCAGAAATGATATATAATGGTATGGTGAAGACCTGGAGGGGACTATGGAAGTAATCGTTTCTAAATATGCTGGATTTTGCCCCGGGGTTAAGCGGGCAGTCAACCTGGCATTGCAGCAGCCTGGCCGGGTTGCCACCCTGGGACCCCTTGTTCACAATGCGGAGATGATTGAACACCTGGCCGGCAAGGGCATCAGGACCATTGACTCCGTCGCCGATGTTCAGGAAGATACCATAATAATCCGCTCCCACGGCGTCAGTCCCGCAGTGCTTGAGGCCCTGCAGGCTACAGGAAAGGATATCGTTGACGCCACTTGTCCCTTCGTCAGCAGGATTCACTCCATAGTCGAATCTCTCGACAATCGCTTTCTCGTTATTGTTGGCGATGCCAGCCATCCTGAGGTTCAAGGCATTTTGGGCAGGGCACGCAACGGCGTGTCTGTAATTGACAATGTGGAATCTGCCCGCCAAATCCACAGCGACTTGCCGGTGGCGGTAGTTGTTCAAACTACTTTCGATCAGCAAGAGCTGGAGAAAATATTAGCGGTGCTGCGTGAGCAGTTTCAGGATATTGAAGTGCACAATACTATCTGCCCCTCGACCAGGGAACGGCAGAAAGAAGTTGCTGAGCTGGCAAAGAAGTGCGATGTTATGTTGGTTATTGGCGGCAAGAACAGCGCCAATACAGGCAAGTTAGTTGCCATTTGCAAGCAATCCGGTGTCGCGACACATCATATACAGTCGGTACATAATATCGACCCCCAGTGGTTTCACAATGCCTCTTCTGTTGGCATTGCAGCTGGGGCATCGACGCCGGAATGGATTATAAGGGAGGTTGTGGATTTGGTGATGGAAACTAATAATGAGGGCATCGAAGAAGTAAAGAATGACCTCGAAGCAGACCAGGAAGTTGCCGAAGAAGTAGTTGAAGACGTCGAGGAAGCAGAGGAAGGCGTCGAGGCACCAGCTGACGTCGATTCCGAGGACGCTGAAGAAGCAGCGGAGGACGTCCAGGAAGCCGTGGAGGACTCCAACGAATTTTTAGAAACGGAACCTAAACCCTTAGCGGTTGGCGATATAGTCGTTGGCAAGGTCGTTCAGGTCAATCCAGATGAAGTCCTGGTAGATGTGGGCTACAAACTGGAAGGCATTATCCGCAAAGAGGAATTGTCTTTCCGCAAAGTCGAAACCTGTTCCGAACTGATTGAAGTCGGTGCGGAGGTGGAAGCGGAAGTAACCAGACTTACCGAGGACTTGCTTGAACTTTCAGCCCGCAAGCTTGCCCAAAGTAAGGCCTGGAAGACTGTCAGGGAAGCCTTTGATAATCAGACTCCCGTCAGCGGGGAAGTTGTGGAAGTTGTCAAAGGCGGCCTCATTGTAGATTTGGGCCTCAGAGCGTTCATGCCTGCTTCCTTGGTGGACTTGCGCTTCGTCGAAGACCTCAGCCAGTTTGTTGGCCAGACCGTTGACGTGCTCGTCATCGAGCTGGAGCGCCGCCGCAACAAGGTCATTGTATCCCGCAAGGCTCAGCTGATGCGGGAACTGGAAGCGAAAAAGGCAGAGACCCTGGCCAATCTCAAGGAAGACACGACTGTCAAAGGTATTGTCCGCCGCCTCACCAGCTTTGGTGCTTTTGTAGATATTGGTGGCATTGATGGCCTGATTCATATTTCTGAGCTGGCACACCACCGTGTCGAACACCCCAGTGAGGTCTTGCAGGAAGATCAGGAGATTGAGGTCTATGTGCTCAAGGTGGATCCCGAAGCTGAGCGTGTATCACTGAGTCTCAAGAAGATTCTCCCTGATCCCTGGACAGAAGTAGCCAGAAAGTTTAAAGTCGGCGACGAGGTAGAGGGCAAAGTGGTCCGCCTGGCCGATTTCGGCGCATTTGTGGAATTGATTCCCGGTGTCGACGGTTTGGTTCACGTGTCCCAGATTTCCGATGAGCATGTTGATAAACCCTCAGACGTCCTGACCACCGGCCAGATGGTCAAGGTACACATCCTGGACATTGATGTACATGCCAAGAGAGTCAGCCTGAGCATGCGCGAAGCTGCCAGAAGCGGCAGGAGGGCCTTCAGAGAAGAAGTTCCCCAGGACACCTCCATCGGCGCCACTATTGGCGAGCGCCTCGGCAACCTCTTTGAAGATCAAGGGGATGAATAAGGTTCGGCTTAACCGAAAAAGAGAGCATCTGAGTCTTGCTATGCAAAGAACCAGATGTTCTTTTACTGCCCTCTTTAATGATATCCACTTGCCCCACAACTGCCTCACCACCGTCAATCCTGATGACACAGACCTGACTGCAGATATTTGCGGCATTAAAGTCAGGGCTCCCCTGTATATCAATGCCATCACCGGGGGGGCGCTGAGCAGCGAATCTGTTAACCGCCGCCTGGCAATGCTGGCAAAAAAATATGCCTTGCCCATGGCGGTAGGATCCCAGGCGGCGGGCTTGAAGCACCCAGGGCTGGCTTTTACTTACCGGGTTGCCCGCAAGTACAACCCCCAGGGGGTGCTCATTGCCAACCTTCCGGCCGCAGCCAGCCTGCAACAGGCGCGCAGCGCAGTGGCAATGCTGGATGCCCAAATCCTGCAGCTGTTTCTCAATCCCGCCCAGGAGCTGGTAATGGCTGAGGGAGACCCCCTGGAAGAGGGGCTGCTGGACAATATCGCGGCGGTTTGTGCCGGGATTTCGGTGCCTGTTATCATCAAGGAGGTGGGCTTTGGCATTGACGCCAGGGCAGCCCGCAGCCTTGCCGCAGCAGGAGTGTCGGCAATTGATGTCGGCGGCCGGGGCGGAACCAATTTCGCCTGGATTGAAGGCCGCCGCAATCCTTCTTCCTGGTGGAAGCCCTTTACTTCCTGGGGATTGCCGACGCCAGTGTGCGTGGCAGATGTCGTCTATAATGGCCCCGGGATACAGGTCCTGGCTTCCGGCGGTGTCGATGACGGCCTCAGGGCCCTTAAATGCCTTTGCCTTGGTGCTGCAGCAGTGGGCACTGCCGGCGGCATACTGCGGCAGTTGCGCAAGGGATTCGCCCAGGCAGACAGGTATCTTGAAGATTATCTTCGCCAGCTGCGGGTGGGCATGGCCCTTCTCGGCGTAAAAACCTTGCCGGAGCTGGCGGCAGTCCCCCTGGCAGTTACAGGCCGGTTTAGGGAATTAATTGAGCAGAGGGGAATTGACCCGCTAATTTATGCGCAAAGAGGCAACTAGCCTCTTTTTTTCATGGGAATACTGAAGGTAGGAAGAGGAAAAGCTAGAGGCAGAACGGCAAAAAGGGTGGCTGAAATGAGTACTTGGTTGCTGACAATACTGGCCGTCATCATCTACCTCGGCCTGCTCCAAAGAACGCTGGACAGAATGCGCCTGTCGGACAGGGCGGCACTGGTGATAATAGCCCTCCTTGCCCTGGGCACCTGGCTGCCGGAATTGCCCCTGGGCAGGGTACGCATTAACCTGGGCAGCACCTTGGTTCCCCTGGGGCTTGGCGTCTATCTCATCGGCACTGCTGATACATTTAAAGAACAGGCCAGGGGCGCGGCAGCTATTGCCGCCACGGCCATTACGGTGCTCATCCTCGACTGGGTGCTTCCCCAGGAGCCCGGGGCGATGTTTATCGAGCCTCTGTATGCTTATGGCATTGCTGCAGGAGTAATTGGCTATGTGGCGGGTCGCTCCAGAAGGGCCGCCTTTGTGGGCGGAATGCTGGGAGTGCTGGTGGCGGATGTGCTGGTGCTCATTCAGCAAATTCCCCTGACTCACACATACCAACTGGGCGGGGGAATCCTGGACTCATCGTTGCTTGCTGGGGTCATCGCTGTTGGTTGCGCAGAAATCTTCGGGGAAGCAAGGGAATTGGTGGCACCGGATAAAGGGAGTAAAGTCACCTGGCTGGACGACAAGCGCCGGGAAAAGACCAAAAACAGGAAAGGCCCCGGAAGATGAGGCCGTATTTTTTCGGCATAGTCCTCACTGCTTCCCTGGGGGGGATACTGCGCATGTTGATCCTGCGCTCAGATTACCGCCAGTATCCGACTTATCCCCATGGCTACATTTCTCATCTTTCCATGGGATTTATCGCTGCTGCCCTTGGTGCGGTGGCATGGCCGGCACTGTTGGAAGCCGAATACGTCGCCGTGACCTTTTTGGCGATGGCAGCGCAACAGTTTCGGGAAATACGCAATCTGGAGAGGGAATCCCTGGCCTCCCTGGATTTATATGAGCTGGTCCCCCGGGGCCGCCCGTATATCGAGGGCATCGCCCGCACCTTTGAGGCAAGGAATTACATTATCATTGCCAGCACCCTGGTCCTGTCGGCCATAGACCTGGCCCTGCTGCGGGGCACTTCCTATCCCCTGCGGATTGGCATCCTGGGGGCCGTGACAGTGCTCCTGTACTTCCTGATAAACTCATTCCCGGACAAACGCGTTGCGGATATAGCTCATGTCCGCCTGGGGAAAGTCCACTTCCAGGGCCCCAATGTCTTTGTGGATGACCTCCACTTCATGAATGTGGGCTTGGCGGAAGCCAAGGAAGTGTACCTGGAAAAGGCCCTGGGCCTAATCATTGAGCCAAAAGACATTGACGCTGCTGCCACCCTGGCAAACCCGGGGCAGCGGCAGGCCATTGTCCATCTGTGCGCGAAATTGCTGGGCATCTACAAAGATGTAGACACCCCTGAGTTTTCCCCCCTGATGCGGCGGGACATCAAAAGCGGCAGACTTGGGGTGCTCATCATCCCCGGCAGCGGTGACCCCCAAGCCCTGATTGCTGCAGTAAAGAGAGCGCCGGTGCTGGAAGGGGCGGCAGCAAAGCCCAGCAAATCTTACGCCGGCAGGGAGCGTGATGATTACCATGGCACGACTGGATAAGCTCATCCTGGCCACTGTTGCCCTGGAGGAAGCTCGTCAATATGTGGCAGCCGGTGGTTCCGGCCCGGTATACATTGCCCGGGATACTGAGGAACAACAGCGCATAGCGATGTACCTATCGCGAATCACCGAAGGCATGGTCCACGACCTGGAAAACGGCATCCTGATTATCGTCCGCCATTGACCGGGCAATCATTTTTTTCGACATCTTTCGTCCAGAATCTCAGTTGCGGGTGGTGTTCTCTATCCCCAGCCTGATCATATATCACTGTTATGGAGGAGCGCATTCCTCAGTAACCGCTGCAGCAGTCCACGGAGGACTGCTGTCCAGGTATAAGACTCCCAGCAGGCAGGAATTGATTGGCCTGCCCTTTTTCGATTCACAGGATGCCGCCGATCATGGGTTTCTGCAGTATATGGGCAAGAGCAATGATGGCTCCCTGGTCTTTTCAGTGGGTTTTGAAACTGCATCGACGCCGGTGATCAAGGCGGTAAAAAATCTGCTGGCCCTGGGCAAGGCCGGTGCAGTCAATGTCACCTATGTGGAAACCCGGGAGGTCATCAACATCCTGATGATTATCGGCGGCATCCTTTCCCGGCTGCTGGGACTTACTTTTCTCGGCAGGCCCCTGGTTGCCTGGGGGACCCAACTGGCCTATAAGAAGATTGTCGCCCTGGTGGAGGCAACTGAGAGGAAGATTAAACTGAGGGAGCAAAGAGGGCAATGATCTACTTCTATCACTGTTATCGCGGGGCCCACCTGTCCTGTGTCGCCGCCGCGCTGCACTTGGGAATAATCAAGCCTTCCGCCAAAGTGGAAGAAATATTAGGCCTGGAGTACTTTGACGTTCTGCAAAACCGGGATATGGGGGTGCCGGTGCTGGCGGGGTACTGCCACGGCAACCCCGTTTGCTTCGTGGGCGTTGGTTCCGGCAGCAAGATCTTTCCCCGCTTTGCCGACTGCCTGACGGAAAAGCTGCAGGCCAATGTGCAGTACAAAGCAGTGGATTGCCTGCAGTGTATTAATTTGCCGACCCGTATCGGCGGCTTCCTCTCACGGTTCAAGGGGTTTAAAGCCCTGGGCCGCCGCCTGGCTGCCTGGGGAGTGCATAAAAATCTGGAAAAAATCTATGCCCTGGTTTTGCATGCCAAAAGAAGTTAAAGTATAATTATAAAGGTTTTACTCAGGGGGTGAGCAAGATAAAAATCAAAAGTGTCAAGCCCGGCAGCATTGGCCACCAACTGAGGCTGAGGCCCGGGGACGAAATTATTGCCCTTAATGGCTTCGCGGCCAGAGATATTATCGATTATTATTTCCATACTACAGGTGCAGAGCTTACCCTCAGAGTGAAGACGACTTCGGGAAGCCTCATCGACTTTGAAATCGAAAAGGGATATGACGAAGATTTAGGCCTGGATCTGGATATACAGCCCCGCCGCTGCCAGAATAAATGTGTCTTTTGCTTCATTGACCAGCAGCCCCCAGGCCTGCGCCGCACACTGTACATAAAAGACGACGATTACCGACTGTCCTTCCTGGAAGGCAATTATATTACCCTCACCAATCTCCGGGAAGAGGATATTGCCCGCATCATCACCGAGAAAATCTCTCCCCTGCACATTTCGGTGCATTCAACAGACCCCCACATCCGGGGCCAGTTGCTGGGAAGAAAACAGCCCAGCGACATACTGGCTGTTCTCCGGCGCTTGGCTGCCGCGGGAATCGCCTTTCACAGCCAAATCGTCCTTTGCCCCGGCATCAATGACGATATAGAGCTGGAAAAGACGATTGCCGACCTCATATCCCTGGGCGAATCCCTGCTTTCCCTGGCAGTGGTGCCGGTGGGCCTGACAAAGTACAGGCAGCACCTCACTCCCTTAGTGGGGGCAGACAGGGAATGTGCCTTGAGGACCATTGCCATAATCGACAGCTTTCAGGAGAAACTGCGCAGCAAGCTTGGCCGCAGAGTTGTCTATGCTGCAGACGAGTTCTATGTCACAGCAGGTCTGCCAGTGCCGGGGGATGAGTATTACGAGGACTACCCGCAATTGGAAAACGGCGTTGGCATGATCAGAAAGACCTTGCTGCAGGCGGAAGAGCTGAGCAAGCTGCCGCAAAAACAAGTCCCTCCATTTAAGCTGCTGCTGGTTACCGGCAAGGCCGCCCGGAAGACTATGGAGGATATTAGTGAAATTATCATGAGGATTCGCCCCGGCCTGGAGCTGCAAGTCCTGGCAGTGGAGAACTGCTTCCTGGGCCCTGAGATCACGGTGGCAGGACTGTTGGCCGGGGAAGACATTTATCGGGCAGCCCAGGCTGTCCCCGGCCCCTGGGACGCCCTGGCAGTGCCTGAGGCGGCCGTGCGGGCAGGTTGTTTCCTTGACGACTGGACCAGCGAAAAGCTTGCCCGGGCCTTGGACAAGACTGTCTATATTGCCCAAGACTTACAGGATATCATCGCGCTGAGCGGAAATGGGGGAATATGATGTTACCAATTGTATCAGTTGTCGGCAGACCCAATGTGGGCAAATCGACGCTGTTTAATAAGATTCTGCAGCGGCGGCTGGCCATAGTTGAAGATACCCCCGGCGTCACCCGAGACCGCCTGTATGGCCAGACCGACTGGGGAGGACATAATTTTATGCTGGTAGATACCGGCGGCTTTGCCTGGGACGATGATGACCCCCTTGCTCAGGCCGTCACCGCCCAGGCCCAGGAAGCAGTCTGGGAAAGCGATGTCATTCTCTTCATGGTGGATGCCAGGCAGGGACTGACCCCCGACGATAAGGAAGTGGCAGATTTGCTGCGCCGCATCAAAAAACCGGTAATCCTGGTTGGCAATAAAGTAGATGACTTCAGCAGAAGCCAGGAACAATTGGTGGAGTTTTTCGAGCTCGGGCTGGGGGATCCCCTGCCGATCTCTGCTGCCAACGGCCTTAATATAGGGGATTTGCTGGATGCCGTTGTCGCGCATATTGAAAAGCTCCCGGTCCGGGAGGAAGATGCCGAGGCAATTGCCGTAGCAGTAATTGGACGCCCCAATGTCGGCAAGTCATCTCTGGTCAACCGCCTGGCAGGTAAGGAACGGGCTGTTGTCAGCGATATTCCCGGCACCACCCGGGACGCAATTGACACTACCGTCTACCATAACGGCCGGCCCATAGTCCTCATCGATACCGCAGGCCTGCGCAGGAAGAGCAGACTGGCTTCAGGAATTGAGTATTACAGCATGCTGCGCACTGTCAGGGCGGTGCAGCGCAGCGACATTGCCCTGCTGGTCCTGGACGGCAAAGAGGGGCTTACAGAGCAGGATAAGCGCATTGCCGGCATTGCCCATGAGGCTGGCAAGGCAATAATCATCCTCGTCAACAAATGGGATATCGTCAAGAAAGATTCCAATACCATGGCGAGATATATCAAAGATCTGCGGGCAGAACTGAAGTTCATCGAGTACGCCAACATCGAGTTTGTCTCTGCCCTTACCGGCGCCCGCCTTTCCGGCCTCCTCTCCTTAGTGGAAAAGACCATGGAGCAGTATCAGCGCCGGATTAGCACAGGCCTCCTCAATGATCTTCTAACCGATGCCATTATGGCCAATCCCCCTTCAGCCAAGGGAACCAAGGTCAAGATCTTCTACATCACCCAGGTGGCCGTGAAACCGCCGCGCTTCGTCATCTTTACCAGTAACCCGGAGTTGGTGCATTTCTCCTGGCTGCGGTATCTGGAAAACAGAATCCGGGAAGCTTTTGGTTTTCAGGGCACGCCCCTGGTATTCAAGCTTCGGAAAAGAGGTAGTAAATGAAAAGGCAAATTGGTGTAATCGGTGCAGGCGGATGGGGGACAGCAATTGCCTTGTTGCTGGCCAAAAAAGGACATGCTGTCACCCTGTGGGCAAGAAGGGAAGAGTTATGTCAGGCACTGCGCAAACAGCGGGAGAATACAACGTACCTGCCTGGAGTACTGCTTCCCGCCAGCATAGAAATTACCAATTTCTTGGTAGAGGCGACTAAGACTAAGGAAATTGTCGTCCTCGCTACGCCTTCCAAGGCGGTGCGTTCTACTGTCGAGGCAATTAAAGATTTCGTCACCCCTGGTACCATCATTGTCAATCTCAGTAAGGGGCTGGAGCGGAACACGTATCTGCGTCTCTCTCAGGTCATTGCTCAGGTCGTCGGCAATGAAGACCGGGTGGTGGTAATCAGCGGGCCCAACCATGCAGAAGAAGTTGCCCGGGGCATCCCCACTGCCACTGTAGCGACGGGCTACAGTCTCGAAGCCGCTCAGGAAGTGCAGGAAGTCTTCATGACTCCTAAGTTTCGCGTCTATACCAATACAGATATCATCGGTGTCGAGCTGGCAGGAGCCTTAAAAAATGTCATTGCCCTGGCGGCAGGAGTCTGCGATGGCCTGGGATATGGGGACAATACCAAGGCCACCCTCATGACCCGGGGCTTGGCAGAGATTGCCCGCCTGGGGGTGAAAATGGGTGCCGAGACAATAACCTTTGCCGGTCTCGCCGGCATCGGCGACCTTATCGCCACTTGCACCAGTAAGCACAGCCGCAACTGGCAGGCGGGTTTCGCCCTCGGCCAGGGGGAAAGTCTGGAAGATATTCGCAAGGGCATGGTGGTGGAAGGTGTGAACACCACCGAGACTGCGGCAATGCTGGCCGCCCGGGAGGGGGTCAGCATGCCAATTACCACCGCCCTGCATGAGGTGATCTTTGCCGGGAAACCTCCCCATCAGGCAGTGACTGAATTAATGCTCCGGGACAAGGCCAACGAAATCGAAGATATCCTTCCCCGGGAGTAGCTTTTGCCAAGATTTGTCCTCCTCGCGGAATACAACCATTTTTTGCACATATATATATTGTGAGTAAAAGCGGAGATTGTGAGGGGGAGGAGAAAAGTGGCAGAGTACAGCTTGTACCACGATATTGCCAAAAGGACCGGTGGTGATATCTACCTGGGTGTTGTTGGCCCCGTGCGGACTGGGAAATCCACCTTCATCAAAAAATTCATGGAACTGATGGTAATACCCAATATTAATGAGCAGGACCGCACACGGGCGGTAGATGAACTGCCTCAAAGCAGCGGCGGCAAAACCATAACTACTACTGAACCTAAGTTTATTCCCGATGAGGCGGTGGAAGTTCAGTTTGCCGATGAAGATTTTACCATGCGGGTGAGGCTGGTAGACTGTGTTGGCTACACCGTCAAATCCGCATTAGGTTACTCCGATGAACGAGGCGAACGCCTGGTTATGTCACCCTGGGCCGACGAGGAGATTCCCTTTCAAATGGCTGCGGAAATCGGCACCAAGAAGGTTATTGCCGATCACTCCACCTTGGGAATTATCGTCACTACTGACGGCTCCTTTTCCGAGTTGCCCAGGGAAGATTTCGAGGAGCCGGAAAGGAGAGTGGTGGAGGAGCTGAAGGAGATTGGCAAGCCCTTCGTCATCCTCCTTAACTCCAGTCAGCCAGACTCCAGTTCCTGTCTGCAGCTGCAGACTGAACTGACAGAGAAATATGGGGCTCCGGTCATCCCCTGTAACTGTCAGCGTCTGGACAAGAAGACAGTGGACATAATCCTTACAGAAGCCCTGTACGAGTTTCCCATTAATCAAATTAACATAGTCCTGCCCGACTGGGTGGAAGCTCTTGAAGAAGGGCACTGGCTGAAAGGCGGCTTCATGGAGATTATCCGGGGCATAATGAAGAGCGCCAGCAAGGTGCGGGAATTGCGGGTAGCATTGGAACCCATAGGGGAAGAATTTGACTACGTTTCCCGGGTCCACCTCAGCCACCTGGATTTAGGCAGCGGCGAAGCGGAAATTCGCTTCGACACACCGCCGGAGTTGTTCTACACTATTCTTTCTGAGACCACTGGCTATGAGATCAACAATGCCGGCGACCTGTTCCGGCAGATGAGCGGCCTTGTGAAAGCCAAGAAAGAGTACGACAAAATTGAAGATGCCCTGGTTTCCGCCAAAACCAATGGCTACGGCATCGTCCCCCCCAGCCTGGATGAAATGTACCTGGAAGAACCGGAGATTATTCGCCAGGGAGCACGCTTCGGCGTGCGCTTAAGAGCGACTGCTCCATCTTTCCATGTCGTCAGGGTGGATGTGGAATCTGAATTTGCTCCCATTGTCGGCAGCGAACGCCAAAGCGAAGAACTGGCAAATTATTTAATGGATGAATTCGAAGACAATCCGGATAAAATCTGGGAATCCCAGATTTTCGGCAAGTCCCTGTATTCAATGGTCAAAGAAGGCATACAAACCAAGCTGGGCAACCTTCCCGAAACTGCCCAGGAAAAGCTGCAACAAACCCTGGAGAAAATCGTCAACGAAGGCAGTGGCGGCCTCATCGCCATCATCCTTTAACACAAATGCAATACGGCGCAGACGCGCCTTATTTTTTTCCCCCCAAGGCCGGTTAATCATATTATTTTTTTATTTTTTCACAAGGATTGAAAAAAATGTTGAAAATATCTTGACAACATCTGCGCCCATGTAGTTATAATATAATAAAGGAGTTATTTTCCTGAAGAGGAAGAACTGGTTATTTGGAAGGCAGGTATAATGTGTATTTGGTGGCGGGGTAAGTTAAGTCCCCTCCACAAAAGTAAAGAAGACAAATGGAGGGGAATTATGGGTAAAAAATATATTCCTTTAGTATTACTTGTATTAATTCTTCTTACAGGCTGTGAAGGTTCTTCGAGTTTGCCCAGCTACAACTCAGATTTCTTTTACCTCGAGACTGATAACTGCTATGTCGATTTGTCCGCTGAGGAGGCAGTCTACTTTAGATTATTATCGTGCAAGCCTCTGACCAAAGATGATGTCAGTGCAAGACTGAATATACCAAATACTTACTACGATTTGAGTTTTAGTGAAAACGCCAGCACCTCATTAGCGTGGATGGAGGGGAGCAAATACCATTCCACAATTACACAAGATATATCTAAGTATCTCAATGCGTTTGAGGCCATTGATCTGGACAAAATACCTGTAATCTATCAATACGGGCTATATCTAGAAGTAAATTATGAAAACAGGCCTATGGAGAATTTTAAGGCTACAGAATTAGCTCTGACCGTCAATGGCAAAACGCAAAAGTACTCTTTAGAGGATTTGATATACTCAGCGAAACCTGGAAGATCAGTACCACCTGTCCATCCGGATAATTTGCTAATTAGCAATATCCAAGCAATCATGCAGTATTTGACCTTGCCGTCGGCGAAAGGCAGTATAAATTTATTTCCTCTTTGTATTGAGATAGGAGAGGACCTGACTTTAAAGAGGATTGAGTTTTTGAATCATCCTGAGATAAAGTGTGCTAATGTATCTGTGACTTCAACAGGGAAGGATGGGTGGCCCGTTGAGCGGACATGGGACGGCAACTCCCCATTGAAGCTTAATTCAGGGAGAGACGTAGAGCTACGCATCACCTTAGAGAATCCTCTTTTTGCAGGTGAACTCTCCGGGATATTCGCGGATACAATGCTGATAATATACGAGCACAACGGTGCTGAATACTCCGAGCACATTACTGTAAATTACAATGTCGCAACGAACAAGTACTTAATCTATGCCCGGGAGCGCTATGGTATTGATATTCAGTCTTACTTTGACAACAATGTTTTTCGTTTTGACACAAATTAACGCAAAAAAACTGCTAAAGGCACTTAACACTCCATGAAGAATGTGTCCCGATTACCTCAGACCTTCAGCATTAAACTAAATTTCAGTTGACAAAGCAACGCATAGTGAGTAAAATGTAATATGTTCGGGCTGTAGCGCAGTTTGGTAG
>JAAYHI010000166.1 GCA_012727415.1 Bacillota bacterium
CCAGGCGGGATGTGCCCTGATTGGCGGAGAAACAGCGGAAATGCCGGGCTTTTATCCCCCTGGAGATTTTGATGTTGCTGGCTTTGCCGTCGGTGTGGTGGAGAAGGAGGGGATGGTCGATGGCAGGGACTGTCAGGCAGGAGACCTGGTCCTGGGCCTGGCCAGCTCGGGGATACACAGCAACGGCTTCTCCCTGGTGCGCCTGCTGTTGGACCGGGGGCTCTTAGACCTAGAAAGGGACTGTGGCGGCATGCCCTTAATGGAAGCGCTGCTGCAGCCCACACGCCTCTACCTTCCCCTGGGGCACAGGCTGGGACAGTTGCCGGCGGTCAAAGCCATTGCCCATATTACCGGCGGTGGCCTGCCCGGCAATGTGGGGCGCACCATCCCCGACTGGCTGGATGCTGTAATTGAGTGGGGCAGTTGGCCCCGGCCTGCAGTCTTTGCCCCCATTGCCCAGGCAGGGGTGACGCGGCAGGAAATGCTGGCCACCTTTAACCTCGGCATCGGCTATACCCTGGTGGTGGACAGGGATTTCGCCGACAGTGCCCTGGAATTCTGCCATGAAAACGGGGTGGAAGCATGGGTTATAGGCAGCCTGCGGCCGGGTTCCGGCCAGGTGATTGTCAATGAGTAAGTTCCGCTTTGCCGTTCTGGCTTCCGGGGAGGGCAGCAATCTTCAGGCCCTCATCGATGAGGTCCACCGGCGGGGGGTTGCCTCCCTTGTCCTGGTCCTCTCGGATAATGAAGGGGCCATGGCCCTGGAGCGGGCCCGGTTGGCCTCAGTGCCCGCTGTGGCTCTCCCTCCCCTGCCCCGGGAAGGGAGGAAGTCTTACCATCAGCGAGTGGGCAAGGTGTTGGCGGCTGTAGAACCGGACTTAATAGTGCTGGCCGGGTATATGCGCCTGTTGCCCCCGGAGTTCATTGCCGCAATGCCGCCAATTATCAACGTTCACCCCTCGCTGCTGCCTGCCTTTCCCGGCCTCCACGCCCCCCTGCAGGCTCTGGATTATGGGGCAAAGATTACCGGCTGCACTGTTCACCTGGTGGATAAGGGGATGGATACCGGGCCCGTTATCTGCCAGGAGGCATTGCCGGTATTGCCCGCCGACACTGCCGACAGCCTCCATCAACGCCTTAAGTCCCTGGAACATGCTGCCCTGGTCCGGGTGGTGAAGGCCTTTGCCCTGGGAAAGGTAAAGATCATCGGCAGGAAAATTGAACTGGAGGAGGATACAGATGGCAATCAAGACAGCGTTAATCAGTGTATATGATAAAGAGGGCCTGGCGGATTTTGCCTGGGCACTGGCGGCCATGGGCGTGGAGATAATCTCCACCGGCGGCACAGCCCGTTGCCTGGAGGAAGCAGGGCTGGCTGTGACCCGGGTGCACGAGGTAACCGGCAGTCCCGAAATGCTGGGAGGGAGGGTGAAGACCTTGCATCCCAAAATCCACGGGGGAATCCTCGCCCGCCGGGTGGAAAGCCAGCTCCAGGAGCTTAAGCAGCTGGGTATTGCTCCCATCGACATGGTGGTGGTCAATCTCTACCCTTTCGAAAAAACAGTGGCAGCTCCAGGCTGTACTTTGGATACTGCCCTGGAGAATATAGATATCGGGGGCCCCTGCATGTTGCGGGCGGCGGCAAAAAACTTTCCCGTCGTTATTCCCCTGTGCAGTCCCCAGGATTACCAGCCAGTAATTGACCATCTCCGCCAGCAAGGGGACCTGCCCCAGGAGCTGCGCCGGAAGCTGGCGGTAAAGGCCTTTGCCCATACCGCTGCCTATGATGCCGCTATTGCCGGCTGGCTGCAAGGGGAGGAGTTCCCGGAAAGGCTGGCCCTCGTCCTGGAGCGTGGTGGCCAGCTGCGCTACGGGGAAAACCCTCACCAGCAGGCAGCCTTGTACAGATTGCCCGGTCAGGAGGATTCCCTGGCCTGGGCCCAGCCCCTCCAGGGCAAAGGGCTGTCTTACAACAACTACAATGATGCCGATGCTGCCTTTGCCCTGGTATCCGAATTTGACGGGCCAGCGGCAGTGGCAGTAAAGCATGCAGTGCCCTGTGGAGTGGGGCTGGGGGGGGCTCCGGCCCAAGCCTTTGCCCGGGCCCGGCAAGGGGACCCCGTCTCCATTTTTGGCGGCATCATTGCCTTTAACCGCGCTGTTGATGCCGAGACAGCCTCCTTGTTAAAAGAAATATTTCTCGAGGTCGTCATTGCCCCTGGGTTCACCGCCGAGGCCCGAGAAATGCTGGCGGCCAAGAAGAATCTGCGCCTGCTGGAGTGTCCCAACCAAAGGCCCCAAGGCCGTGTCCTCCGTTCAGTTTCCGGGGGGATACTGGTCCAGCAGGCCGATGACGCTACTCTCACTGGCTGGCAGGTGGCAGGCAGCCTCCAGCCTCCCCAGGGCTGGGAGGAAGATGGACGCCTGGCCTGGCTTACGGCAAAATATGCCAAGTCCAACGCCATTGTCGTTGCCAAGAACGGCATGACGGTGGGGATTGGCAGTGGCTGTACCAGCCGCATCGATGCCGCCAACATTGCCCTGGCGGCGGCAGGGGATAGAGCTCGGGGCGGAATAATGGCCTCCGACGGTTTTATTCCCTTCCCCGATGTGGTGGAAGCTGCTGCCCGGGCAGGTATCAGCCTCATCCTCCAGCCGGGAGGTTCCAGGGGCGATGCGGAGGCGATTGCCGCCGCTGACGCTGCCGGCATCGCTATGCTCTTCACCGGCATTCGTCACTTCAGACACTAGGGGGTATTGAAATGCAAGTATTGTTGATCGGGGCAGGGGCCAGGGAGCATGCCCTGGCTGCCCGCCTGCTGGAAAGCCCCGCCCTGGGCAGGCTCTATTGGCTGCCGGGGAATGCTGCCCTGGAAGGCAGGGTGGCGAAAGTAGGGGAAATAGATCCCTGCGATGGCCCGAGAATCGCCACCTGGGCTCAGCGCCAGGGCATTGACCTGGCTGTCATTGGGCCGGAGGCGCCACTGCTGGCCGGGGTTAGCGATTGCCTGGAAGAGGTCGGCATTCCCTGCTTTGGCCCTTCCCGGGCAGCCGCCCGCCTGGAGGGCAGCAAGGCCTTTGCCAAGGACCTGATGGCCCAGGCAGGAATCCCCACTGCCAGATATGTCAAGGTATCCGGCCCCCGGGAGGCTCTCGAGGCGCTGAAGGAATGGTCTGCGCCCCTGGTGGTGAAGGCCGACGGCCTTGCTGCCGGCAAGGGGGTAACTGTGGCCAGGACCCTGGAGGAAGCCCAGGGGGCAGCGAAAAGCCTTGAGGGACCCGGGGTAATTGAGGAGTACCTGGAGGGCCGGGAACTTTCCTACATGGTTCTCGCCCATGGCCAGGAGTATGTGGCCCTTGTCCCCAGCCAGGACTACAAGCGGGTTGGCGACGGGGATACCGGTGCCAACACCGGCGGCATGGGGGCGGTAGCTGGGTTTGGCCTTATCAGCCAGAGCCTGCAGCAGGAAATCTCCTGTAATATTATTAAGCCCGCCCTGGCAGCCATGGCCAGGGCGGGGGCGCCCTTTAAAGGTGTGCTCTATGCCGGGCTGATGCTCACCGCGCAGGGACCGAAGGTGCTGGAGTTTAACGTCCGCTTCGGGGACCCTGAAACCCAGGCCATCCTCCAGCTGTGGGAAGACGACCTGCTGGAGGTCCTCAACGCTGTGGCCCGGGGGGGAATGCCCCAGCGGCTCCTTTGGTCTCAGGACTGGGCCCTGAGCTTGGTGCTGGCCTCCGGGGGCTACCCCGGGCCCTGTGAGACAGGCTTTCCCATTGCGGGGCTGGATGCAGCCATGGAACATGTCCGGGTCTACCATGCCGGCACCAGGTTGACCCAGGAGGGCATTGTTACTGCCGGCGGCCGGGTGCTTACCTTGGCGGCCAGGGGCGGATTAGAGCTGGCCCGGGAGAGGGTCTATGCTGCCGCCGCCAAAATTCACTTCCCCGGCCTGCATTACCGCCGGGACATTGGCAAATATCTGTAAAGGCCTGCGGGCCTTTTTTTGATGCCTGGCGGCCACCAGTGATATATGCACACCCCTTGCCCTCTCTTTCATATTATAAATGAGAATCGATGGAAGGGAGGTCTTCAATATGGATGAAAAGATTCAAAGCGATTGCTGTCAATGGATAAATCAACCGGAAATGGGCACCCGCCAGGGAGGAAGGGTGCCGGTGTCCTGTCTCCCGGGTTTTCAAGGCCGGTATACAGTGCAGCCTGGCGACACCATGTTCTTCATTGCCCAGCGGTTTGGGGTAAGCCTCAATGCCCTCATTGCAGCTAACCCCCACATTACCAATCCCGCCCTGATTTTCCCCGGCGATGTCCTCTGTGTCCCCGGTGCAACACAGCCTGGTTGCAGGGTCCCAGCCTCTTGTCCCCCGGGATTCCAGGGTCGCTACACAGTGCAGCCTGGGGACACCATGTTCTTCATTGCCCAGCGGTTTGGAGTAAGCCTCAATGCCCTCATTGCCGCCAATCCTCACATTACCAATCCCGCCCTGATCTTCCCCTGTGATGTCCTCTGCGTCCCCGGTGCTCCGCCGCCGCCGCAATGTCGCGTTCCTGCATCCTGTCCTCCTGGGTTCCAGGGTCGGTATACAGTGCAGCCTGGCGACACCATGTTCCTCATTGCCCAGCGGTTTGGAGTGAGCCTGGATGCTTTGATTGCAGCCAACCCGCAGATTCCAGATCCCAATGTCATCTTCCCCTGCGACGTCCTCTGTGTTCCCGGTACCCAGCCGCCGCCGCAATGTCGCGTTCCTGCATCCTGTCCTCCTGGGTTCCAGGGTCGGTATACAGTGCAGCCTGGCGACACCATGTTCC
>JAAYHI010000167.1 GCA_012727415.1 Bacillota bacterium
AGAGCTCTGTGGCCTTTGCCAGGACAGTTGCCGCCCGTTGTTGCATGCGGCCATTGGGCACTATCTCCAGCTCATCTTTGAGATGTCTGGCATTGTTCATGATGTAGCGGGCGTTTTGTATTGCCAGGTAGCGATCCTGAATAAAGGGGGTGTGAATAGCTTCTGTAAGCATACCTAAGAGATGTATTCCCTGCCCTGTCAATACTGAGGCCAGGTTAAAGAGGCCGTTTTGCAGGTAGCCCTTAAAGATATCCCCGGTCATGTACTTGGTGGGAGGCATATACTTTAGGGGTGCATCAGGGAAAAGCTGGCGGGCCATCTGGGCCTGGGCTATTTCCATAAGCAGCCCGTCTTCCAAATCAGGGTCAATCTCAAAGGCGTGGCCCAGCCCCATATGCCAGGGGCTAAGACCCGCAGCCAGTGCCAATTGTTCATTGATAAACTGGGAGGCCGTTACGGTATGGGCTTCGGCCACTGCATCGGCGGTGGTCAAATAGTTGTCTTCCCCTGAGTTGATTATTATCCCGGCATAGGCATTTATCACCCGGGAGAAATTCTGGTCGATCAAGGTCCGCTCCATGTTGATATCCCGGAATAGTATGCCGTAGAGAGCATCATTGAGCATCATGTCCAGGCGCTCCAAGGCGCCCAGAGCAGCTATTTCCGGCATGCACAGTCCTGAGCAATAATTGACCAACATGATATAGCGGCCTAATTTCTCCCCTGTTTCGTCCAGGGCCCGGCGCATAATCCGGAAATTTTCCTGGGTGGCATAAGTCCCCCCAAAGCCCTCCCGGGTTGCTCCGTGGGGAACATAGTCCAGAAGGCTTTGACCAGTGGTGCGGATAACGGCGATGATATCGGCACCCTGCTCGGCAGCAGCCTGGGCCTGGGGGACATCCTGCATAATATCTCCGGTGGCTACGATGACGTAGAGAAGCGGAGGGGGGCCCATCTTGAGACGTTGCTGCATTTCTTCACGCTGCCGGCGATTATCTGCGATTTTCTTCAGTCCCGGCTGCGCCAGTTCCAGGAGAAAGGGACGCAAGGCCGCGGGTTCTTCCCGGGGCAAGGCCAGCAAGTCTATTTCGCCGGCGGCCACTTTTGCAGCGGCCTGCTGGGGAGCAAGACCTGTTTGTTTGCAGGCATTGCCCAGCCAATATGCTGCTCCCAGCGCCAGTTCTCCTCGTGCCGCCAGATTGTCCACTAGGATATTGGCCATGGGAACTCCATCGACTGCATCATTTACACCCATCAACCGCAGCACCGCACGCTCAACTGATGTTGTAGAGCGGGGGCCGATAAACTTTTGCACATCTGCGGCGATATGAGCTGCTGCCTCCCGGCATTCCCTGACGAGACCAGCATCCAACTGTAATTTCATTTTTCCAACACCTCCTGGGGAGATATCCCTAACTCTTGTGACGCCTTTTCCACAATTTCCGGTGCCAAACCCAGGAACGCTGCAACCCGTAGGGCATCCCGGGGGACTTCCCCCTTACCCGGCACCAGAGAATAGTCCATTAATTCTTGCAATAATTTTAAGTCCTGAGCTTTAATTCCCTGCCTCTTCGCTGCCAAGCCCTTCAACCCCGCCACCTGCAGATGGTCGATGCCATCCACCTCGGATAGGCCGGGGAAATGGGTGGCCACCAAAGTTATGCTGTTGCCGGTCAGCAACCAATCGACAATCGCTTTGACCAGGGCAGCTCCTTCCCAGGGGTTTGTCCCCCGGGCAGGCTCATCTAACAAATACAACCCTCTTTGCCCTCGCAACGGCAACACCCTGGCCAGGCCGTGAATTTCGGTGCCAAAAGTGCTCAGACCCTGGCGGGGGTTTTCTTCTTGCTGAGAATAATAGACAAACTCCCGCAGTGAAAGTCTGCAGGCCTTGGCAGACACCAGCAGGCCCATTTGCGCCATGGCAACGGCCAGCCCTGCCGAACGCAAGGCGACGGATTTGCCGCCCATATTGGCCCCGGTAATCACTGTCACCGGCAGGCCCAGTCTGAGGGAGAGGGGCTGGAATCTCCTGTCCTCGTGAGCCAGGTAGCTGCTGACCTCAGGATTAACAAATTCCTCCAGCACCAGCTGAGGTTGGTCCAGCAATTCCGGAACGCACCAGCCGGTCTTTCTGGCCAGCCGGCCCTTGGCCAACAGCAAATCTATTCTCCCTATGCGGCGGCAGGCAGCCAGCAACAGACGCTGCTGTCTGGCAACTTCCC
>JAAYHI010000168.1 GCA_012727415.1 Bacillota bacterium
CAAAATCTATATCCGGGTAAATATCCCGGTAGATTACTGCCGCTGCAGACGAGCCTGCTTCGACTCGGGAATATGCTGCCTTGACAGGCCTAAAAAAGACCTCGTAATCTTCATACTGAAGAGAGACAAAGTTGTTTTCATCTGTGTGCTGATTGGAAAACAGGATGTGGAATTAGAGTGAAGAGAATAGAGATGATTAGAAGGTTACTGATAATGCAGAGTAGCCGTTTGGGTAAAAAGTGCATCCGAATCCCCTCCATAAATATGAATACCAGTTATTTCGATATAAAATTGCATTTTCCTGCCTGGGAATAGAAAATTTTTTAAATTTATCCTGAAAGTTCTTTTATATGCCATAATGTGGAGAATTGGGCAACGTGAAATTTAGAAGTACTGCAAGGATTGGCACAAAATATAAACCCCAGAGCGCAAAACTCTGGGGAGATTAATCCCTTAGCTAAAGCAGGCTTTATCCTTAGGTCCATAAAGAAAAATTGAGAGCATTTATTGAGAACAGAAAAAATAGGGCTGTCGCACACATTTTTGGCGATGTGCGACAGCTCTATCTGTCTTTTTCTTCAGGCAGGCCCTTGGTGGCCTCCAGCCATCGGCGCAGGCGCTTTTCGTAGCCAAGATTGCCTGGGTAATAATAGCGCCTGTGGGAAAGGGCATCTGGCAGGTACTGCTGCTTAACATAGTGCCCGGGATAATCATGGGGATAGATGTAGTTGTCCCCATGTCCCAGCTCCTTTGCCCCGGGGTAGTTAGTGTCCCGCAAATGGTTGGGCACTCCGGTGTCGCTGGCATTTCTGGCATCATGGGTGGCCCGTTCCAGCGCCAGGTAGGCTGCATTGCTCTTAGGCGCGCAAGCCAGGTGAGTAACTGCCTGGGCCAGGGGAATCCTGGCCTCCGGCATCCCCAGCACTTCCACGGCGCGGAATGCCGCTTCTGCCACCAGCAAGGCAAGCGGATCGCCATTGCCGATATCCTCAC
Source organism: Bacillota bacterium (assembly GCA_012727415.1). Taxonomy (GTDB): domain Bacteria; phylum Bacillota; class Proteinivoracia; order UBA4975; family UBA4975; genus UBA4975. Next base: position 994 of record JAAYHI010000168.1, read on the forward strand.
TGGCGGAAATATACAGCCGCCGGGCTATGAATCTTGGGTCCTCACCGGCGTCCAACATTCTGGCCAACCAAAAGAGAGCTGCGTCGGGATCTGACCCCCTGATGGATTTGATAAATGCAGAGATTACATCGTAATGGTTGTCCCCATCCCGGTCATAGCGCACTGCCCGCCGCTGCACCGATTGCTCCGCCGCCTGCCGGTCAATATATATCTTGCCGTCTTCCCCAGGGGGAGTGGTCAAGGCAGCCAGTTCCAGGGCATTCAGCGCCACCCGGGCGTCGCCGTCTGCCGTGTTGAGGATATGCTCCCTTGCCTCTGGCTCCAGCTCAATGGCCAGCTTGCCCAAACCCCTCTCCTTGTCAACCAGGGCCCTGTCCAAAATGACAGCAATCTCATCCCTGGTCAGGGGGTAGAGCTCAAAAATCCTGCTCCGGGAAAGGAGGGCGGAATTGACGCTGAAAAAGGGATTGCCGGTGGTGGCACCGATTAGCAGCACTGTTCCATCCTCTACCGCCGGTAAAAGAGCATCTTGCTGGCTTTTGTTAAAGCGGTGGATTTCATCAATAAAGAGTATTGTCCGCTGGTGATACATTTCCAGGCGGTTCTTTGCTTCCTCCAGCACCTCCCGCACTTGGGCAACGCCGGCAGTGACGGCATTGAGGCGCTGAAAGCTGGCCTTGGTCTGGTTGGCAATGACGGCGGCCAAAGTAGTCTTGCCTGTGCCAGGGGGACCATAGAAGATCATTGAGGTGAGGCGGTCTGCCAGAATAGCCCGCCGCAGCAGGCTGCCGGGGCCGACGATATGTTGCTGGCCAACAAACTCCTCTAAGTTTTGCGGGCGCATGCGGGCAGCCAGGGGAAGGCTGCTGCTGCCTTTTTGCTGCAGCCCGTAGCTGAACAGATTACTCATCGGCTATCTCACACATGTCAGTGATCTCTTCGTGTTCGTCAGCCACGCGAATCATGCGGGGGGCATAGGAAGGATTCTTGCGCCGGACAGGCTCCCGCAGGCGAATGATGACATAGGCCAGGAAAAACAGCACCATGCCGCTGCCAATACCCCACCATTCCACATTTCCAGGCAGGCCGACGAGCCAGTTGAGGAAGTAGGCCAGGCAGATACCTCCCACCAGGGCGAGGAGGGGGAACAGATACAGGATTGAGCTGGCCTTGAGGACACTGCCCGGCTGGACAGCAATAAGCACCCTCTGCCCTTCCCGGGCATTGATGCTGTTTTCCACCTCAATGTGCAGTTTTTGCGTCTCACCCAGGTGGCAAATGCCACACTTTTCGCAGGCGCTGCTTCTCTCCAGTTCGACTGTGGCGACATTGCCTTCTATGCTGATAATCCTGCCAATCTGATTCATTAATTACCGCCCCCACCCTTAATAAAGCTGTTCATGGTCTTGATCAATTCTGACAGGGCCTGTTGCTGTCCTTCAGGGGTTGCAGCCCCCGCCAGGCAATTTTGGGCATAGCGTTCGAAAATCAGGCTGCCAACTTTGTTAATAGCAGAGCGCACTGCAGCAACCTGAACCAGGATGTCGGAACAGCATTGCTCACTGTCCAGCATCCTTTCAATTCCCTTGACTTGCCCCTCTATGCGCCTTAAGCGATTGATGATTTTGGTTTTCTGTTCATCCATCGGATACCCTCCCCAGGTAATCTAACAAAAGTGTAGCACACCCACTGAACATATGCAATAAAAGGATGGCTGCTAATAGCATAACCATCCTTCCCTATTTTTAACTTAATATTTTATTCACCACGTATGAGGCCATGAGCAAGCCTGCGGTTGCGGGGACATAGGAGATGCTGGCAGGAACCGCTGCCTTCTCTGCCACGGCAGGCAATTCCGGGGACCAAAGAACGGGCACGCCGGTGCGAATCCCTTTCTTGCCCAGCTCCCGGCGAACCCTTCTGGCCAGGGGGCAGTTATATGTATCGGAAATATCGTCTAATCGCAGCAGGGAGGCGTCCAGCTTGTTGCCTGTACCCATGGCAGAGATTATCCCCTGTTTGGCAGCTAATGCATGCCCAATGATATCTGCTTTGGCAGCCACAGTATCCACGGCATCTATGACCCAAGTGCAGCCTTCCAGGAGATATTGCCCCTTTCCCGGAAGATAGCGCTGCTGAACAGGCTCCACCCACAGACGGGGATTAATCTCCAGGAATCTTTCTGCCAGGACCTGGACTTTTGCCTTACCCACTGTAGAATCCAGGGCATGAAGCTGGCGATTGATATTGGTAACATCGATGACATCGTCATCGACCAGGCGCAGAAAGCCAATTCCCACCCTGGCCAGGGCTTCGGCGGCAAAAGAACCTACACCGCCAACCCCAATAATTACAACTCTTGCTGCCGCCAGCCGCGACAGCCCTGAGTCGCCAATTAACATTCTCGTCCGAGAAAAGCGCTGCATCAAAAACCACCTCATATGTACAAATAAATACCCCGCCATGCCGTTTGAACCGCATTTTTTGAACCTGCTTCCGCAGGTGGGTGCCCGCCCGGCGCTTTCAAATGTCCCCGACATTTGGGGCATATTCTACGCCGCCGGAGCCAAAGCTCCCAAGTCAAATTTGTTGGCTCAAAAAATACAGTCTGATTCGCACACAGCAGGGTTTTCCCTTTTCTGAGTAAAGTTTAGCATACTTTAAGCACCTAAAGCAACTGGAAAAACATTTCTTGGCTGTGCTAAAGACTGCCTCCTGGCAATATCTTTTAATAAAAAATATATTGGAGGGCAAAAAAATGGCTAACGCCTTTGCAGTGCTGATTATGCTGGCAATGCTGGTAGAGGTAAGCGTCGATATCATAAAAGCGGCAATCCCCGGCATCAGGGACTGGAAAAGTCAGTTGACCTCGGTTATTGTCGGGGTGCTGTTGGCGACAGCAACAAGAACTGGACTGCTGGGTTCCCTGCAAGTGAACTTGGCAATGCCGTGGATTGACTATTTTTTGACGGGCTTGCTGATCTCCCGGGGGTCCAATTTTATCCATGATTTATTGAGCAAATTGAACCTGAAATAAAAGAAAAAAGCCACGGGACCTCCCGGTGGGCTGAGTTAATACTTGGCTGCAATTGCATCCAGCAGCATTTCATACTGACTGGACAGCTCAGTGATTTCAAGGCTTTCAGCGGTGCGCTCCTGGGGAGTCGGCCAGACAAACTTCCGCTGGGAGCTCACGGGGTAGTCGCCGTCAGGATTCTCCTGCAGGAATAAGAGATAAGTGGTTGCCTGCTTTATGGGTTCATAACCCCTGCGGCAAATATAGTACAGGCCTGTAGGCAAGCGTTGATAACCAACTGGTTCAATTATTTCAATGACATCACCCGGGTTAACATCGCCCTTGTGGACCTTTTCCACTTTTACAGGAGTGTAAGTGTAATAGGAATCCTGGGCTCCCACCGTGCTCTTCTCGACTACATTGCGACCTTTGCCGGCAACAGAAACCTCTACAATGGTGTCCGATTTTTCTTCCAGCTCAGCCAAAGACTCGTACAGGTAGATCATACCCTCGGCGTAAGCTTTAGTAGGAACGATGTGACGATATGCCAAAAACCCTATGCCGACAGCCAACAATACAGAGAGGACAATGACAAAGGAACGGACCACAACTTTCCTGGTCACAGCAAAACCTCCTTTTTAATTGCCGTACTTGGCGTTAAGGTATTCTCGGGCAATGTAATTCAGTTTTATTTTATTATACCAGGATGAGCACTGATTGTCAAAAAAAACCAATACAAAGGAACTAGGCTTTAGTCCTTGACTTCAATTTTCAGCTCGGCTAATTGCAGGGCATCTACCTCTGAGGGTGCCTCGGTCATGGGGTCAAAGGCACTGTTTGTCTTGGGAAAGGCGATGACATTGCGAATGCTGTTTTCGCCGGCGAGAATTGCCACCAAGCGGTCAAAGCCAAAGGCGATTCCCCTGTGGGGAGGAGCGCCGAAGCCAAGGGCCTCCATAAGGAATCCGAACTGCCGCTGGGCCTGCTCCGGCTCAATGCCAATGGCCTTAAACATAGCCTCTTGGACTTCAGCTGTATGAATGCGGACACTGCCACCGGCAATTTCCCAGCCGTTGAGAACCAAGTCATAGGCTTGGGCCACTGCGCTGCCCGGGTCGGCAGCGAGCTTTGGCAAATCCTCCGGTACCGGCGCAGTAAAGGGATGGTGGGCGGCCACATAACGCTGTTCTTCTTCATCATATTCAAAGAGGGGGAAATCTACCACCCAGCAGGGCCGGTATTCAGTTTCACTGTACAAATTGAGCTGTTTCCCCAGCTCTTGCCGCAGGGCTCCCAGGGCGGGCAGCACTACCCCAAAGGTGTCTATGTCGGACACAAAGAGAAGGGTGCTGCCGGGCTGGGCAGAGAAGGCATCTGTCAGCTCCAGCAACTGACTGGGGCTGAAAAACTTGGCTATGGGCGAGCGGATGCCGTCTTCTTCAACGACCATCCAGGCCAAGCCCTGGGCGCCAAAGAGTTTTGCCTGTTCGGCAAGGCCATCCAGCTCTTTGCGGCTAAAGACAGCGGGCACTTTTATGCCCCGCACTGAGCCCCCTGCTTCAATGGCGCAGGTGAAGACCTTAAACTGGCTGGCAGCGGCAATGGCGCTGACGTCGACGAGTTCCATGCCGAAGCGCAGGTCGGGTTTATCAGTGCCGTACTTTTCCATGGCAGTGCGCCAGGGAATGCGGGGAAAGTCTTTGAGTTCCAATCCTTTTAGCTCCCTAAAGATTTTCCTGACCAGCTCTTCCATCAGGGCAAAAAACTCGTCCTGGCCCATGAAGGACACTTCAATATCTACCTGGGTAAATTCCAGTTGCCTGTCTGCCCGCAAGTCCTCGTCGCGAAAACAGCGGGCTAACTGATAGTACCGCTCAAGGCCGGCCACCATCAACAGCTGTTTCAACAACTGGGGGGACTGGGGCAGGGCATAAAATTTCCCGGGGCTGACCCGGCTGGGGACGAGGAAATCTCGCGCCCCTTCGGGAGTGCTCCTGGTGAGTATTGGCGTTTCCACTTCGATAAAGTCGTGGTCCGCCAGGAAATTGCGAAAGATGCTGGCGGTGGCACTGCGCAGCATTAGATTTGCCTGCATCCCCGGCCGGCGCAAATCCAGGTAGCGGTAGCGCAGGCGCAGGTTTTCATCCACTTTGACATCGTCGGTAATGTAAAAAGGAGGCAGGGCAGCAGTGTTAAGCACCGTCATTTCCCGGCATTCTACCTCAACTTCGCCGGTGGGCATGTCGGGATTGACATTGTCCTCTCTGGCCTTTACCACCCCCTGAAGGGCAACTACGTACTCCGAGCGCACCTCATCGGCAATCTTATAGCTGGGGCTGTCGGGATAGCACACCACCTGCACCAAGCCCCAGCGGTCCCGGATATCCAGGAAGATCATGCCTCCCAGGTCCCGGCGCTTTGCCACCCAGCCACATAAGCTTACCTGACTGCCGGCATGCTCCAGGCGCAATTCACCGCACTTGTGAGTTCTCTCCAACTTACTTCACCCCTTCCAATTGGGAAACCAGTTCTACAAGGTTTTCCAGGGCCAGCGGCCGCTGCTCTCCCGTCTCCATATCCCTGAGCATGGCCTGCCCTTGGGACAGATCATCGGGCCCGATAATCAGCGACCAGCGACAATTGTTGCGGTCGGCCTGTTTGAATTGAGCTTTGAAGCTTCGCCCCTCCAAATCGTAGCCCAGGTATACCCCCTGTCGCCGCAGCGGATGGGCAAGGGCAATGGCCTCATCCGTTACAGGGTCCATTGTCACAAGCCAGACGCCGCGACGCCGGGGCTCCCGGCGCAAGGCGGGAGGGTCCATGAGCTCAGTGCGGTCAATACCCAGGGCCAGGCCTACGGCAGGAACTGCCGGGCCGCCAATCAATTCGACGAGGCCGTCATAGCGGCCGCCGCCTCCCAGGGCATCCTGGCTACCCAGCTCAGTGGTTTTATATTCAAAGGTGGTGCGGTTATAGTAATCCAAACCCCGCACTAAGCGGTCGTCCTGGGTAAAGGGAATGGAAAGGGCGGAAAGCCCGGATTTTACCCTTTCAAAGTGTTCCCGGCACTGGGGGCACAGGTACTGGCTGATGCGGGGGGCCTCCTCCAGCTCACGCTGGCAGGATTCTTCCTTGCAGTCCAGCACGCGCAGGGGATTCCGTTCCAGACGGTCGGCACAAAGTTTGCATGTTTTACGCCCCTGGAGATAAGCCACCAGGGCTTTTTTATATTCCTCCCTGCATTGCCTGCAGCCAATGCTGTTGAGCACCAGGGTGGCCTTGATGCCAAGCTCCTGGAAATACTGCCAGCCCAGGGCGATTACCTCCACATCTGCCCGCGGACCCGCAGCCCCAAAGAGCTCGACGCCAAACTGCCACAGCTGCCTGTACCTCCCTGCCTGGGGCTTTTCATAGCGAAACATGGGGCCAAAGTAATAATACTTTGCCGGCAGGGGCCCGTTGTACAGCTTGTTTTCCACAAAGGCCCGCACCACCCCGGCGGTGCCTTCCGGCCGTAAAGTGAGGCTGCGCTCACCCCGGTCTTGAAAGGTATACATCTCTTTTTCCACTATATCTGTGCTTTCGCCGACACTGCGCGCAAAGAGCTCGGTGTACTCAAAGATTGGGGTACGCAGTTCACCATAGCCATATTGACTGGCCAGGGCCACTGCAATCTCCTCCAGGCGCCGGAATCTCGCCGCCTGTTCGGGAAGAAAATCTCGTGTTCCTCTGGGGATTTGATACATGGCAATACCTCCTCAATATTAATAAAAACCCTGTCCCCCTGTCAGGGACGGGTTTACCCGCGGTGCCACCCTGGTTGCCTTATAGGCCACTCAGTCAGCTTGTAACGGAGCCAGCCGTGAGAACTTGTGCGGAGATGTCTTTCCGTCGCCTTGTTCGGAGAACTCGCAGTCATGATTCTCCTCCCTGAAGAACAGCATCGACGTACTCTTTCCCCAGTTCCCAAGAAATATTGATGGCTGTATTCTATCAGGGGCAGCGGCCCTTGTCAACTTGCAGCCAGGACAATTTTCGCTCCAGCAAGGCCTGGCAGCGATCGAGGTACTGATTGACATCCCTGGGGTTGTTGAGGGCCTGGAAGGTGCTCCCCCAGCCCAGTTTGCTCACTGCCCCGGCCCCCACTCCCAGCACAGGCTCCGACTCAGCAATGCTGGCAATATTATAATAGCAAAAGCTCCCTGGCAGGCCGAAGCCGACATTCTCCAGGTTAGAAGCGATGTTCTTCAGCCGGTAAAGGTAGTAGGGCTTATAGCCCAAGGCATCAAGGCGGTCATAGGCAGCCCCGGCAATCGCCCTGGATTGGTCTGCACTTAAGTACTGTTCCTTAATCCCTGCACCCCTCTTTAAGGCCAGGGCATGGATAGTAATATTCCCCGCTCCCGCTGCCGCCAGGCTGGAAATTACCCCGGCAAACTCCTCTGGGGTCTGCCCCGGCAAGCCCACAATGAGGTCGGTGTTGACAGTGTCGAAACCAGCCTGCACCGCCATATCCAGGGCGGCGTAAAAGTCCCCGGCACTGTGCCGGCGCCCAATGGCCCGCAAAGTGCTGTCCAGGGGATACTGGGAATTGACGCTGATTCGCGTCACCCCTAAATCCCTCAGCACTGCCAGGTGCTCGGCGGTAAGGGTGTCGGGGCGGCCGGCCTCCACGGTAAACTCCCCTCCAACCCCCCGGGCGGGAGCCAACAGCTGGTGGAGCTGGCCAGGGCTGAGAGAGGTGGGGGTTCCCCCGCCGACGTAGATGCTGTTTATGACATGCCCCTGCCGGGAGCAGGCAGCAAGCAACTGCTTCAATTCTGCAGCCGCCTGGCGAAGGTAAGTGTAGATCTTTCCTCTCCAGGGCTCCAGGGGCAGAGAAGCAAAAGAGCAGTAAGCGCAGCGGCTGGGACAAAAGGGGACGGAGATGTATATGCTCAGTCCCGACTTTTTGAGAAGGGGATAGCCATTATTCACTGCTGCCGCCAGCAGCCTGGCCTTTTCCCGATGCAGCAGCCAGTTGCAGCACAGTTCTTCTATGGCCCCTGCGGTGCCATAGGTGTCAATGAGGCCGGCGGCCACCTTTCCCGGACGCACCCCCGTGAGAATTCCCCAGGGACTGAGAGGACCCCGGTTTTTTTCGCTGAGCATGCAAAAAAGGGCATGCATAAAGTCCAGGGGTCTGGCAGCAACGACTCTCTGCTCGGTCTTTTCTCCATCGTTGACCGACAAGAACAATTCCTCCCCCTTTTCCTCAACCAGCACCGCTAAATCCCAGCGGTCTCCCTCGGCAATAATCTGCCCCTGGGGAAACAGCCACAGCAGCTGCACCCCCCGGCTCCACCATGAAGCAGGTGCCTGAAATTTTATGACCATGATTTCCTCCCCAAAAAATAAAGGCCCTGGTTATCGGCCTCCTTATTACCTCAGCACACGGCGAATCCGCTGGACATCAGCGATATCCACATTGAATTGCTGGGCAATTTCTGCATCATCTTTGCCGCCGTCAATGCTGTCCATCAACTTATGCAGGTCGACCCGGCGCAGCTTCTGGGCCCGCAGTTTTTCCAAAGCTGTCCTGATGTTCTGTTCCTGCATCCCGACCCCTCCTTTGGCACAATCCGTACAGGTATTATGCCAATAATCAGGGCCTTTATCCCTGAAGCCAGGGGTTAGTGGCTGCTTCTGCCGCCAGGGTTGAGCCGGGACCGTGACCGGTCAAAACTACTGTCTCTCCGGGCAAGGCCAGGAGCTTGGTCTTGATAGAAGCTATAAGCTGCTGATGGTTGCCGCCGGGCAAATCTGAGCGGCCGATGGACTGTTTAAACAAAGTGTCGCCGCAAAAGAGAACCCCATGCCCATACAAGCTGATTCCCCCTGGAGTGTGGCCAGGAGTTGCCAGCACCTGCAAGGAGCAGTTTCCGAAAGCAATGGCATCCCCATCCGCTAGCAAATGGGTGGGGGCAGGGCTGCTGACGGGGTGCCGCATCATTGAAGACAGATTTTTGGCAGGGTCGGTGAGCATGCCGGCATCCTCTCTGCCAATGGCAATGGGAACCTGGAGGGCGGCGTGGAGCTCCCCATTGCCGCCGATGTGGTCCATATGCCCGTGGGTATTGATGATGTACTTCACTTTAAGGTCCAGGGCCTCAATTTCCTGAAGGATTCTCTGGGGTTCAAAGCCGGGGTCAATCACCAGGGCCTCCTTGCTCTCAGGACACCAGGCCAGGTAACAGTTTGTCCCCATGCTGCCTACAGGCAGAATCTTATATTCCATATTTATCACCTCAACTCTTTGCTGTCCAACACCAAGGTTACCGGACCGTCGTTGTGAATCTCCACCGCCATCATTGCGCCAAAGACGCCTGTTTCTACGTGTATCCCCTGCTCCGCCAGATAGCGGCAGTACTCCTCATACAGCTGCTCCCCAATCTCCGGAGGGGCAGCTAAATGCCAGGAAGGGCGACGTCCCTTGCGGCAATCGCCGTATAGTGTAAACTGACTGACCACCAAGGCCTCCCCGCCGGTATCCAGCAGGGACAGGTTCATATTTGCAGCCTTGTCCGGGAAAATGCGCAGATTAGCGGTCTTTTCTGCCAGATATTGGGCGTCCTGACTGGTGTCCTCGGTTCCTACTCCCACCAGAATCAATAAGCCCTGGCCAATTTCCCCGTGAAGGACGTCATTCACCCGAACAGCGGCCCTGGACACCCTTTGAATGACAATGCGCATAGTATCACCTCAGTTATCCTGCTAAGTGCGGGTCTGCCTGTAGACCTCCATTACCGACTTGACACCCCGCAGCCTTTCACTGATCTGGCTGAGGTGGTCAAGACTGTGCACTTCCACCGTCATATGCACCTGAGCGGAACCGTCCTTGAGACCACTGCCGTTGATGGTGAGGATATTGGCCTTGAGTTCTCCCAGCACATTCATGATTTCCTGGAGCAGGCCCTTGCGGTCCCAGGCATTGATTACCAGCTCCACAGGAAAAGTTTGGTGCTCGGAGCTCCCCCACTGCACTGCCAACAAGCGCTCCGGGGCAGCATCCCGCAGGTTGGGACAGTCCTCCCGGTGGACGGTAAGGCCCCGGCCCCGGGTGACATAGCCGACAATAGCGTCCCCAGGCAGGGGTTTGCAGCAGCGGCCAAAGCGCACCAGGATATTTTCCACGCCCTTAACCATTACCGCTGCGTCTGTCTCAGAGGCCTTGCCCTTAATTACTTCCACTTCCGCCAGGGACATTTCCTTTTCCCTGAGCTTAACAACCTCTTCATAGATTCGCCGGCCCACAGAAACGGCATTGAGCCCGCCGTAACCCAGGGCGGCGTAAAAGTCGTCCTCCTGATCCCTCTGGTAGTTGTAGCGTCTGAGCACCGAGGCGCGAACTTCAGGGTCAATATCTGCCGGGGCCAGGCCGTAGCGCTTGAGCTCCCGGAACAACAGCTCCCGGCCTTTCTCGATATTTTGCTCCCGCCCTTCCCGCTTAAACCATTGGCGAATCTTGGTCCGCGCCTGGGAAGACTTTACTATCTTCAGCCAGTCCATACTGGGAGTAGCTCCCGTCTGGGTGAGGATTTCCACAATATCTCCTGTTTCCAGCTGATGATTCAAAGGCCCCAGCCTGCCGTTGACTTTTGCCCCCACAGTGGAGTGACCGATGTGGGTATGGATGCGGTAGGCAAAGTCCAGGGGCACTGCGCCTATGGGTAAATCGATGACATCCCCCTTGGGGGTGAAGACCAGCACCTCATCATCAAAGAGGTCGATCTTCAGGGTCTCGATAAATTCATTGGTGTCCTTGGTTTCCTTCTGCCACTCCATGAATTGCCGCAGCCAGGCCAGCTTTTCGTCAAACTGACGGTCCCCCTTGCCCCCTTCTTTATAGCGCCAGTGAGCTGCCAGACCATACTCCGCCACCCGGTGCATGGCCCAGGTGCGAATCTGCACCTCCACGGGGTTGCCTTTGAGGGCAACCACTGTGGTATGCAATGATTGGTAGCCATTGCTCTTGGGCATGGCGATATAGTCCTTAAAGTGGCCGGGGATTGGTTTACACAGGTTGTGAACCTGGCCCAGCACCGCATAGCAATCCCTGACGGTGTTGACCACCACCCGAATTGCAGTGAGGTCGTATATTTCACTCAGCTCTTTTTGCTGCTTGGTCATCTTTTGCCAAATGCTGTACAGGTGCTTTGGCCGTCCGGTAATATTGGCCTTAATGCCGGCTTCTGCCAGGCTGGTTTCCAGATACTCGATGATCTTGTGCATGATTTCTTCCCGCTGCTCCCGCCGCTGCCGCAATTCCGCCACCAGGCTGTAATATTCCCTGGGGTGCAGATAGCGAAAAGACAGGTCTTCCAGTTCCCACTTAAACCGGAAAATCCCCAGACGATGAGCAAGGGGAGCATAGATTTCCAGGGTCTCCCTGGCCATTTCCCTTTGCCTGGTTGCAGGGAGGTAGTCCAGGGTGCGCATATTGTGGAGGCGGTCGGCAAACTTAATGAGAATGACCCGGAAATCGCTGGCCATGGACATAAACATCTTGCGCAGGTTTTCCGCCTGCTGCTGAGCCTTGGAATAAAACCGCAGGCGCATCAGCTTGGTTACTCCGTCGACCAGGAGGGCGATTTCGGAGCCAAATGCCGCCTCAATATCTTCCAGGGTAGTATCGGTGTCCTCGACCACATCATGGAGCAACCCGGCAACCACAGTTTCCATATCCTGCTCAATATCGGCGAGAATCTCTGCCACCGCCAGGGGATGGGAAATATAGGGCTCCCCGGATTCCCGGACCTGGCCGGCATGGGCAGAATTCGCCTTATCCCAGGCACGTTCAATAAGGCCCCGGTCAAAATCCGGGGCATACTTTGCAATCTTGGCAAAAAGCTGCTCCAGGGCCATTTTCACCACCCCTTAGTTGGGTCTATTCGGAATCGTACTGTAACAGAGAAAAGACTGGGTAGCCGCCAAGTTTCTCCCTTCCCTTGAGGAATGTCAGTTCCACCAGGAAGAGAAAGCCGACGATTTCTCCCCCCAGACTGCGCACCAGGTCTGCAGTAGACCATACAGTGCCGCCGGTGGCAAGGAGGTCGTCCACTACCAGGACTTTAATCCCGGGGGTAACGGCGTCTTTGTGAATTTGAAGGGTATCTTCACCATACTCCAGCTGGTAGCTTGCCTCGATGACCTCTCCCGGCAACTTGCCCGATTTGCGCACTGGCACAAAGCCAGCCCCCATTTTATAAGCAAGAGGCGCCCCTATCAGGAATCCCCGGGCTTCGGGACCCACCACCAAATCAATTTTGTAATCCTGCACCATCGCCGCCATTTTGTCAAAGGCGTACTTCATGGCCTTGCCATCCTTAAGCATGGTAGTAATGTCGATAAATTGAATGCCTGGTTTGGGAAAATCGGGGATTATCCGGATGGTATCTTTTAAGTTCATGTTTATCCTCCTCTGGATCACTTAGGCTAATAAGTTATTTATTCTCCCGGCAGAAAAACCCCGGAGCCAATTCCGGTACGCCGCCAATTGGCTGCTGTAATTCTGCCAGGTTTCAGTCTGGGTCAAATCTACAGTTCCCTGGACAGGGACCAGTTGCCAGGCTTCGCCGCTGCGACCGGCAAGGCCTGCCGCGACGAAAATCTCCAGGGCCCGTTCCAGTAACATTGGCTCCGCCAAATCCGCCGGCAGGAGACTGAGCAAATCTTTCACACTCTTATTATCCCGCCAAAGCCGGTAAAAGCCGCGGAGCAAATTGAGACTGGGCCGTAAAATATCTTCCGGGACATTAGTATCCCCAAAGAAATGAAGGCGACAATTGGCTGGCAAAAAACTGATGCATTCCTTAAGCTGCTTCTGGCTCCAGGCCGGGTCGAGAAAACAAACATCCTCTGCCTTTAGATTATACACTTTTTCCCTGCACTTGTCAGGGGGCAGAATGATGACATGGCAGTCCCGGTATCTTCCTGCCAGCATCCGCCTTGCCTTCCACTGGGTGTTGGCCAGGAAGACCGTCCCCGGTGCCCGGGCCAGTTCCGTCAGCCAGGGTTCCCCCTGCCCCCGGCGGTCGATGATCTCCCTGCCCGCATATACCGGCCGTTGCGGTCCTCGAAGATCATCAAATTGAAGCTGCAAGCTGGTCTTCCCCTGCCAGCGGTTGACATGCAAGTACCCCGCCACTGAGCAAGGTGCCCCCGGATCGAGGTTATGCACCAGATGCCCTTTGCCAAAACCAATGGCCCACATCCTGCTGCGCCTTTCGGCATTTTCCAGGCGCAGGCGCAGATGATTTTTTTCGCTGCCCACAAGGCTGACAGCGCCGGCAGTAAAACCCTCCACTGCAAAGGCAGGCTCAGGATTGCCGCAGCCAAAGGGCCGCAGCAGGGACACAGTATCCACCAGCTCCATGGTGATGTCCTCCGGCCTCAGGCTGGCCTCTAATTCAAGCACCGGTTGCAGTACATCATCTATTCCCGCCGCCAGGGCATACTCCTCCAGGTCAGAGCAAAAGGGCTTCAGCGCAGCCAGAGACATGGTCAAACCTGCAGCCCCCGCGTGCCCCCCATAGCTTGCCAGGTGCCGGGACACGGCCGCAAGAGCACCATGGATATCAAAGCCGGGGACGCTGCGGGCAGAGCCCGTCAGCTCCTCTTCGCCGCAGAGGACAATTGCAGGCCGGTAATATCGATCCGCCACTTTGGAGGCGACGATGCCAATTACCCCTGCATGCCATTCCCGGCCATAGACCACCAGCAGCCTGCGCCCTTGGCTCACTTGTTCTTCAGCCTGCCCCAGTGCTTGCTGGAAGATCTCCTCTTCTGCCTGTCGGCGGCGATGGTTTAAGTCGATAAGAAATCCAGCATACCCCGCAGCCTGATAAACATCTTTCTCCAAAAGCAGAGCCACTGCCGGCATGGCGCTGTCCATACGCCCCCCGGCATTCAAGCGGGGACCCAGGCCATAGGAAATATCCTGACAGTCCATATTCCCCGCGGGGCAGCCAGCCGCTTGGGCCAGGGCGGCAATGCCAGGCAGGGGATTGGCATTTATCTCTTGCAACCCTAGGC
>JAAYHI010000190.1 GCA_012727415.1 Bacillota bacterium
AACAACCAATTACTGGAGGGATAGCGATGACCCGTATTAATTTTACCTTATCTGAAGACACTTTGCATCACCTAATTTCCGGAGACGATAAAGGAATTTCGCTGTTGCTAAGAGAAGTGCTGAACCAGGTTCTGGAACATCAAAGGACTGAACAGATTGACGCAGCCCATTATGAACGAACCGAAACCCGTCGGGGCTTGCGTAACGGCTACAAGCCCAGGAAACTTATTACCCGGGTCGGAACTTTAACCCTCCGGATCCCTCAAATACGGGATGGCGTTTTTTCTACAGAGCTTTTTAGAAGATACCAACGCAGCGAACAGGCCCTTGTCCTTGCACTCATGGAAATGGTGGTTAACGGAGTATCTACTCGTAAGGTGGCAAGGATAACTGAAGAACTGTGCGGCACTGAGTTTTCAGCATCAACTGTGTCTAATCTATGTAAGCAACTTGACCCCATTGTGGAGGGGTGGAAAAACCGCAGCTTGGCTGGACAAGCCTTCCCCTTTGTCCTGGTGGATGCCCTCGTCATAAAGATTAGGGATAATGGCCGAGTTCGTCCTCATAGTACTATGTTGGCAATTGGGATAAACAGCGAAGGCCACAGAGAGATTTTGGGGTTCCAGATAGGCGACAGTGAGTCGGAGTCCAGCTGGACAGGGTTCTTTAACTCCCTAAAAGATAGAGGCCTGTCTGGGGTAGACCTGGTTGTTTCTGATGACCATAGAGGACTTGTAAACGCCGTCCAGACCTGCTTTCAAGGTGCGGCCTGGCAAAGGTGCCAGACTCACTTCACAAAGAACATACTGGATAAATGCCCTAAATCCTTGCAAGCTGAACTGAAAGCCCGGCTTCGCACAGTCTTTGAGGCGAGTAATACCGAAACGGCGCGGAAGCTGGCCAAGAGTATTCATGAAGAATATGCCGATAAAGCAGCCAGGGCAGTCGAGATCCTGGACCAGGGGTTAGAGGATGCCATAGCTGTGCTGGCACTGCCTGAGTATTACCGGCGGAAGCTTAGAACCACTAACAGTGTGGAGCGGCTCAACGAAGAGATTCGCCGCAGGGAAAGGGTCATAAGGATATTTCCGAATCCGGAATCTGCAGTAAGGCTGTTAGGTGCAATGCTGATGGAGCACCATGAGGAGTGGAGTGAAGGGCGACGGTACTTTGACATGAGTGAGTATTGGTCTTGGAAAAAAGAACAGGAGTTAGCCGGTAAAGTTGATTGCCGGATTAGTGCATAAATAGGAGTTTGCCAGAGGCAATTTTACAGACAAAAATGGGCTTGACCGTAGCTTTCGTTGGGTGAGCCAAAACATTTGTCGAACCAAGCAGTACACTTATCACAACTATTAAGATAGATATAATTACCTTTTTCGCTTTCAATTTAATACCTCGCTCTCAATTGATATTAGTAATCTACCTCCTATTTAAGTCTTGCAAAATTTCTTCGATTTCAAGAAGAGAAAAAATGTAATCGAAGGGGTGGTCAATCTCAGACCAGATATCATCAGCACTAATAAGATTCTCAGTTAAAGAGTGCCGCAATTGAAGTTCGCCTGAATAGTTAGTTGCGGAGCCTAAAGATTCACTTAGCATGCCGCATCTGTCGATGAGAAAATAATTACCAGATGGGTCAGCAACAATATCAAGGACGGTACTATACGATCCTTTTATATAATAGACATTGTCATAAGCCTTTTTTAGGAATAGAAGCATCTCATTCCCGTAAGTGAACAAGGGATAGTCCATAAAGGTCCCATTAGAGCTACCATCTTGGATGAGTCCGATTTCTTTAATTCCTGTTCCCTTATACTCCGTCACAACCGTTGCATTATATAGCGTTTGCCATTCAGTTTCTTCCACCCAGTTTCCCACCTTGATGTAAGCAACCAGATCAGAGTCATCAAAGGCAGAAGATAGAGTGAGTGCTCTATCTAATTCCATCATTCCCATGCCGTTAAGTCTGACAGGGGGATATACGATGTTGTTATTAGAGCATCCTAAACATGTAAGGGTGAAAACAATGGATACTAGGAAACAAACTGTGGATCTTCTAACAAATTTCCTAAGCATACGATTACCTCCTCATTATTTTAGGCTAAGTAGCTAAAAGGATACAGTCAAGTTTTTTTCTTCTGGTAAAGAATCTATCTACTAAGTAGATGGCACATAATTTCCTATTGTGACGGAATATAGCCTATTTTTTAGTATGCCATTGGTTTAGACGGTTGTCAATTATTAACTCCTATTTTTTGAACGTCTGTGATATTGTCACATAGTAATGAGTCTGAGAGAATGTCACTATGGGACAGGAGAGAATTTCTTTGACAGAATTGGAACTACGTCGTTACAAGGTGATCTCCCATTGGATGGAGGGCAGCATTACCGGAGTTGAAGCTGCTACCAAACTGGGACTGAGCTATCGTCAAGTTATCCGGCTTAAAAAGAAGATTACTGAGGAAGGTGCTGCTGGAATGATTCATAAAAATAGTGGCCGGAAACCTGCACATGCGCTACAAGATAGTTTAAAAAAGATTATTTTTGACCACCTGAGAGGAGATAAATATCAGAACTGCAATGATCATCACCTATCCGAATTACTTGCCGAGCATGAGAAAATTAAAGTTAGCCCTTCAACCATAAGACGTATCAGGTGCGAAGCGGGACTCCCCCCTAAAAAGAAGAGACGTCCACCTAAGTCTTATAGATCAAGAATGCGTAGAGCACAAAAGGGTGAACTGATTCAATTAGATGGAAGTCCCCATCACTGGTTGGAAGATAGGGCAGAATCATTTTCTTTGCTTGCAGCTATTGATGATGCTACTGGAAAAATCGTAGCTGCAGTATTTCGCCCTGAGGAGGACACCAAAGGTTATTTTCAGCTAACGGAGCAAATGACCACAAATGAGGGAATCCCAATGGCAGTCTATACAGATCGACACATGATCTTTCGATCACCCAATGATAAGCTGACAATTGAACAAGAACTTGCAGGAGAGACGGTACCACTTTCTCAGTATGGGCAAGCCCTAAAGGAATTAGGGATAGAACACATCCTTGCCTTCACTCCACAGGCCAAAGGAAGGGTTGAGATGCTCTTCCAGACGCTACAAGACCGCTGGGTAATAGAATTAAGACTAATGGGGGTTAAAACCTTGGAAGAAGCCAATAGATGCCTCCCGAAGCTGATAGAAAAACATAATCGATTGTTCGCGGTATCCCCAAGCGATAAAGAAAACGCATTCATCCCCCTTAGGCCAGAGCAGTCATTAGAGTTGATCTTGGCCTACAGGGACAGCAGAAAATTTAATACTGGAGAAACTATCTCTTATCGTGGCACGACCTACACTGTTGAGCCGGGACGTAGCCATTCAATCCCCCTCAAAGCAAGCGTTGAAATCCGCGCAACACTAGAGCAAAAGCTGTATGCACATTACAAGGGACAATTTTACCCGTTGATGAAGATTGAAAAACCTCATAAGCCAATGCCGGAGACAAAAAAGGCAGGCTTAGAGAAAAGGACTCATAAGCCTGCTGTCGACCATCCTTGGCGACAATACAAAAGTACGTCAAGGATAGCACAACAAGCATAAAGTGTCCAGGAAAATAAATGTGACAGAATCACTGACGTGTTAATGTGACATTTTCACTGACGCTTGACA
>JAAYHI010000013.1 GCA_012727415.1 Bacillota bacterium
CCGCCGTCAATAGTGAACCCCATGGCTATGATTGCCAGGGCCACGTAATCCAGACCGGCAGCGACGGTAAGCTGTTGCCCCTCATCTGCTGCTTTGGCCGGGAGACCCATGCCGGGGCACTATACGACGGGCTCAATCCCTACCTGCTCCTGGCTGAAGTCATCCGCATGCTGGAACTGAACCCGGGGTTCAGCGATGCCTGTGCCGGCGAAGTTACCTACCCTCCCACCGTGCTCAAGGGAGGAGATGTAAAAAAGGGGTATAATGTCTCCACTCCCCCTGCTGCCTGGGCCTGCTTTAACATCTTTACCCTGGCGGCCTCTCCCCGGGAAATAATGGCTAAGCTTGTGCGCCTGTGCCAGCAGGCGGCAGCAAATGCCGCAGCCAGTTTCCAGCGTTCGGTGACTGCCTGGCAGTCCTTAAGCGGCAATCGCCTTGCGGTGCCGGAAATCCAGCCCCGGGTGCTGACCTTCAGCGACCTCTGGCAACAATGCCTCCGGGTCCATGGAGAATCCTTTGCCCAGGAAATTCACAGTTTTGCCGATGCCAGGGCGAAAGAGGAGCCCGACCTGCAGCAACTTACCCTGGAGATAATCCAGCGGGTGCATCAGTACGCTGATGACAGGCCGAAAATTGTCCTTGCCCTGGCCCCGCCCTTCTATCCCCCTGTGCGCAATCGCCGCGAGACGGAAAAGGAACTCAGGGTAATGGCCGCCGTCAATAAACTGCAGGATTTCGCCCGAGGGAAAGGCATTGACTTAAGGCATAAGGAGTACCACCGGGGGATATCTGATCTCAGCTACTGCCAGCTTCAGGATGCGGGGGAAGTTGTCGAAACCTTCAAGGCCAATTGCCCCCTCTGGAACCGGGGATACCACCTGCCCCTGGAGGATCTGGCCGCCCTCGATGCCCCTGCCGTCAACCTTGGCCCCTGGGGCAGGGATCTGCATAAATTCACCGAGCGCATCCACCAGCCCTTTGCCAGGGGTATTCTACCTCACCTGCTGCAGTATCTGCTCAAATGCCTCTTGAATCCCGAAAACTAACCACAAGATCCTTTCCGCTGTCTATATGGGTGAAGCAAGATGAGGTGAGGCTATGGAAACATTTATCGTCCAAGCTCAGGCAGGAGACAGAGAGGCCTTTGGGCAAATCGTCCGGGAAAAGCAGCGACTGGTGCTGCAGCTTACAGCAGGCTACCTGGGCTGGAAGGACGCTGAAGACGCCGCTCAGGTCATCTGGACAGCGGTGTGGAGCAAAATCTGGCAAGTTGAAGATCCCTTGCGCTTCGACCAGTGGCTCAAAACCTTGGTCTTTCGCCACTGCCTCAACCTGCGCAAAGCCCGGGCCAGGCACTGGGGCCGGGAAACTCAGCTTTCCCCGGAAGCATGGCTGAGCCTGGCCGAATGTGTTGCAGCAGATAACTGCCCCCTGGAGGAGCTGTTGGTATCCAGGGAACTGCGCACTCTTCTCTCCAGAGAATTAGATGCCCTCCCCGGAGATTACGGCCTGCTCCTGCGCATGTACTACTGCAACGATCTCAGCTACCGGCAAATTTCAGAGCTTTCCGGCCTGCCCCTGAGCACCCTGAAGTGGCGGCTGCATCAGGGGCGCGCTTTGCTGAAGTCCAGCCTTGCCAAACACTTTGCCCGCTCAGGAAAAAGGAGGTATTGCATTGACTGAACTGGAAAAAGCGACAATGTACAAGATGCTCAAAGAGGTGAAAAGCCTGGCATCCCACGCATCCCTTACCGGCGCCCTCGATAAGGGAGCACCCATCCTGGCAGCGACGTATAATAAATGCCTTGCCGCCCTGAAGTCGAAGGGGGATCAAACAGCAGAACAGCTCTTCCCCGAGCTGCCCGCCAACGCCAACATCGATGAAATCGGCGTGGCTGCAGCCCTTTTAGCCAGCTATCTCCGCCCCCCCCGCCGGCCTGGGGGGCTGCACCCCCACGACATCGCAGCCTATGCAGAAGATCATCTCCGCGAAGACTACGATGAAGATTATGATGAGGAATAGGGTAATTAATAACCGGCTCTCGCCGGTTATTTGTTTAGCTGCTGTTCCAGCCAGGCGGCCAGATCCTCCAGGGCCCGCTGGCGGTCAGACAGGAGTTCATTGTAGACTTCATGCTTAAATCCCTGGTAGATCTTCAGGGTCTTGTCCTTGCTCTCAAGGCTGTCAAAGAGCTGCTGCTGGCCGGCAAAGGACTCATCCTCACTGCCGCACTGGATGAGCACCGGCAGTTGCACTGCTGCTATTGCCTTTGCCCCTGTCGCCAGGGATTCATTCATCCCTTGTGCCAGGCGGAAACTGATTTTGTTGTGGACCAAGGGATCTGCCTTGTAAGCTGCCACCACTTCCGGATCCCGGCTGATAAATTCCGGAGCCAGGGGAAATTTAATTCTCGCCCGGGGGGCAATGCCACTGAGGAAGGCAGTAATTCTCTGCAACACCTTGCCGCCGGAGACGGGTGAAAGGGCCCCGGTGCCGGAGAGTATATACCCTTTAAGGCCTTCACTGTATGCAGCCACATAGTTCATGGCGATGATGCTGCCCATGGAATGCCCCAGGAGGAAAACGGGTTTATCGCCTGCTGCCGGCCTCACCACAGCAGTAAAAAAGCTGTGCACATCTTCAACATAGTCAGTAAAGGAAGCCACATGGCCCTGCAGGCCCTGGCTGCGGCCGTGGCCCCTGTGGTCCAGGGCATAGACGCCGATACTGCGGGGAACCAATGTGTCCACCACATTGCCGTAGCGGCCGCTGTGCTCGCCAAAGCCGTGGACGATGACGACAAATGCCCTGGGAGCGTGTGGCAGCCAAGCCTGCCAGAAGAGTTCCAGGCCGCCTAAGCCAGTAATTGTACCGCTTTTATTTTCCATTGCTGCACCCCCTGTATTGCTCTGGGACAGCAGGGGTCGCCCCGCTGTCTCACTTATCTCTTTACTTCGACAGAGGAAAATTATTTCCTGCGCCGGGAGCCTTAATGAGAAAAACCGGGCACTGCCCGGTTTTCTATTGCGGCTGGTACCAGCCCTTTTCCTTCATGTAATTAAATACTCCTTCCCCATGCTGCTGTTCTTCTTTTTGAATGTGGTTGAGGGCCTGGCGGACATTGGCGTCCTGGCATTCAAAAATCGCAGTGTCATATGCGCCAGAGACATATTTCTCCGTCATCAGCATGTCTTCGCAGAGGGCGCGGTCATCGCCGCCCCCTTGGGAGAGGCCGAAATGGCTCTTACTCATCCCCATCCCCATGGCATCCTGCATGCCCTGGCCCCCTTGCTGCTGGCCCTGTTGCATGTTGGGAACTGTGCCCTGAAGGATTTGGTTTACAGTGTCGTAGTGGACCTGCTCTTGCTGGGCATAGCTGTTAAATAACTGCTTTAGTTTGGGATCTGTGGCTTGTTGAGCATAGCTGGAATATTTCTGAATGCACATTTCCTCATGACTTAGCTGATCCTGGAGAAGCAGTTTTTCCTTCTGGCTAAGCTGCAGTGGCAAGATTAACACCTCCTGCCCTTAGTATCTTATAGGGCGGGGGAATTTATTCAGTTAACAACACGAGGTCTGGCCGGAGCGAAAAGAATAACCCGCCAGAAGCGGGTTTTATTCCTTATCAAGTATTGCTTCAGTAGGACAGGATTCTTGGGCTTCTAAGGCGTCATCCTCCAGATCTTCGGGAACGGGGTCAACTATGACATGGGCCTTTTCATCGTCATTCCAGTCAAAGACTTCGGGACAAATGCCTACACATGCTCCACAGCTGATACACAGATCCTGATCAACGTACAATCTGACAGCTATTTTAATTCCTCCTCATAAGTATTCGCAGTTATCATTGCCATGGATGCCGGGATTATTCTGCGGCTAAACTGCTGCTAGGTCTATTTTACATTATTTGCAGCGAAAATAAAGGGGGTTGGCAACATTTCTTCTCCCTGCCCCCTGTGGTAAGATAAAGCCGAGGTGAGACTCATGGAAAAACTTGAAAGAGCAGTAACAGTCGCCCTCTGGCTGGGGGGAGGCAGTGAACGGGAGGAGTTGAGTTTTGCCGAACTCAACAGCCTGGCAGCAACAGCCGGCGTAGAGGTGGTGGCTGGCTTTACCCAAAATCGCTCAGAAATAGATAACCGCTATTTTATCGGCCCGGGAAAGGCCGAGGAAATCGGCAACTTTGTCCGGGAGGAAGAGATAGACACTGTCATTTTTGACGGAGAACTCTCCCCCTCGCAGGTAAATAACCTGGAAAGGTTAATACCGGCAAAAATCCTCGATCGCAGTGAACTCATTCTCGATATCTTTGCCCAGCGGGCCAGCAGCAAGGAAGGCAAGCTCCAGGTGGAGCTGGCCCAGCTGCGTTACCAGCTGCCCAAGCTCATGGGCAGGGGCAGGGACTTATCCCGCCTGGCCGGGGGCATCGGCACCCGGGGGCCCGGGGAAACAAAGCTGGAAGTGGACCGGCGGCGAATCCGGCAGAGGATTCATGTGCTGGAAAGGGAACTGAAAGAAGTGGAGAAACACAGGGCCCTGCAGCGCAAGCGCCGGGAGCGCCGCGGGGTTTTCCAGGTTGCTCTGGTGGGATACACCAACAGCGGCAAATCCACATTGCTCAATCAACTGACCAAGGCCGAGGCGTACACTGCAGATATTCTCTTTGCCACTCTTGACCCTGTGTCGCGGCGCCTGGAAAGGGAACAAAATACAATCCTCCTTACAGACACTGTAGGGTTTATCAGCGGGCTGCCCCATCATCTAATTGCTGCCTTTAAGAGCACCCTGGAAGTAGTGGTCAATGCCGACCTGCTGGTGCATGTGGTGGATCTCTCCCATCCTGACATGGCCATGCAAATTGAAGAGGTTAACAAAGTGCTGAAAGAATTAGGCGCCCTGGAAAAGGACCAGATTATCGCCGCCAATAAGCGGGATTTGGTTCCCGGTGTTTCTTCCCGGGAGCTGGCTGCTGTCTTCCGCGGTATTCCCTGGGTGCCGGTTTCAGCCCTGACAGGAGATAATACAGACAAGCTGCTGGCAGCAATCCTCGCTCTTACCGAATGGGAAACAGTGAAACTGCTGCTCCCCATGCATATCTTCAGCAAGCTGAGCAGCGCCAACCAGGGTAAACTGCTGCCCCTGGAATTTACCGCCGACAATCAGGTAAAAGTAGAAGCGACAATTCCGGCAGGCATTGCCGCCACCCTTAAACAATACACTTTGCATGAATGAAAAGGAGGCCCTACGGCCTCCTGCTTTTTTGAGGAATTGGCTTTGCTCCGAAGACCAACATGCGCCGGGGCAGAACACTGATCTTTGTGGGAAGGCTCTCCGCCCTCTCCCCATCAATATCCGTGGCGACATCTTGCGGACCGTCAATTGCCAGTGAGCTTATCTTGGCGCATAGTACGGCAGGGTGATTTTCATGCTCCCCGCGCAAGACCCGGAAAAAGACACTGGCCATATCGGGAAAGGAACATTCTCTGATGGCAATGACAGTAAGTTTTCCGTCACTGAGATCGGCTGCAGGGGCCAGATTTTTAAAGCCTCCAGCATTGGTGCTGTTAAGTACCAAGAGAAGGAAGCAATTAAAGCTTTCCTCAATATCTCCCTGGAGGTGCACGGGGAAAGGCGCAATCTTCGGCAGCTGTCCGACGGTATGTAGGTAATACGCCAACATCCCCAACAAATCTTTGTACGCCCTTTCCACCTCGTGGGAAGCTTTGATAATTTGGCCGGCGCTGAAGACATTGACAAATACTGTGCTACCTGCCATTCCAAGGTCAACAGGATACAAGTCGCCCCTGTCAATAAACCCCAGCAGCTTCTTAATATCGGTGCTAATTCCCAAGGAATCGGCAAAATCATTGGAAGTTCCGTAGGGAAGTATGCCTACAGGGATATTTATATCCTTGGCTACCAGAGCATTGGCCACTGCCTGTAATGTGCCATCGCCTCCGCTGGCAATCAGCACTGAGTTATCCTGTAATCCCGACAACATCTTTTCGATATCATCCGACTGACCGCTTAGTCTGAACAAGCTCAAGCGAAATCCCCTGTACTGAGCAGCTTCAGCAAGTTTGTCGAAATGGCTGACAACCCTGCCCCTGCGGGCTTTGGGATTATAGATTATTCGCATTTCATGCATTTCTATTCTCCTCCTCCCGGCTTGCCCAGGACAAATTTACCAGTTCAGAACATACTTCGACAGCCTGGCGGCAATCCCCTGCCTCATTAATCCCGGCCTGTCGCCCCGTAACTGCGCAACATCCTGTTCAACCCCTCAGTCACCCGAATCTCCCCGTCAGGCATTATCCAGAGCACTTCGACATCCTCCAGGCTTTCCGCCAACGCCCGGCTTTCTTCATAGGGCGAGAGAAACAACTCGGTGGATAAAAGGTCGGCCAGGCCTGAATCGGGGGTGACTACCGTCAGGGCCCGGTAATAATTAGCAGGCATCAGAGTATCGGGGTCAATGAGGTGGTGGTAGCGCCTACCCCCGACATAGTAATAGCGCTGATAGTCACCGCTGGTGACAACAGCTGCGTCATTGATGTAGACAATGTCGATACTGCGGTCATTGCTGAAAATGGGGGCGTCAGGATCAGATATGCCAATGGCCCAGCGGTCTCTGTTTCCATCCCTGGGTCCGCCGATGGTGCGCACATTGCCCCCGGCGCTGATTGCCCCCGACTCCAGCCCCGCAGCCTGCAGTTCCCGGGCCACCAGCTCCGTTGCATAACCTTTGGCTATTGCCCCCACATCCAGGCGCATGTGCCTTTCAGCGAGGAAGATGGTCCCTTCCTGCTCATCGATGATGATCTTACTGGAATCGGTAAAGGCCGCAGCCGCAGTCAATTCCTCCTGAGAAGGGAGGCGGGCGTTTTCCGGGTCAGCAATGCCTTCAGTCCTGCAGCGATGCCAGACTTCCAGCACCGGGCCAAGGGCAATATTTGTCTTGCCTTGGCCGGAAAGGGTCCATTCCTTAGCGAGCTTAACCAAATCGAGAATATCGCGGTGGACTGCGACAGCTTCAATCCCCGCCATATCGTTGACGGTCTTGATGTTGTTGATGCCCTCATAGCTGTTGTAGATGTCATAAAACTGATGCAGCTGGGTAAACCTGGCCTCTGCCAGCTGTGCGTACTTCTGGAATTCATCCTCAGTCCTGGTATAGGCCACCAAGGTAATAACAGTATCAAAATAGTCTGTCATTACCGCCGAGTGCCGAAAATATTCCTGCTGCCGGACACAGGCTGAAAAAATAATGACAGCTGCAAGCAATATCGCTGCAACAATCCCTGTTCTTTTCATTGTATTCACCTTGACCTTAATAAAGTACATCATAACAAAAAATAACTCCCCTTGCCAGAGGGGAGTAAGCCAAGCACTACCTTTTGTATCTGTATGCTTCCTGGACTGCCTGAATAAGCTCTGTAACTGTGATGGTCACAGAAGATGTCAGCTCAGGAATGTCCGGGTTGCCCCTGTCGGTGACATTGAGCATGACAACGTCATTAATCGGCTTGCCAGTCATCCATTCCTCGAAGGCCTCGACTTGTTCGTACCATTCCTTGCCTATGTCGGATCTGTCGCGCATGCCATAGTCTTCTTTAAGTTCCTTCTTGGTTTTGACAGCATCGTTCTTGTCTGTCGCTACTTTGCCTTCGGCGTCATAGGGTATACGAGCCTGGGCAGTGTCGAGAACAGTACCGGCTATGTTGCCGTCTTTGTCAAAAGCAGTGGCGGCCATAATTGTATCCACCTGAGCCATGGCAGGGGCGGTATCGGTGGCATCCCTTGAACTGTCAATGGACACAATAATCCCCAACCCCAGGGAGTTGTAATTCTTAACTTCCACAGCGTTAGCAGCTGCTTCTTCCAGAGCGGCGATGTAGTCTTGTACCGTGATGGTCACAGAAGAGGTAAGTTCCGGAACATCGGGAACACTGGGATGGCTGGCGTCTCTTTCCTTTACTTTCATATTCTTAACTTCTTCAACGGTCTTGCCAATCATCCAGTCTTCCAAAGCAGCAATTTGTTCATGCCATTCTTTGCCGATTTCAGACCGCTCGTTCATGCCATAGGCAAAACCCAGTTCTTTCTTAGTCTTGATCTCAGCGTCTTTGTCCGAGGTAACCTGCATATCGGCATCAAACCCTACAGTGGTTTGAGCAGTATCGATGTTGACATTGAGGATTTTGCCCTTGCTGTCGAGGATGACAGCCACTACAGTGGTATCTGCCTGAGCGGTTGCAGGAATATCACCGGATGCGTCCCTGGATTTAGCTATGGATGTCACTGAACCCAGCCCCAGCTTGACCGGACCTTGGGCACGTTTGCATCCAGGCACTGCCAGAATAGCGACTAGAAGAGAAAAAGCAACGACAATTGTTAGAGTTTTTTTCATATCTAACCCTCCCATTAGATTTTTTGCATAAAAGCATGAGCTTATACTACACCAATTGATAACTATTGACAATATATTGTAAAGGAAATGAAAAAATTGGCAGTATACGCTCATGGGACAATTTGGGAAACTGGGAATACTAATGCTGGAGGTGAAAGTTTGGCTAATAAAAGACGCTATAAAGACGCCCTGTCCCGTAACCGGAGTATGGAAGAAATCGCAGAGGAAATGGGTCTCAGCTCCGGAGCACCCCGGGACAAAGGCAAGCGAAAGCTCTATAAAATTCGCAATGCAGGCCAGGGTCAGGTAAAAGTCCGGGAGCAAAATGATAATAAATAAGTGGCGGCAACGCCACTTATTTGCATGTATTCCGGGAAAAACAGAAAAAAACCGAAATAAATCCCTACAGGCATTTACATCTGCAGGCAAAGACAGTTATAATACAGATATAGACTTTGCCGCAGGCAGATGCCAGGAGGTAGACAGATGAAATTGGCTCACCTTCAGCAGCAGATTACCGAATTAACCAGCAGCAGGGATCTGGAGTGGTTCTCTGGGCCCTTCAGTAAACGCATAGTAATGTTGCATGCCTCCATTTCAGGAGCTGCCAATGCATGCAGGGCAGGCAAAGATACAGCTTGCACCACTGACCTTGCTAAACTGGTTATTCAAATTGTCGCCTTTCCCGCCATGTTCCCCAGCTGGGGTGACATCTGGGAGTCCCAGGGCCTCGACGATTTTAGAACCGGCGATGTCTTTTGTGACCTCTGGGATTGCTTGCACAAATTGCACCAGCTGGCAGCAAGCCTTGTCGGCGGCCGCAGTGATATTATTCTTCTCATTAAGATGCTGCAGGTTGTCTGCACCGCCGCCAGACAATACAATATTGACCTGGTTAAGGCGATAAAGGAGCAAATGGATATCTACTGGCAAACCGCATAAATGCCCTGGGGGCATTTTTCTTTATCAATGCAAAGGGGGAAAATAAATGGAAGAGTTCCTTCTTCAGTACTGGCCGCTGTTGATTCCCATCGTTCTCATTGAAATGGCGCTCAAAATCTATGCCCTGGTTGATTTGCTCCGCCGGGAACATGTTGCCGGCGGGAAGAAGTGGTTGTGGGTCATTGTAATCCTGGGCATTAATTTGCTCGGTTCTGTTATCTACCTAGTTTTCGGCAGAAAGGAGTAGCACTTTGGAATATGTAATTCAGACCAATGACCTCTGCCGCCTTTTTGGCTCAGTCAAGGCAGTCAACAACCTCAATCTCAATGTGCCCAAGGGCTCAGTCTATGGCTTTCTGGGACCCAATGGCGCAGGCAAAACCACGACAATCAAGATACTGCTGGGCCTGCCCAAGCCCAGCTCAGGCACAATCACGGTGCTGGATCAGCCTGCCCCCTCGAAAAACTATTTGCACCGAATCGGGTTCTTGCCTGATGTGCCCAACTTTTATCCCTGGATGCGGGGGGATGAATTCCTGACCTTTGCCGGCAGGCTCTTTGCCATTCCGGAAAGAGAACTGGCAAAACGCAGGGACGAGCTTTTGGAGATTACCGGCCTCAAAGGTGTCAAGACCAAAATCGGCGGCTATTCCCGGGGCATGAAGCAAAGGCTGGGGCTGGCCCAGGCCCTCATCAATAACCCGGAGGTTGTCTTTATGGATGAACCCACCTCAGCCCTGGATCCCATTGGGCGCAAGGAAATACTGGAAACCATCAGCCTTATCTCTGAGCGCTGCACCGTTTTTTTCTCCACCCACATCCTCACTGATGTGGAACGGGTCTGCAATCGGGTTGGCATCTTGAATCATGGCGAGCTTATCCGGGAAGAGTCTCTTGCAGACCTGCAGCAGGACTATGCCAGCAATGCCTTCAGGCTTGGTGTCATAGGGGATCCCGCCCCCTTCGTCCAGGAGCTCAGAACTAAGGCCTGGATTGAGGATATCCAGGCCGACAATGACACCCTCCTCTTGACAGCTTTCGACATCCAGGCGGCTCAACGTGAAATCCCCATGCTGCTGTCAAAGCACCGCCTGGGGCTGAATAAACTGGAACAGGTAGAAATGACTCTGGAAGATATCTTCGTCAGGCTGGTGAAACAATGAAAAACTTCGGCATTATGTTTGGCAAAGAAATTAAAGAATTCTTGCGCACATACAAAGTTTTTGTAGTCCCTGGCCTCTTTCTCCTCTTTGGTTTTACAAGCCCCATAATTACAAAAGTTCTGCCAAGCCTGTTGAGCAGCCTGGCAGAAGAAATCAACTTCGTCCTCCCGGAAATGACCTGGGTCGATTCCTACGGGCAATTCTTTAAAAACCTCAACCAAATGGGGATACTGGCCATTATCCTGACAACTATGGGCACCATCGCCGAGGAAAGAAACCGGGGCATCTCCCAGCTGGTGTTGACCAAGCCGGTACCAAGGACCAGTTACGTCCTCGCCAAGTATGCGGCTAATTTCCTGCCGATAGCATTCACCACTGTCCTCGCCTTTTTTGCCACCTGGTTTTACACCGATGTCCTCTTCCCTGACACCGTTTTCTTAAACGGCCTCGGCGCTACCGGGGTGTACATCGCCTACCTGGCTGTCATCCTTGCCCTGGTGATATTGGCCAGCGCTATGACCAAATCCGCCATTGCCGCAGGAGGCCTGACAGTTCTCGGCCTCATCATCCTCAACCTGCTGCCCCTCTTCTCCAAGGCCCTGAGCAAGTATTCCCCCGCTGTCCTGGCAGACTACATCTACCAGGTGGCAGGAGGAACAGCTGCCAGCGGAGATGTCTGGGGAGCAATTGCCTGTGCCGCCGGCACTGTCATCATCCTGCTGACAACGGCCTCCCTGGTCTTCTCCCGCAAGGAATTATAATCCTCAGTCTTTTCTCAAGCTGCCGTCCACGGCAGCTTTTAACTGCTCCATTGCCTTTACCAGCAAAGACCGGGGGCAGGCAATGTTGAGGCGAACATAGCCACTTCCCTCATCGCCAAAGGTGTATCCCTGATTAAGCCAGAGGGAAGCTTTTTTGAGGAAAAAGCTTTCCAGCTCCCGGGGAGAGAGACCCAAAGCATTGCAGTCCAGCCACAGCAAAAACAGCCCCTGGGATTTCGTCACTTTAATTGCCGGGATGTTTTCGGCAATAAATTCCCGGACATAGTCGGCATTGGCGGCGACATAGGCCATGACTGCATCCATCCACTCATCGCCGTAAGTATATGCCGCCTCACAGGCCACCAGGCCAATGGCGTTGACCTTGCTCACACCCCAACATCGGGCGAGGATAAAATATTGTTCTCTCAACCTGGCATCAGCGATAAAAACATTTGATGTCTGCAGGCCTGCGATGTTAAAGGACTTGCTGGGGGCAGTGCAGACAATTGTATGCTCCCAATAGGCAGCATCCAGGGCAGGCAGGGGGTAATGGCGAACACCCGGGAAAACAAGGTCATGATGGATCTCATCATCGACAATCAACACATCATACTTGCGGCATATATCTGCCATGCCCTTCAGTTCCTCCGGGGTCCAAACCCTGCCCACGGGATTATGGGGACTGCAAAGAATAAAGAGCTTGACAGCATTTGCTTTAATCCTGGTCTCGAAATCCTGAAGATCTATTACATAGCCTCCACCCTCAGGGATGAGGGAATTTTTTATTAATTTGCGGCCATTGCCCAGGACTGAGTTGGCAAAGGGGGGATATACCGGCGGTTGAATGAGAACAGCATCGCCGGGATTGGTAAAGGCATTGACAGCAATATTAATCGCTGGCACCACTCCGGGGACAGTGAGGATCCACTCTTTCTCGGTGGCCCAATGGTGACGCCGCAGCATCCACCCCTGGATGCTCTCGAAATATGAATCCGCGGGCAAGGAATAGCCGTATATCTCGTGAGCAGTGCGCCTGTTAATTGCTGCGGTGACCTCTGGCATAACGGGAAAATCCATATCGGCCACCCACAGGGGAATGGCCTCTGGGGGCACGCCCATGAGGGCATGTCCATCCCACTTAGTGCTGCCAGTATGCCGGCGATTGATAACCTCAGCAAATGATTTCAATCTGTTGCCTCCCTCTTTTTACTTACCTATATATTCTCCCTAGGGCTTTCCATAACCTGCTCCCGTTGACAAGCAGGAATCATTACTATATGCTAAACTTATCTAAAATAATAAGGAGGGTTTCCATGGCGGAAGAATTTAAACCCGGCTGTCAGAGGCCAGCGGTCAAGAAAACTGTCGAACAAACATCCACCCCGTCCCAACCCATCCAGGAAAAAGGAGCTGAGAGCACATTGATTAAGGTTGGAAAACCTGCCCCCGATTTTACCGCAGCAGCTTTTCACAAGGGCAAATTCTTTAATGTCAGCCTGTCGGAGTACTTAGGCAAATGGGTCCTGCTCTGCTTCTACCCCGGTGACTTTACCTTTGTCTGAGCTACCGAAGTTTCAGCAGTTGCTGAAAAATATGATGAGTTGCAGGCCCTTGGCGTTGAAGTCTTGTCGGTAAGCGTCGACAGCATCTATGTGCACAAGATGTGGAATACCCATGAGCTCTCGAAAATGATTGGCAAAGATATTCCCTTCCCCATGCTTTCTGACCAGGATGGCAGCGTTGGGAAAAAGTACGGCATTTACGACGAGGATGCCGGGGTTGAAACCAGAGGAAGGTTTCTCATTGATCCCGATGGCATCGTCCAGGGCTTTGAGGTCCTGACTCCTCCCGTGGGCAGAAATATTCAGGAAACTATCAGGCAGATTCAGGCTTTCCAACATGTACGGGCGACAAAGGGCACAGAAGCAACACCGGCCGGCTGGAAACCAGGGAAGCAAACCCTTAAACCCAATCCCGACCTTGTAGGGAACGTCTGGAAAGTATGGAAAGTCAGCGAGGCCTTTGAAGATTAAAAACCAGGCTACTCAGCCTGGTTTTTTTGCTGCAGGAATTCGATCAGTGTAAGTCCGGATTCTTTCCATTCCATGGCCAGTTCTACCCCGATGTAGCGGTAATGCCAGGGCTCATATTTATAGCCGGTGATTTCCTGCTTGCCTTTTGGATAGCTAAGGGCAAAACCATACTTATGAGCATTGGCCAGCAGCCACTTGCCCTGGGCAGTGTCGGCAAAACCATCTGAATAATCCCTGTTGGTGCCGCCGAAATCCACCGCTGTGCCCAGTTGATGCTCCGATTGTCCGGGGCGGGCGCTGTAGGTTTCTGCTTTAAAGACGCCATCCCTCTTCACATAGCGGTAAAAGAGGTCATACTGGGTCTGATAGCTGCGGTAGCCCGAGTCGACATTGAGCTTGACTCCGTCAGCCAAGGCGGCCTCGGCCATTACTGCCAAGGCGTCGGCAACCTGTTGGCGCACCCGCCGCCCTTTAACGCTGAGATTGCTGGGCAGGGTCACCAAATCCTTGGGGGCATATTTGCCAATTGTTGTAGCCTTGCCGACAACGGCAATGAGATTGCTGCCATCTACAGGCACCACTTCCTTGCGGAATCGGGCCATCAGGGTGCGGGTTTTGGTGCAAGTAAAGGAATACACTTCCTGGAGAGATACTTCCTGCTGGCTCTCCATGTCCACCCAGCCGAAAAACTCATATCCTTCCTGGGGAACTGCTGCCAAAGTAACAACAGCATCAGGGGTCCAGCTTTCCTCAACCTCGCCCCCTGCATCGACGGTCAAATCGACTCTGTACTCTTCCGGCAGGAACATTGCCGTCAACTCCCGATCCCCGTAAGGGACAAATGCATACTCAGCTTCGGTGCTGATCACCTCACCATCCTCAAGCCAGCAGACAAACCTGTACCCCTTTTCAGGGCGTGCAGTGATGACATAGGCAACGCCGTGGCGAGGAGTCTCCTCGGAGTACAGGAAACTTCCCTGCCCTTGGGCAAAAGCGGTTACTGCATATTCCAAAGGCCGGAAATTGGCAGTCAAAGAGATGCTGCTGCGGGCAACGAAGGTGTATTCCCTGGTCTCAGCCACTACCTCCTCCCCCTGGGTCCAGCTGACAAACTCCCAGCCAGGCTGGGGCACTGCGCTGACTGTGACTTCCTCCCCCCGGTTATAAATGCCGCCGCCATTCAGCTCAGCAGCCTCTGCCGGGGCCGCAGCTACAGTTACATCGACAGAAGAACTGCATCCCGGAAAGATTGCCAATGCCGACAGGATCAATAAAAAGAGCAGCCAGTTTCTGTACAAAAAAATCCCCCCATGCAAACTCCGAAATCTATTACATTGTACAATTAAGTTGTGGGCAATTCAACAAGGCAATGGGAGAACAGTTAAAGAAAAGTTTTCCTTCTCACCATAAGAATATCATGGTATAATTTCTCATACCTAAAAAAAGGAGGGTTTTTCTATGAAACGCATCGGTGCCGTTCTATTGGGAATTTGGCTCATCTTTACAGGTATACTTGGCATGGATTTAATCAGTCTTTCCGGCGTCCTGGCAGAAATCGTAGATAAAGGCCTGCCGGTGCTGGCCATTATCGCCGGCATTTTTCTCCTCATCGGCAAGTAATTTGAACACCTGCGGGTGTTCTTTTTTTCCCCGAATACATATTACCATTTGAGAACAAAGCCCTTTAAAGCACTGAAGCATGAAAATATCAAAATCTTGATTTTTGACGAGCGGGTAATTGCATGAAAACGCAGCTATTTCTGACAGCGGAGAAGAGCTCCAGCTGCTGACGGTGGACAACAGCTGACAGGCCATGCCTTGACAGCCTTCCTCCTCCGTGGTATTCTACCTAAAAAGCAAGAGTAATGACGGGGCCACCTCTGCCCGCGGCAGTCCAGAGAGGAAGCGGTCGCTGCAAGCTTCCCGGTCCGCCCAGACACCCACCCCTGAGCTGCTGACGAAGAGTCAGCCGGGTTCGCCCGATACAGCGGAAACGAGGTCCCCGCGGGGATAAATTAAGGTGGTACCACGAAGCAGCCCTTCGTCCTTACGGATTGGGCTGCTTTTTACGTAAGGAGGATGAAAATGAGCTCAGAAAATGATTTTGTCAAAGAAATTGCCAATAAGGATGAAGATTGGTCCCAATGGTATGTGGACGTCATCCGCAAAGCGGAGTTGGCAGACTACTCCCCTGTACGCGGCTGTATGGTAGTCAGGCCTTATGGCTTCGCAATCTGGGAGGCGATGAAAGAAGGTCTGGACAGGCGCATCAAGGAAACAGGGCACCAAAACGCCTACTTCCCCCTGTTTATACCCGAGAGCCTGCTGCAGAAAGAAGCAGACCATGTGGAAGGCTTTGCCCCGGAAGTAGCCTGGATCACCAAGGGCGGCAACGAACCCCTGGCAGAGCCCCTGGCAGTGCGCCCCACTTCGGAAGCTATAATCTGTTCAATGTACTCCAAGTGGATTCAATCCTACCGAGATCTGCCGGTGCTCATCAACCAATGGGCCAATGTAGTGCGTTGGGAAAAGGTCACCCGACCCTTTTTGCGCACCACTGAATTCCTCTGGCAGGAGGGACATACTGCCCACCGGACCGGTGATGAAGCCCAGGAAGAAGTCCTCAGGATGCTGGCAGTGTACCAGGATTTCGTTGAAAATGACATGGCCATCCCGGTAATACCAGGGCGCAAGACAGAACGGGAAAAATTCGCCGGCGCTCATTCAACGTACAGTATCGAGGCTTTGATGCAAGACGGCAAAGCCCTCCAGGCAGGCACCTCCCATAATCTTGCTCAACACTTTGCCAAGGTCTTCGACATCACTTACCTGGATGAGGACAGCCAGTTAAAATATGTGCATCAAACCTCCTGGGGGGTCTCCACACGGCTGGTAGGTGCCCTGATCATGGTGCACGGCGACAATCGCGGCCTGAAAATCCCCCCCAAGCTTGCCCCTGTGCAGCTAGTGATAGTGCCCATTGCCCCCAAAAAAGCCAGGGAAATGGTGCTGGCAAAAGCTGAGGAACTGAAAACTGCATTGCGCGGGGCAGGTATTCGCGTCCATCTTGATGCCCGAGAAGAATATTCCCCGGGGTATAAGTTCAATGACTGGGAGATGCGGGGAGTGCCCTTGCGCCTGGAGGTTGGTCCCCGGGATATCGAAAACAACCAGGTTGTACTGGTCCGCCGGGATACGGGAGAAAAGATTGCCACTGCCCTCCCGGATCTGGAGGCTGCTATTCCGCAATTGTTAAGCGCCATTCAGGACAACATGCTGGCCATAGCCCGGGATTTCATGGAGGAGAACAGTTTCCAGGCTGCAAACCTGGCTGAGATGGAAGCGATTATTTCCACTAAGCGCGGCTTTGTCTATGCCTGGTGGTGCGGCAGCGAAGAATGCGAGCTGGAGGCCAAAGAACGCATGTCCGCCACCATCCGCAACATTCCCCTGGATCAGGAAGCTGCCGGCAGCAAAGCCCCCCGGGAGGCGAAATGCGTCCGTTGCGGCAAAGAAGCCAGGGAAGTCGCCATCTTTGCCCGGGCCTATTGACAAAAACTATCAAAGGGGACTGCCGACAGTCCCCTTTTTTGTAGAGAAAAAATATTTGTCCTCGGTGCTCAGCAGGAAATATTTATCAGGTGCAGAATAATACAATACATGTTAGTAAGGAGGTGAAAGTATGGCATCGGATAAAAAAAGGCTCCCCGCTTTTCTGCTCTGCTTCTTTTTCGGTTTTATGGGATTTCATCGTTTCTATGTAGGCAAGGTGGGCACCGGCATCCTCTGGCTGTTCACCCTTGGCCTGCTGGGATTTGGCGCCCTGGTTGATTTCATAATGATTATCGTTGGCGCGTTCAAGGACAAAGAGGGCAGAGTCTTGGAGGAGTGGTAATATAAACTGGTTCTTCCCCAAAAGCAGAGATTCCAGTCTCTGCTTTTGATAATTTGACCCTGGGAGGGATAGCATGACAAAATCTTGGGGACTGGTACTTGGCGGCGGTGGTGCAAAAGGCGCTTACCAAATCGGTGCCTGGAAAGCAATCAGGGAGTATGGCCTCGATAAAAAAATAACTGCGGTGGCAGGTACCTCAGTAGGGGGTTTGAATACCGCCCTCTTCCTGCAAGGAGACTGGGAACAGGCCAGAGAGATATGGGGGAAAGTCGACAATGACTCAATTCTGGTCCTGGATAAGGCAAAGCACCTGGAACACTTAAAGGCCTTTAAACTCAAGCGCATCTTTACCGACGGCGTCTTTTCCAACCAGGGGCTGCTGGAAATGATCCAGCTGCATCTCAATTTCGAAAAAATCAGCGCTTCCCCGGTTACAGCCTTTGTCACCTGCAGCAAATTGCCCAGGTTTAGTTTGGGCAGAATCCTCAAACGCAGCCTTGAGCCAACTTATTTCCGCCTCAACGGGCAGGCAGCGGAGACTATCCTCTCTATTCTCCTGGCTTCCTCGGCAATCCCCTTTATTTTTGATCCCGTGGCCATTGGCGACAGCAATTATGTCGATGGCGGTGCCGCCGATAACTTGCCAATCTTCCCCTTGTATGATATGGGATATCGCCGCTTTATTGTAATCAATCTCGACAAAACCATGCGGCTGCCCCGGGAAAAGTTCCGGGATGCAGATATTATTGAAGTAATGCCCGATCAGACCATAAAGGAAAGCCTCACCGGCGTCCTGGATTTCAGCCCCTCCTCGATTCAGGCATATATTGACGAGGGATACGCCGATACCTTCCTCTCTCTTTCCGCCCGTTTTCCCCTGCCGAAAAAGGGTGGGGTCTTCCAGGGGCTCCGCCAGCTATTGTCCCGGGGCAATAATTCGGAAATATAAATAGTCCATCCCACATTTTCTTTATCGGTAAGTAAATGGGGCCCGCCAAGGGCCCCTATTATTGTGCTAGCGATTCTTTTTCCCCCAGGTGTCCCGGAGGCCGACGATTTGATTAAAGACCAGCTTACCCTCCCTTGATTCCTTGGGATCCGGGTAAAAGTAACCTTTGCGCATAAACTGAAAG
>JAAYHI010000169.1 GCA_012727415.1 Bacillota bacterium
AGGATGCTCTGGGGTTGCCTCAGGAAAGATGAGGACTGTGATATCCAGATAAAATTGTCAGGAATGTCTTTGTTCCTCCTGGCCCTGAGCGTCAGCCTGGATGCCCTGTCTGTGGGATTGGGTCTGGGAACCATGGGCTACAATGTCTATCTTACCGCCATCCTCTTTGGCCTGTTCGGCGCAGGGATGACAGCAGCAGGATTGTTTATGGGGCATAAGCTGGGACAATTCCTGGGCAAATACGGGGAGGCTGTCGGCGGGGGCGTACTGATACTCTTAGCAATAAAGATGTTTTTGGAGGGATAGCGCATGGATATTCTCTTTGTTTGCACCGGCAACACATGCCGCAGCCCTATGGCAGAAGCCTTGTTAAAAAGGGTTTTAGCCGAAAGAGGAATCCAGGGAATTAAGGTGTCTTCCGCTGGCCTTGCCGCAGATGCCGACAGCCCTGCCTCGGAAGGAACCATGTCGGTGTTGCAGGAGGGTGAGGACCTTTCGGCCCACCGGGCCAGGCAGGTAGATGAAACCATGCTGGCGGAAGCAAGTTTGGTTCTGACCATGACTGCCAGCCATAAGGAGACTTTGCAGACCCGGTTTCCCTCTTTTGCCGCCAAGGTCTTTACCTTAGGAGAGTACGCCTGGGGGCAAGGAGGAGATATTGCCGACCCCTATGGAGGGGGCAGGGAAGAATACCTCCAAGCCCGCGAGCAGATTGAGGCTGCTGTCATAAAAATTGCCGCTGCCTTGGCAGCACAAGGGAAAGGAGTTGACACCATGAAGATAGCCTTGGCCAGCGACCACGGCGGGTTGCAGTTAAAGGAAGAACTGAAGGGGGTCATTGAGTCCCTGGGGCATGAATATGTAGATTTTGGCTGCAACTGCACTGACTCGGTAGATTATCCCGATTTCGCAGCTGTGGCAGCCAAAGCTGTAGCTAAAGGTGATTGTCAGCTGGGCATCATTGTCTGCGGCACAGGCCTGGGAATGGCAATTGCCGCCAATAAAGTCAAGGGCATTCGTGCCGTCAGTTGTCATGACTGCTACTCTGCGGCCATGGCCCGTGCCCATAACAATGCCAACATACTCACTCTCGGACAAAGAGTGACAGGCTCCGGATTGGCCGCTATGATTGCCAGGACTTTTCTGACCACAGCCTTTGAGGGGGGCAGGCATCAGCGGCGGATTGAAAAAATATCCGCCCTGGAGGAGGATTTCGGCCGGTGATTGAGGAAATTAGACAGGGGATACGACAGGTACTGCTGGAGCTGGCAGAACACGCCCAATTGCATGCTGGCGATCTCCTGGTTATTGGCTGCAGTACCAGTGAGATTCTGGGCAAGAAAATTGGCACTGCCTCCAGTATGGATGCCGCTGAAGTCCTGGTTGAAGAAGTATTAGCTTTTTGCCGCCCCAAGGAGATTCAACCAGCCTTTCAATGCTGTGAACATCTGAACCGGGCCTTGGTGCTTGAACGCGCTGCTGCCAGAGCTTATGATCTGGACGAGGTCACCGTCATTCCCGCCCCCGGTGCTGGAGGGGCTCTGGCGGCTCAGGCTATGCAGCAACTGGATGATCCAGTGGTTGTCGAGCACCTGGCATGCCGGGGGAAGGCTGGCATTGATATCGGCAACACCTTAATCGGCATGCACCTGCGCCCGGTGGCGGTTCCAGTAAGGCTTGACATACAGTATATTGGTAAAGCAGCAGTTGTTTGCGCCCGTACCCGCCCCAAATTGATTGGCGGCAAGAGGGCAATTTACTCATAAGGAAGGAGAATCATTTAATGGAAAGGCATCTGTCTGTTGTCGACCCGGAAATTTTCGATGTTCTAAGCAAAGAACGCGCCAGACAAGAGCAACACTTGGAGTTAATTGCCTCGGAGAACTTTGTCAGTCCTGCAGTCCTGGAGGCCCAGGGTTCAGTCCTGACAAATAAATACGCCGAGGGGTATCCCGGGAAACGATATTACGGAGGTTGTCACGAGGTGGACGTCGCCGAAAACCTTGCCCGGGACCGGGCGACTGCCCTTTTTGGCGCTGATCACGCTAATGTGCAGCCCCACTCTGGTGCTTCGGCCAACTTGGCAGTATACCTGGCTACTCTAAAACCTGGAGATAAGGTCCTGGGTATGAACCTTTCCCATGGGGGTCATCTGACCCATGGCAGTCCTGTAAATATCTCCGGTCTCTATTATCAGTTTTTTGCATATGGCGTAGACGCCGACACCGGGCGCATTGATTACGACGAGGTTGCGAGAATTGCCCGGGAAATTAAACCCAGGCTCATCGTCGCCGGTGCCAGTGCGTACCCATATACCCTGGATTTCCCTCGCTTTCGGGAGATAGCAGATGCAGTCGGCGCATACTTGATGGTAGATATGGCCCATATCGCTGGCCTTGTGGCCGCAGGCCTGCATCCCAGTCCTGTTCCCTATGCGGATTTTGTCACCACCACAACCCATAAGACGCTGCGAGGCCCCAGGGGCGGGATGATTCTCTGCAAGGCAGAACATGCCAAAGCCATTGATAAAGCAGTATTCCCCGGCCTTCAAGGCGGGCCCCTGATGCATGTCATCGCCGCAAAAGCTGTGGCCCTCAAAGAGGCCAGCCAGCCAGCCTTTAAGAAGTATGCAGCTCAGGTAATTGCCAATGCCAAAGCGCTGGCGGCAACCCTTACAGAAAACGGGCTTACCTTGTCGGGCGGGGGAACCGACACCCATTTGATGTTGGTGGATTTGCGAAACATTGGCATTTCCGGCAAAAAAGCAGAAAAGCTATTAGATGAGGTTGGCATTGCCGTCAATAAAAATACCATTCCCTTCGATCCCTCCAGCCCCTTTATTACCAGTGGTATCCGCATAGGCACGGCGGCAGTCACTACCCGGAATATGGGTGAGGCCGAAATGTCCGTTATCGGCAAGCTCATTGCCGATGTGCTGAAAAATCCCGAAGACAAAGACATTCAAGCAGCAGCCAAGGACAAGGTTGCGGACCTATGCCGCCGCTACCCTCTGTACAAATAGGGCAGGTGGAATAACAATGGGAAAAGTAATTGTAATAGACCACCCCTTGATTCAGCACAAGCTCAGCCTTATCAGGGACAAAAATACCGGGGCCAAGGAGTTCCGGGAACTGGTGGAAGAGGTCTCTATGCTGATGGCTTACGAAGTAACCAGGGACTTAACATTGCAGGACACAGAGATAGAAACACCAATTTGTAAGACGATGACCAAGACCCTCTCAGGGAAAAAGATGGGTTTGATTCCCATACTCAGGGCAGGATTGGGTATGGTTGACGGGATGATGAAATTAATTCCCGCTGCAAAGATAGGGCATATCGGGGTGTATCGGGATCCTGAGACCCTCCAGCCCGTGGACTATTACTGCAAGCTGCCAGGGGATATTGCCGAAAGGGATTTAATTATCGTCGATCCCATGCTGGCCACAGGCGGTTCCGCCTGTGCGGCAATTGATTTTCTAAAAGACAGGGGTGCAGTCACCATCAGCCTTGTAAACTTGATTGCCGCACCCGAGGGGATAGAGCGGGTGCAGAAATCCCATCCCGATGTCCCCATCTATGTTGCCGCTATTGACAAATGTTTAAATGAACATGCGTACATCGTTCCCGGTCTCGGCGACGCCGGCGACCGCCTGTTTGGCACAAAATGAGCAGGCCTAGCTGGGACAGCTACTTCATGGAGATTACCCGAGTCGTGGCTACCCGCTCCACCTGTTTGCGCCGCCAGGTAGGGGCCCTTATCGTCAGAGATAAGCGCATCCTCAGCAGTGGATATAACGGCTCGCCCCGGGGACTTGGCCATTGCGCCGACCTGGGATGCCTGCGAGAGGAGCTGGGCATACCTTCTGGAGAGCGCCAGGAACTTTGCCGGGGCCTCCATGCTGAACAAAATGCCATTGTCCATGCAGCCTACCACGGGATAAATATTGCTGGTTCGACACTGTATGTCACTCACCAACCATGCATTACTTGCGCAAAAATGATTGTCAACGCCGGCATTATCGCTGTCATCTTCGCGGGAGAATACCCTGATCGGTACAGCGTCGACTTGCTGACGCAGGCAGGAATAGAGCTAAAGCCTTTCTCCAGCCTATAGGGGGGAATTGCTTATGCATTTTAACTGGCGCCGGGGCTTGGTGATTTCCGTCGGCCTTAGTGTTCTCGTTGCTTTAATCCTTGTATGGAAGACTCTTGATCTCCAAGCGCTGAGAAATATCGGGTTTGTAGAATCCGGCTTTTTGGCCCTGGCGGGGGCAATGCTCTTGGCTGCCAGTGCCCTGGAAGGCAGAAGAATATCCTTGGTGGCAAAAGCCATGGGGGGAAAGGTCAGATGGTTTAAAGGCTGCACTATATTCTTAAGCTGTACCTTTGCCCAATTGGTTACCCCCATGGGTCTGGGTGAGATTCCGGCGGTGGCGTACTTGCTCAACAAAAATGGCTTACGCTTGGGACTATCCGTGGCAGCTGCCATCCTCCGCAGCTTTATTACTAAATTGGTTTTTTCACTGGGAGTGATTTTGCTCTTTGTCTTTGCCCGGGGGTGGATGCAGTTTGGGCCGGTAACGGGTGAACTTTTTACAGTGGTTGCCCTGGTCTTCGCCATCACTTTGCTGCTCAATGCCGCCTATGTTCTTTTTCCAGAACTGTTGGAAAAGATTTTTGCCAAACTTCCCCGGCGCTGGCGCAAGGGGAAGTTTGGCCAATGGCAACAGCGCCTTGAGGTGGAG
>JAAYHI010000170.1 GCA_012727415.1 Bacillota bacterium
GGGCACAACTTCATACAGGCCGTAGCCGGCAAGCAGCTGCCGCACCTGCCATTCCAGACTTTGCTTGTCATTGCGCACCCCCAGGGTCAATGCCCCTTGGGGCAAAGAGGCAGGTATTTTGTCGTAGCCATACAGGCGGCCGACTTCTTCGGAAATATCCTGCCACAATTCCAGGTCCCTGCGGCGGCTGGGCACTTGTACCCTTAGGCTGTCGCCATGGGTTTCCACCTGCAGGCCGAGATTATTTAATATGCCGATGGCCTGCTCTTCAGTGATGTTTGTGCCCAACAGGCCGTTGATGTCCTCCATCCGGACAGCAATTGAGCGGACCGAAGCCTTGTCATCTCCTGCACTGGTGAGCTCTCCTGCTTCTCCCCCCGCCAACTGGCAGATTAAGCTTGTTGCCCGCAGCGAGGCAATCCTGGTTACCGCGGGGTCGACGCCCTTTTCAAAGCGGCTGCCCGCCTCAGAGCTGATGCCCAACGCTTTAGCAGTGCGTCTTACGGAAATGGCATCAAAAACCGCTGCTTCCACAAGGACATTAGTTGTATTTGCATCCACTTCGCTATCCTCGCTGCCCATGACCCCGGCAATGGTCACCGGCCTGCCGCCGGAGGTAATCAGCATCATACCGGGATCCAATTGCCTCTCCTTATCGTCGAGGGTTACCATGGTTTCTGCCGGCAACGCCTGGCGCACGGTTATTTCCTGCCCGGGGAGCTTGTCGGCATCAAAGGTATGCAGGGGATGTCCCCACTCCAGCATGACATAATTTGCAATGTCGACAATATTGTTTACCGGCCGCATACCGCAGGCCAGCAGCCGCAGCTGCAGCCACAAAGGGGAAGGTGCCACTTTAACGCCTTTAATGAGGCGACCGGTATAGAAGGAACAAGCTTCAGTATCAATAGTAATTGGGAAACCCCACTTTCCCCCCTCGATTTCCTCAGGGGCCTCCAGGGAAAAGGGCTTGCCCAGGAAGGCGCTGATCTCTGCTGCCAGTCCCCGCAGGCTGAGGAGGTCCCCCCTGTCGGCAGTAAGCTCAATATCCAGGATGACATCATCAAGGCCAAGATAGGCATTGATATCCAGGCCCGGTTGAGCCGTTAAGGGAAGCTGGAGAATGCCATCGCTGTCCTGTACCAGGGGAAGCTTTAGTTCTGCGGCAGAACAGAGCATGCCCTCAGACTCTACTCCCCGGATTTTGCTCCTCTTGATTTTAAAGTTGTCGGGGAGAACTGCTCCTATCCTGGCCAGGGGTACCTTGTCCCCCGGGGCAATGTTATGGGCCCCGCAGACCACAGAATATACCTCTGACCCGTCGCTGACTTTTGTCAAAGACAGGCGGTCGGCATTGGGGTGAGGCTTTACTTCCAGGAGTTCTGCCACCACAACCCCGGTTATTTCCGGGGCCAGGGGGGTGATACTCTCTACAGGAAAGCCTACAGCTGCCAAGCCTTCAGCCAGCTCCTGGGGAGTAAGCTCAAAGCCGAGTGTTTCTTTCAGCCAGTTATATGAGAACTTCATTACGCCAAACCTCCCGGAAACTGTTTAAGGGTGCGCAGGTCATTCTGGTATAAATAGCGGATGTCAGTGATTCCATAGAGTAACATTGCCACCCGGTCTATGCCCATGCCAAAGGCAAAGCCTGAAACC
Source organism: Bacillota bacterium (assembly GCA_012727415.1). Lineage (GTDB taxonomy): Bacteria > Bacillota > Proteinivoracia > UBA4975 > UBA4975 > UBA4975. The sequence goes on from JAAYHI010000170.1 coordinate 1,657, forward strand.
TGGCTGGAGTCGTACCCGGACATCTCCAGCACCCGGGGATGAACCATCCCGGCCCCCAAAATCTCCAGCCAGCCAGTATCAGCGCACATTCTGCACCCCTTGCCATTGCAGGCAGTACAGAGAATGTCTACTTCCGCGCTGGGCTCGGTGAAGGGGAAATAGCTGGGCCGCAGGCGAATCTGTTGCTGGGGGCCAAACATTTCCCGGGCAAACAGCAGCAATGTACCTTTCAAATCCGCCAAAGTTATGCCCTTGTCGATAACCAGTCCCTCAATCTGAAAAAACATAGGTGAATGGGTAGCATCATCGTCCTTGCGGTATACCTTGCCGGGGCAAATCATCTTCAGGGGCGCTGGGCACATCTTTTCCATTGTCCGCACCTGGACGGGAGAAGTATGGGTCCGCAGCACAGTTTCTTCATCTATGTAGAAGGTGTCCTGCATATCCCGGGCGGGGTGATGCCTGGGCAAGTTGAGGGCGACAAAGTTATAGTAATCGGACTCAATTTCCGGGCCCTCTTCAATGGTATAGCCCATGCCGAGAAAAATATCTTCGATGCGCCTGCGGACATGGTTCAGAGGGTGAACAGCTCCCCGCAGGGGCTTGCGGCCAGGTAAGGATATATCCACCTTTTCCCGGGCCAGCTTCCGCTCCTGCTCCTCCCGGGCCAGGTCCTGATGGGCCCGGGCCAATGCGGTTTCCAAAGCATCCCGCACTTCATTGGCCAGCTTGCCCACCACAGGCCGCTCCTCAGGGGGCAGACTTCCCATTTGCCGCAACAGAGAAGTAAGCTCCCCCTTTTTGCCCAGGAATCTCAGGCGGATTTCTTCCAGATCTGCCAGGCTTTCTGCAGCAGCAATAGCCTGCTCTGCTTGAGCCTGTATAGCTGTTAGCTTTTCTTTCATTTCACATCCTCCTTCAAAAAAATAATACCCCTCGTCAGGGACGAAAGGTATTCCGTGGTACCACCCTTTTTCCCGCCAAAGGCGGGCACTCTGGTCCTGATAACGGTGGACAGCCGTTTGAGCCTACCAGCAGACCTTCAGCCCAACGATTTGGAAGGGAATTCCTGCATTCACCGGCAGGCGCTTTCAGTCAAGGCGCTCTTCCCTGTAGCCGGCGGTTCATGCAGTAATGGTCTTCCGCATTATCTTTCTTCAACAGACAATTTTTTATAAATCATATACGCCGAGATGTATCCGGTAAGTTCAAACAGCCGCCAGAAGAATCCAGCAAGAAGGAGCATACCAGCACCTCCCGGTGATTTTCCCTGATTATAACACAAACCCCAGGGCAATAACAACGGGGACGGTACAAATCCGCGAACGTACAAATCGGGGACGGTCCTCAAATTTGTACAATTTGTACATCAAAGCCCTCTGTATATTAAAGCCTGATACAGCACTAGGGTTGCCGCCATGGCAGCGTTTAAAGATTCCAGGTTGCCAGGCATGGGAATAGTGATTGCAGCGGAACAGGCGGCAGCGATTGCCTCCCCTGTGCCCTCTGCTTCGCTGCCCACCACCAAGGCAAGTTTGCCCTCATAGGGAAAGCGATGAAAGGGAATTCCTCCCCGGGGCTCCATAGTCACCAGCTGCCAGTGGCCAGCCCTCGCCCAGCTCACTATCTGCTCCGGCTCGACATTCATCACCCAGGGTACCCGGAATATCCCGCCCATACTTGCCCGCACCACCTTGGGGGAGCTGAGGTCCACTGTGCCAACGGTAGCGATAATGCCGCTGATGCCAGCGGCGGAACCGCTGCGCAGCAGGGTGCCGGCATTGCCAGGATCCCGGATGCCGTCCAACACCAGGACCAGATCCCCTTGAATAGCATCCAGCTCATTGAAAGGAAGGGCAAATACCGCTATTACCCCCTGGGAAGTCTCGGTATCCCCAACCAAGGCCATGAGTTCAGGATCCAGGTCCATCCTTGGGTAGTCCCAGCGGGACACTATTTTTCTGGCATGCTCACTTAACAGGGGCGGCGATATTATTACCTTCTCTGGAACCCAGCCTGCCGCCAGGCCATCCTCCACCAAGCGCAACCCTTCAGCCAGAAAGCGGCTCTGGCGCAAGCGTTGCTTGCGCTGACCCAGCTTAATGAGTTCCTTGACCTCCGGATGCTGGCGGGAAGTAATTCTTTTTCCGGCCATTTTCCCAACCTCCCATCCCCCCAATAGCCTCGGGACTTGCCTGTATTTATAATTTGCCGTGGTACAATAATAATCCTGCATAAATAGAAAAGCGCCCTGGGCGCTTACTATTTATTTTCGCACACTTGCTCTACCAACTGGCTAAAGCCCTGAGCATCGTTAATCGCCATATCCGCTAACATTTTGCGGTTAATGTTTATTCCAGATTCTTTGATGCAGTGCATTAGCTGGCTGTAGGTAGTGCCGTTATTGCGAGCGGCAGCATTAATTCTGGCAATCCAGAGTTTGCGAAAATCCCGCTTGCGGTTGCGACGGTCACGGTAGGCGTAAGCCTGTGATTTGAGCATCTGCTCTTGAGCCCGGCGAAAAGTGCGGCTCTTAGAGCCAAAATATCCCTTGGCAAGTTTTAATACTTTTTTATGGCGTTGACGGGTTTGAACTCCCGGTTTTATCCTTGGCATCTTAAAAAAGCCTCCTTAATCAAATCTTTTAGTACGGCAGCATGCGCTCTACTTTTTTCTGATCCACCGAAGCGATAAGGGTGTTTTTCCGCAGATTGCGCTTGCGCTTGGCAGATTTCTTGGTAAGAATATGACTGGTATAAGCATGAGTGCGCTTAAATTTACCAGTACCCGTCTTCCGAAAGCGTTTCGCTGCACCGCGATGGGATTTAATTTTAGGCACGTGGAATCCTCCTATACTATGAACTTTGTTTCGGCGACAATATCATTATCATGTTGCGGCCTTCTAAACGTCCAGGTTTCTCAACTACTGCCACATCTGCCAGGTCGGCGGCAAAACGCTCGCAAACAGCCATCCCCTGCTCAGGGTGGGTTACCTGCCTGCCGCGGAAACGAATATTGACTTTGACCTTATTCTTATCAGCTAAAAATCTCATGGCATTGCGCAGTTTTACCTGGTAGTCATGTTCCTCGGTCTGAGGCCTGAGCTGTACTTCTTTTACGGTAATAACATGTTGCTTTTTCCGGGATTCTTTCTCCCGTTTGCTCTGCTCATATTTGAACCGGCCATAGTCCATTAATTTGCATACCGGCGGTTTCGCCTGCGGGGCCACATTGACCAGGTCCAAATTCCTCTCCCCAGCCATCTCGAGAGCCTTGCTCAGGGGCATAATCCCCAGTTGTTCGCCGTCTTCACTCACCAGGCGAACCTCTTTGGCGCGGATGGCTTCATTGAGCAATAAATCTTTACTGATAACATAACACCTCCTAATGATAAATGGGCAGGAAGCTACCTGCCCATAAAACACCAACCCAGTAGGTTTTTGTTTTAACCCCAGTAACAACCAAAAAGGCGTCATGTGAGGTGAGAAGCCAGGTAGCCTCTACTTAACCGTAATACATACTACACCCATTCAGGCAAAAAGTCAATACTTCGCAATCACTCGACGGTGTCAAGCTCTCAGCTTTCCAGGCCATGGGGCGGTGCAAAGTTTTCCGTCAAGGGCACCCTCATTCCCCTTTTAATGTTGACGTGTTATTATAAAAGTATAAATTTATTTTTTTAAGGAGGGCGTTTTTCGGACTATGGGAA
>JAAYHI010000171.1 GCA_012727415.1 Bacillota bacterium
CATGTGTCACCGCCGATAATTTTCAAACCGGCACCAGGGCGGCCATAGCCGGGGGCACTACGACAATCATAGACTTTGCCACTCAGGATAAGGGCGGTACCCTCAATGCCGCCCTGGAAGCATGGCAGGAAAAGGCCCAAGGGGTTTCTGCCTGCGATTATGGCTTTCACATGGCCATTACCGAGTGGACCCCGGCTGTGGCCAAAGAAATCCCGGACATGGCAGCTGCCGGGGTTACCTCCTTCAAAGTCTATCTGGCTTATGACAATCTCCGGGTCAGTGACGGCGAAGTTTTTGACATTCTCCGCAAGGTGAAAGAGATCCAGGGCATCGTCGGCGCCCACTGCGAAAACGGCGACATCGTCAACAGGCTTACCGCTTCCTTGCTCCGGCAAGGGAAAAAAGCCCCCTGTCATCACCCGTTTTCCCGGCCGGATCTGGCAGAAGCCGAGGCCGTATCCCGGTTTACCTACATCGGGCAATTGTCAGAAGCTCCAGTCAACATTGTCCACCTCAGCAGCGAGGCAGGTCTGCAGGAAGCCCTGAGGGCAAGGCAGCGAGGGGGCGAAATCTATATCGAGTCCTGCCCCCAGTACTTCATCCTGGATGATTCCAGCTATTGTCTCCCTGATTTTGAAGGGGCCAAATACGTCTGCTCCCCGCCCCTGCGTTCCAGGTCCAGTCAGGCTGCCCTCTGGCAGGCCATGGCTGCAAGCAACATCGATACCATTTCCACCGACCATTGCAGCTTTAACTGGAAAGGGCAAAAGGAGTTGGGCCATGATGATTTCAGCAAAATCCCCAACGGCCTGCCGGGAATAGAGCACCGACCTGTCCTCATGTATTCCTTTGGAGTCGCAGCTGGCCGCATCAGCGAAAACCAATTTGTCGCCAGCTTGGCGGAAAACACCGCCCGCCTCTTCGGGCTGTATCCTCAAAAAGGGAAAATTGCCGAGGGCAGCGACGGCGACATCGTCGTCTGGGACCCCAACGCTGAAGTAACCATTGCTGCCGCCACGCAACTGCAAAATGTCGACTACACTCCCTATGAAGGGCTAAAAGTCCAGGGACGCCCCAAGGCAGTTTTCTTGCGGGGCCAACTGGCTGCAGAAAACGGAAAGGTACTCATCACCAATGCAGGCCAATACCTTCCCCGCCACAGCTGCGATTATTTCCGCCACAAAACAGAATAAATGCTAAAGGGCCACCAAGGAATCGCGCGGGAATGTTGGTCGGACCTAAATGTTCCATCCTTTATCTGTACTGGCGAAAAAAACCATGTAAATTTTAACACATTTACTTCGGTTGTTTAACAACGAGTACACTTACAACAAATTATATATTGGATTACAACAGGGGCTGTCGCACCAGCGACAGCCCCCTCCTTATTGAAGAATCTCTATTCTTACCCGGCCTACGCCGTCGGCATACAGGCCTATAGCCTTTGCCGCTGCCGCCGAAAGGTCGATGATTCTGCCGGCGATAAATGGCCCCCTGTCGTTTATAACCACTGTCACTGACTTGCCGGTGGCCAGGTACGTTACTTTTACCCGGGTGCCGAAGGGCAGTGTCCTGTGGGCAGCGGTAAAAGCATACATGTCAAAGGGGACGCCGCTGGCAGTTCTCCTGCCATGGAGCTCTGCCCCGTAGTAGGAGGCAATTCCCTCCACTGCTTTTCCCGTTGTTCCCCGGGATATTGATTTGGTCCCCTTGAGGATTACCCCGGCAACAGGCGGGACGACAACCTCTTCCTTGATAACCCGTTTCGACACATCAATGCCATCATGGCAGATTATTTCATAAGTGACCAGTTTCTTGCCGTCCCTGGCTTGGACTTTGACCTTTTTCTTGCCCTGTTCCAGAGTGTGGTCACTCTTATAGGTTGTTTTCGCCGCAATGCGCACTTCTTCGGTGACCAGCCTGGTATCTACCCTGACAATATTCACTTTCATGCCAGGAACAATCCTTTGTTCCGGGGGACAGTTGAGCAAATCCCCCTGGCAGTTGATGCCTTGCTCCGCCAGCAGCCCTGCAACGGTACTGGCCCAGGTAATAACGGCGCGCTCCCTGCCATGTTCAGCAATGACCACCTGTTTGCCGCTTTCAATGACAATGCAGTCGGATTGAATCTCCGCCTCCAGGGCCGGTGATACCCGTTGATATTCTGGATCCACCTTGATATTGGCATCAGTCAATATATCTGCCACCACTGTCCTGGTGGACAACACTTCAATCTCTCCCTGTTCTGTAACGACAGTAATCTGCCGGGGATGGGCACCGGGAGGCAGGAAAGCCAAGGCAAGGATGACTGTAAGGGCTGCGGAACGAAGGACAAGGCGATTCTTGTGCATGGAAATCACTCCAATGGTAAGACTTGGCTCAGTAATGCTGATTCCGTTATATAGAATTATATACTACCGGACAAGGGATTGAGG
>JAAYHI010000172.1 GCA_012727415.1 Bacillota bacterium
AGTTTCAACTGTGCCCAGGATTGCACTGACACGGCCTCTGACAATGATTGTCGACTCTTTAGCTTGCTGCTTTAAATCTCTGACTTCGTATAAGCTGGTTGCGTGTAAGACGATACCATCACTTTCATTGGGTTCGGCAATGAAAGTGGTATTGCTTCCTTCCTTTAAATCAGCAGTATAAAAGGCTGCATCCTTCTCCCCGGGGCCCCCAAGGATTTTCGGCATAGTATAAGCTAAGGCAATCACCAGAACCACCATCACTACCGGGAATGCTTTTTTCATGGTTTAGCACCTCCTTTATAGTTTATCTATGGTTCGCACAAACTATCTATCCCATCTTCAAGTGGGAGCGGGTAACATGAAATTAGGAAAGATTATTTTAAGATTTAGGGGCCGTAAATGGCCACGAGTGCCTGAATGTCGTGAGCGTGCAATGGTTTAGCTTTTGTGTAGGTATAGTACATCATATGCGCTCTAGTGTCAGGCAGTAATGAAAAGCCAACATGACCAAGCCCGAGGACATGGCCAAACTCATGGAGAAATGGTAGTATTGTGGCTTGCTTGGAACATGCTCCCATATTCATGGTAGGCAATCTTTCATAACTTGTCAATCCATTGTAATCGTTTTGTTAGAAGCGCGGGAGTTGTTGCTTCCTTGCATTGGTGCCGCACCGGAGAATGGCTGCCGCTGCTGCTGCAGGATAATCTTTGAGAAGTATAGAAAATATGTTCAATAACTGCTGCGCGTTCATCACTTCTGCGGGAACGGAAGCATGGGGACGGTTCTGCTGCTTCCTTACCCGACTGAGGAAGGGTAGCAGAAACTCGCTGTGAAGCTGCAATAAAGGAATTTCCCTGCAGGATATGGAAATATACTATAATGATAATTTCTTTTCTTTGGATATAGTTTGGGGGGTGGTGGAGATGAAATTGACGCCCAGGTTGCTTGCTGTTGCCGACAAGGTGCCTCCAGGGTCCCGGGTGGCAGATATCGGCACTGATCATGCATATATTCCTGTCTACCTGCTGATGAACCACATCAGCTCCGGTGTCATTGCCACCGACAGCCGCCCGGGCCCCTTACAGGCAGCGGCGGAAACTTTAGAGCTCTTCCGGCTCCAGCAGCTGGCTGAGTTGCGCCTGGGGGAGGGGCTCACCGTCCTGAGGAAAGAGGACGATATTGATGTCATTATTATTGCCGGCTTGGGCGGCGATACCATATGCTCAATTTTGGCAGATGGGCTAGAGTTTTTACAGAAAGGCATCCTTCTCATTCTCCAGCCCATGACTTGTGTCGGCAAGGTGCGGACCTGGCTGGCGGAAAAGGGGTTTGCCATTACAGAAGAAGATATTGCTCTGGAGGAGAGCAACTTCTACGAAGTAGTTGTTGCCCGCTGGACAGGGGAGACTGCTCTTGCCCAGGAAAAGTATCTTTCCTTGGGGCCGGTTCTGGTGGCCAGGAAACATCCTCTTTTAAAGCCAATGCTGGAGCAGAGGCTGGAACACAAGGAGGCTGCCCTGGCAGGAGCAGAGTATTCAAATTCTCCTGCAGCCCAGGAACGCATAGCAGAACTGAAGGCAGAAATTTTGGCTATGAGAGAGGTCTTACAATGTCTGTAAAAGCAGGACGAATCGTCTCCCTCCTCCAACAGCTGGCTCCTTTGCACCTGCAGGAGGACTGGGACAACTCCGGTCTGCAGGTGGGAAGCCTTTCCTGGCAGACGGACAAGATTCTGCTGGCCCTGGATGTCACTCAGGAAGTTGTGGAGTACGCAAGCAAAGAAAAATGCGGGTTTATTCTCTCCCATCATCCCCTGATCTTTCATAAACTTTCTCGCATCGATGCCTCAACACCAGTCGGTGCATGCATTGCCGGGGCTTTGACAAACAGAATATGTATTTATGCCATGCACACAAATCTCGATGTCATCCCCGGCGGGGTTTCCGATGCCCTGGCTGCCTTGCTGCAACTTCAGGATATTCAGGTTTTGGACAAGGACAGGGGTGATTATTGCAAGCTTGCTGTCTATGTTCCCGACAGCCATCTGGAGCAAGTGCGTACAGCCCTGGGGGATGCAGGGGCAGGCTGGATGGGCAACTATTCTCATTGCACTTTTGCCTCCCCGGGCCGCGGTCAGTTTCTGCCCCGGGAGGGAGCGAACCCCTGGCTGGGCCAGCAGGGCCAGCTGGAAGAGGTTTCTGAATACAAATTAGAAACCCTTGTGCAACGCAGCCAGCTTGCGGCAGTGCTGGCGGCAATGAAAAAGGCTCATCCCTATGAAGAAGTCGCCTATGACATTGTCCCCCTGGAAAACAAGGGGGAGCACGGCCTGGGAAGGATAGGGCATTTGCCTCAACCGATGGCCCTGGGAGATTTCGCTGCCAGGCTGGCGAAAATGCTGGGCTGCCCTGCCGTGAAGGTATGCGGAGAAAAGGCAAGGCAAGTAAGCAAAGTTGCAGTATGCGGGGGCAGCGGCGGCGACCTGGTCACCCTGGCTCACTACAGCGGCGCAGATGTGCTGGTTACCGGAGATGTGGGGCACCATGCTGCTTTGGAAGCGGCGGGGCTGGGTTTGAGCCTGGTCGATCCTGGGCATTATGCCAGTGAGTTTCCCGTCATCAAAGTTCTCGAATCCTATCTTCAGGACAATTTGAAGGAGATTGCCATCATCAAGTATCCCGGCACAGATCCCTTTTGGATACAGACTGTGCAAGGGGAAATGGGGGAGGAAAGGCCATGAGTCACTTGAAAGAATTGTGGCAACTGCAGAAAACCGAGGTCGAGATGGTGAAGCTCCGCAAAGAGTGGAATCAAATCAAAGAATTGATGAACAGAGATACAGGGGAGGATTTGGCGGAAATACAGGCTGGCATCAGTGAGGCCCGGAAGGAGTGGGAGCAGAACAAAGCGGAATATGATGAAATTGTCTCTGAGGTTGCAGACATAGGCCGCAAGCTGGAACAGTTCAATAGCCAATTGTATGAGGGAGGCTCTCAAAGCAAGGAATTGATCTCCATCCAGCAGAATATTGAGCAACTGCTCCGGCGCAAAGATCTATTGGAGGAGGAGCAGCTGAGCTATATACAGCGCTTAGACGATTTGGAACAACGGATTGCCAATGAAACGGTGCGCTTTCAACGTCTGGATGAGCAAAGAAAGTCCAGACTCAGCCGTTTTTCTCAACGCAATGAAGAGGTAAGAGAAAGATATGCTGCCTTAAAAGAGCTGCGGGAACAGTTGCGCCAAAGCATTCCCGAATCCATGATGGATATTTACATTGATTTGGTTAAACAGAAGAAAGGGCCAATGGCGCTTCTCGTCGGTGAAAACTGCAGCGCTTGCGGCATCACGCAAACTGTCCTCAATGTCAACGCCTTAAAAAAAAGCGGCCAGTATACCCGTTGCATTAATTGCGGCAGAATATTAATTGCCAGAGATGAAGTAGAGCAGGAATGAGGAGATTACATATGACTGAAGAAAATGTAAAAGTACTTATAACTGGCGGTGGTACAGGCGGCCATGCTTACCCGGCAATTGTCATCGCTGATGAGATCCGGCGCCTGAACCCTGCAGCCAGAATTCTCTTTGTCGGCACCAAGCGGGGACTGGAAAGCAAGGTCGTTCCCCCCTTGGGCTATGAAATAAAATTCGTCGACGTGCGCTATCTTATCCGCCGTATTACCTTAAAGAACTTTGTCACAATTTATAAAGCCCTGACTTCAGTCATTGCAGCCAAAAAAATAATCCGGGAATTTGATCCCGACATTGTTGTAGGAACCGGAGGCTATGTTTCGGGGCCCGTGGTGTTTGCAGCCACATTGCTGAAGATCCCCACCCTCATCCATGAGCAAAACGCCTTTCCCGGCCTTACTACCAGGCTGCTTTCCCGGCGGGTGACGCGGGTGGCAGTAAGCCATGGAGCAGCTGTCAAGGGGCTGAAATCCGGCGCAGCAGTGGTGGTTACGGGCCATCCAGTGCGCAGGGAGTTTTTTGAAGGAGATTCCCGGCGTTACCGGGAACAAATGGGGTTAAGGGATAAGCAAAAATTAGTGCTGGTTGTCGGAGGCAGCGGCGGCGCTCTTAAGCTCAACCAGGTTATCCTGGAAGCTGCCAAAGACATCCTGGCAGACCCGGATGTAATCTTGATGCACATTACCGGCAGCCGTTACTATCAACGAGTAATGGAAGAGTGGGAACGGCAAGACCCCGGTCCCGACCTGCGAGAAAGATACAGGATCATCGACTACCATCACAATATGCCTCAGGCTATGGGAGCCTGTGACCTCATTGTCGCCCGCGCCGGGGGAATGGTTCACGAGATGACGGTTTCCGGCTGTCCTGCTCTGCTGGTGCCCTCGCCAAATGTCACCGATGACCATCAGTTGCACAATGCCCGGGCCATGGAAGATGCGGGAGCAGCCTTGGTAATTGAGGAACATCAATTGACAGTTGAAAAATTTACCAAAGAAATTCGCTCCCTCGTAGAAGATTCCGAGAGACTGAAAAAAATGTCGGCAGCGGCAAAAGCTCTTGGCAAGCCAGAAGCAGGCAGCCGCCTGGCAAAAATTGCCTTGGAAATGGCAAAGAAAAAATAATATCAATTTAAAATTGGCACAGATTGACTTTGACCAATATTGCAGTCTGTGTTACTCTATTGAAGGAAGCTGAGCAAGCTGGGCAGCCGCAGTTTTTTTAAACTGAGGAAAGTCCGGGCTCCATAGGGCAGGGTGCTGGATAACGTCCAGTGAGGGTGACCTTAAGGAAAGTGCCACAGAAAACAAACCGCCCCTTCGGGGGTAAGGATGAAACGGTGCGGTAAGAGCGCACCAGCAGCCAGGTGACTGGCTGGCTTGGTAAACCCCACCCGGAGCAAGACCAAGTAGAAGGGATTGAGGATGGCCCGTCCGCCCCTTGGGTATGGTCGCTGGAGCTGTCAGGCAACTGGCAGTCGAGATAGATGGCTGCTGCTTCGCGAGAAGTACAGAACCCGGCTTACATGCTTGCTCAGCAAAGAAAATAACCCTCTTTGGAAGGGTTTTTTTTGTGGAAAATGAAGGATATGAATTGTAGATGTCGAATACCTCATTATTCCATTAATAACTTCGACAGTAAAAATTGGCTTGCATGATTGACCTATTATGAACTGGACAAAGCCGGTTCCACCGCGGGCTTGTACGCTGTCTTCGGGAATTTTCTTTATCCGATATTTACTATGTCCAGACGGCCTATCCTATCGCTTGCCGGCAGCAGCTTTGCGACGCTACCGTATTGATAAGAAGTACGAGAAAAATATAATCTATCAGGGCTATAAGCGCTTAAGGAGAAAGGTATTAAAATATTAGCACAGACACCCAAGTGTCTGTTTTTTTGCGTAAGGGTTTTTTTCGGGTATGATATTTTTGTTGCAACATATAGCTTTAACAGGCATTTTCTTTGGGGCAGGCAGGGATGCAGCTTGCTGGTGTTGAATAATAGTAACATGAGGTGGCGAAATGGACGAAAAAAATAAACTGCTGAAGGCTTTAGTAGCTATTGCCGCGATTTTTCTGCTGTTAGCTTATGGACGCAAAATTGTATCTATCCTTACC
>JAAYHI010000173.1 GCA_012727415.1 Bacillota bacterium
AGGCGAATGTTATGTGCCCAATAGTATTTGCCGGCTTTGTCCCCCATCCTCCGCTGCTCATTGAGGGTGTAGGGGATGAATATAAGCCGGAGGCGGCCCAAACAGACCAGGCGTACCGACAACTGGCTGCCCATCTGGTTGAAGCTCAACCAAGTACAGTGCTGGTCGTGACTCCCCACGGCCCGGTATTCTCCGATGCATACACCATGACGGGCTGGGACACTTTGCAGGGAGACTTTACCCCCTTTGGCTCTGCTGTCTCCATGACCTGGGAGGCAGATACAGACTACTGCCGCCAGGCAGAGACCCTGGCGGCTTCCAAAGGACTGCCCCTGGTTATGGTTCATTCCCGGCAGTTGGCCAGCCATCGCTACAGTACCGGCTTAGATCACGGAACTATGGTTCCCCTGTGGTATTTGCAGCAGGCAGGCTGGAAGGGGAAGGTAGTATGCATTCGCATCGGCGGCCTTTTCCCCCGCCAATGTTATGACATTGGCAAGGTCCTGGCTGCAGCAGCAGGGGAGAAAGAAGTTGCCCTCATAGCCAGCGGCGACATGTCCCATTGTCTCAGCGAAAATGGCCCTTCTCCTTACAATCCCGCCGGGGTAGAGTTTGATGAGGCCGTGGTCACCGCTTTGCAAGCCAGCGATTACCAAGCCGTGCTGGCCATCCCCCCGGAACTGCGCCAACGGGCGGCTGAATGCGGCTGGCGCCCCTTAATCACTTTGCTGGGGGCCTTAGACGGCAGAGAAAGCAACAGCCGGGTCCTCAGTTACCAGGGTCCCTTTGGCGTGGGCTACCTGGTTGCCCTCTTCACTCTGGGAAATGGTCCCCGGCAGGGACTGACTTTTCCCCACAACCAGCCCGAAGACCGCAGTGTCTATACCCAACTGGCGCGAAAGGCCATTCGCCATTATCTGCTGACGGGAGAAACACTGGAACTGGAATCTCCTGAACCCCCATTGGACCAGCCGGGGGCTGCCTTTGTCAGCTTAAAGCTGGACGACCAGCTCAGGGGTTGCATTGGCACCATTGAGCCCAAGCATGAGCACTTGGGGGCCGAAATTATCGCCAATGCCATCGCCGCAGCAACCACCGACCCCCGCTTTGACCGGGTGACTATTGCCGAATTGGATCAGCTGTCCGTCAGTGTAGACATCTTGTCAGAGCCCGTTCCCGCAACCTACGCGGAGCTGGATCCTTCGCGGCTGGGCTTAATTGCGCAGTGGCGAGGGCGCAGGGGATTGCTGCTGCCAGATTTGCCGGGAGTGGATGCTCCCGAAGAGCAGCTGGAAATAGTACTGCGCAAGGCAGGTATCCCCAGGGAAAAGGCCGGCGAGACCCAACTGTACACCTTTACAGTTGAAAGGCACTACTAAAGATGCAGGAAGCGCTATACTGGGAAAAGGCAGGGGAGCAGGTTCACTGCCTGCTTTGCCCCCATGACTGCACCATCCCTCCCCGGGGCAGCGGCCGTTGCCAGGTGCGCAAAAATATTTGCGGTAAACTATGGGCGGTGAACTATGGGGAAGTCAGCGGCCTTGCCCTCGACCCCATCGAGAAAAAGCCCCTCTATCATTTTTTCCCCGGCAGCCTCATTCTCTCCGCCGGTTCCAGAGGGTGCAATCTTGACTGCGGCTTTTGCCAAAATTGGGCCAGCGTCCGGGGAGAGTATCCTGTGCAGACATTGAGCCCGGTTGAACTGGCGGATTTAGCCGCGGCCACAAAGAGTCGGGGCAATATCGGCATCGCCTTTACCTATACCGAACCCCTTGTCTGGTATGAATATGTCCTGGCAGGGGCCAAGGAGGCTCGCAGGCGGGGTTTGAAGACCGTCCTGGTCACTAACGGCTATATTCGCCTGGAGCCATGGCTGCAACTCCTTGAGCACATTGACGCTTTGAATATAGACCTCAAGGCCTTCAGTAACCGGTTTTACCGGGCCAACTGCAAGGGTAGCCTCCAGCCCGTTAAGGAGGCCATTGCCGCCGCCGTGGGCAAATGCCATGTGGAAGTCACCACTCTCCTGATCCAGGGTGAGAATGCCGGGGCAGAGGAAGTAGAATCCCTCAGCACCTTCCTGGCCACCCTCAACCGCCAGATTCCCCTGCATTTGTCCCGCTATTATCCAGCCCGGCAGTGGCAACAGCCTGCCACCCCGCCGGACCTGATTGAGGACCTGGCAGAGATAGCCCGGCAAAAGCTGGACTTCGTCTATACCGGCAACCTTCCCGGCTCCTACTCTGCCGGAACCTATAGTCCTCAGTGCGGGCAACTTCTAATTCAACGGGGCACAGTGACAAAGGTTTTCTTATCCCAAAGAAGCTGTCCCCGCTGTAAATATCAGGTACCCATCTCAGCATACGAGGAGTGAATGTATGAACA
>JAAYHI010000014.1 GCA_012727415.1 Bacillota bacterium
ACTTCAATGTAGTGATCCGAGAAGGAGCTGTTTTGTTCGGGATCGAGCACTTCCAGCAGGGCGGCAGAAGGGTCGCCCCGGAAATCGGTGCTCATTTTGTCCACTTCATCCATGAGAAAAACGGGATTGGAGGTGCCTGCCTGGCGCATGCCCTGAATAATTCTGCCGGGCATCGCCCCAATATATGTGCGGCGGTGGCCGCGAATTTCAGCCTCGTCCCGCACTCCCCCCAGGGAGATGCGGACAAATTCCCTTTGCAGGGCACGGGCCACAGATTTAGCCAGAGAAGTTTTCCCCACCCCTGGCGGCCCTATAAGGCAAATTATTGGACTCTTTAATCTGTCTGCCAACTTGCGCACGGCAAGGAATTCCAGAATTCTTTCCTTGACCTTTTCCAGGCCATAGTGGTCCTGGTCGAGGATATTGGCAGCTTTTTTCAGGTCTAAGCGATCCTCGCTCTCTTTGCCCCAGGGCAAGGACAGGGTCCACTCCAGATAATTGCGCAGCACAACATTTTCCGGGCTTGCCGGGGGAGTCCGCTCCAGGCGGTCGATTTCCTTTTCCAGCTTTTCCCTGGCAACATCGGGCATGACTGCCTCAGCCAGCAGATTGCGGAAATGCTCCACATCTTCTGAGACTCCGTCCCTTTCCCCTAATTCCTTCTGGATGGCCTTCAGCTGTTCCCGCAAGTAGTATTCCCGCTGATTGGATTCCATCTGTTTCCGAACCCTGGCCCCCAGCCGCCTCTCCACTTCCAGCATTTCATTTTCCCGGGCCAGTATTTCTGTAAGCAGTTCCAGACGCTGATCGATGGCAACAGCCTCCAGCACCTGCTGCTTCTGCTCAATCTTCAGGGACAAATGCGTGGAAATGAGATCCGCCAGCCGGCCCGGCTCCTCTACTTCCGAGACAGAAAGCAGAGTATCGGCGGGGATTTTTTTACTCATCTTTATGTAGCGTTCAAACTGATGCAACAGCGCCCGCATGTAGATTTCTGTATTCGAGGTGACAGTGCTGTCCTCTGCCAGCACTTCAACTTCTGCCAGGAATAAGGGCTCCCACTCAAGAAAATCTGATACTTTTGCCCGGGAAATCCCTTCTACCAGCACGCGGACGGTGCCCCCGGGAAGTTTCAGTATTTGTTTGATGCCGGCCACAGTGCCCACAGTATACAAATCCTCAGGCGCGGGATCATCCAGATTGGCCTGGCGCTGACTGACCAAGAAGATCTCGTTATCCTCCACCATGGCCTTCTCCAGCGCTGCCACTGACTTCTCCCGTCCTACATCCAAGTGCATTATCATGTTGGGAAAGACCAAAATCCCCCGCAGGGCCAGTAAAGGCAAGACTTTCGTGTTTTTTTTCATTTGGCCACCCCCTTTTACTTATTAACCTAATACAGAGCCGCCGGGAAGTCAACTCACACCCTGAGCCGAAACTGCCATGCTGCCCTCAAGGCGCACCGCTCCCCCAGCGGTCAGCAAAGCCATTTCTAATATTTCTTCTATAGTGTCCACAGGAATTATCTCCACATCGCTGTAGTCGGCAAAAATGCTCAGGCAATTATCTCTGGGGACGAATACCCGCCGGATTCCCGCCTGGCAGGCGGCATCCACCTTGGCGACTATACCCCCCACAGGCTTTACCTTGCCCTGGATGGAAAGCTCCCCCGTCATGGCACAATGGTTATCTACCTTTTTGCCGCTGATAGCCGAGTAAATGGCAACGGCGATGGCAACTCCCGCCGAGGGGCCGTCGACAGGAATCCCCCCGGGAAAATTGACGTGGATGCAATAATCCTCGCTGCCTGCCCCCAGGACATTGTCCAGCACTGTCAGGACATTTTCCACCGAACCCCTGGCCATGCTCTTGCGCTTAATGGTGCGTCCGCTTCCGCCGGTCAGTTCCTCTTCATCAACTGCGCCGGTAACCACCAGCTTGCCCTGCCCCGGGCCTTTATAAACGGCGGAAGCTTCAATTTCAAGGAGAGAACCCAGGTTGGGTCCGTATACCGCCAATCCCATCACTGTGCCCACCATGGGGACAGGCAGCAGTGCAGTCTCAGTCCGGGGCTGAATTTGGCAGCTGTTTCCCACCCATTCCACATCCTGCACAGTGATTTCCTTTCTGCCTTCATTAAAGACCACTCCGGCAGCTATCTGGACAATGTTCACTGCCTCCCGGCCATTGGCGGCATAGTTTCCCAGCACCTTGACTGCCTCTTCCTCCA
>JAAYHI010000174.1 GCA_012727415.1 Bacillota bacterium
CCTCCCTTTCCCATAAACTTACAGGGACAGGCCCTTACGCCCCCGCAGGCGAAGGAATCTGTCGATGGCTTCCATTGAGGTATTGACAACTTGGTCAGGCTCCAGCCCTGCTTGCTGTGCTAACCGGGCTGACTCCGCCAACTCTCCCACTGCGCTGGAAAAATGAGCATCGCTGCCCAGACAGACCTTGCTTCCCAGCCTGGCGATAATACGGGCCAGGGCCAGGCAGTTTCTCTCACTGCCCTTGCGAATAACTCCCCCCAGGGAGACATTGTTTAATTCCAGCAGCACATTGTGCTGAGCCGCCGCTTGGGCAACCAACTCGAAGTTTATGGGGAAGACGGGGTTGCCTGGATGGACGACGACATCTATCAGTCCGCTGGCCATGGCCTTTACCAGTGTCCGGGTATTATCTTCTGCGCTCCCTGGCTCAATGCAATCCTGGTGAAAACCAGCCAGGACAATGTCGAGAGTTTTTAGAAAACGTCCCCTCAAGTCGATATTGCCGTCGGCGTCGACGATGTTGACCTCCGCCCCCCGCAATACCCTTACGCCGGAAATAACCGGGGGCAATGCCCGCAGGTTGCCGAAGTGAAGGGGATGGGGTGCCCCTGGCATGGCGGGCCCATGGTCGGTAATGGCAATCAGCTGAAGGCCCTTGGCCTTTGCTGCTTGCGCATTTTCCCCGATGGTGCTGTAAGCATGTCCGCTGGCTATACTGTGCACATGAAGGTCTGCGACAAGTTTCATTTTCTTTGCCTCGCTTTAGCATATGTTACTAATATGCTAGCCTGCAAATTCACCAACGTCAAGTTACAGGCGATTCCTGGGCTTAAGCAGCTGCTGCCACCAGTCCCGGATTCGTTTAAAGAATTCAGGGGCGCCGCCCCCCAGCCTCATGGATTTCAGTTGGCGGATTAAATAACGGGGATGAAATTTATGCCAGGGAATGGCACTGACCACATCCCGGAATTCCACCCGGAAAAAATGGCTTACGGTGTCCTTGACTCCCTGCCAACTGCCGACGCTAAGAAACAGAAAAGCAATCCCTCCCAGCCCCAGCAATCCCACCAGAGTCAGCAGGCCTTTGAGGACCCCACCTTTGCTGCCGGAAGGCGGGTCGGCAGTGGGCTGCAACTGCGGGTTCTCCTTGATTTCTTTTTCCGTTTCAGTGTCCTCGGGCAGTGAGCCGTAGAGGGTGACATAGACCACATCGGCAAAGGCGCGGGCGCCAATTTCCGCCTGTTGTCTGCTGTTTGTATGGGCACCCACCTCCAGAAGCAGTGCCCGGGGATGCAGGTCCTGATTGTAATCCCCCTGGGCGTAAAAGATTCCCTTAACCAAGCCGGGATACATGGAATCCCCTGTCTCTTTCAGTTGCCAGGCGAATTCTTCATTGACCTGATGCACAGGGTTCTGGGTCCCCAGGACAATCATTACCTGGGTCAGTTGCATATCCTCTACCACCCGGTAGTACTCCTCCGGCGGGGCGGCATCCCGGTGCAGGTCGAAGATGGCGTCGAGATCTCCCCCTTCCACCAAATTGAGGGCTGCAACCCGGGAGCGGCGATAAGAGCCGGAATAGGGAAAAAAGGTATCCTGACAATGAATGACATCGACCCTTTCCTGCTTCTCCAGCCTGCTGCTTAGCTGCCGCCCTACTTTATAGACACCGCCTTGCTCCTTATCAGTTGAATCCACCCCGTCGGAGGGGAGATAGCTTTCCCCGCTGTGGGTGTGGTAGACTGCGATCTTATAATTATCCGCCCCGGGCAGCCCCTGGACGGGAGAGACAGACCGCGCCCCTTCCCGGTCAACTTCCCGGGCCCAGGCCCGCAAGCGCTCGGTGTCCACTTTGTACACATGATAAAAGCGGTTGTCGGAGTCAAGAAAGCGGTCACCCACCTGAATGCGGATTCCCGTCCGCAGCAAAACCTTGTTCTCACTGGTGTACAGTGTAAACCAACGTCCGTCCCCCAGTTCAGTATCTTCGGCAAAGGCTGGCGCCGCCAGCAGGGCGATGATGACAAGCGACAGCAAAAAAGTGCGCATTATTGCCCCTCCTTCTGCTGTTAATTTGCGTCAGGAGCAAAGAAAATAAACAAAAAAGGCCAGACTGGCCTTAAAAATCCCGGTTATAATAGCAGGCTCCCAGCACCCCAGGTCCCCCATGGGCGCCAATCCCCACACCTACCCGGTAGGGAATCACC
>JAAYHI010000175.1 GCA_012727415.1 Bacillota bacterium
ACTATATTTTACAGCAAAAGACGGCTTCTGGGTACTACCAGTTGCCGTCTTTTGTGTGCTTTTCAAGGGCCGTTAGTGCAACAGCCCCTTTGTTACTAGAATTTGATTATCATTGGCGCCAGTTCCAGCAATGCCGCCAGCACGCAGGCGGCGATGAGATTCTTGGAGCAGTAGTAGAGATAACCCACTACCAGGGACATGCCGAGGGCAGACACCAAGGGCAGGATGCCAATTGTACCTGGCCCGGTAAGAACTGCAATCACAGCCCATGCCCCCGAGACGATGAACAGGCCAGCCAGGGGATGCAGCCAGTGGGAGATTACCCGCTGGCAAAAACCCCGGATAAGGGCTTCTCTGAGGAGGATTGCCAGCCCCATAGGCAGGAGCATGTAATTAAACTTCAGCCCTACAGGCAGAGAAAATGCTGAGCCCAGTGCGATAAAAATGCAGACACTGACGGCAGCGATAAGCCCAGTGCCCAACCCGCGGGTGGAGATGCCGAAAAAGTTCAGCTCCAGGCGATCTTTTCGCGCCCATATGATGACCCCCATCAGGGGAAGCAGCCATAAAGCCGCTGCGGCGTAAGGGGAGGGCTGAAAAAAATGGTTGAAGGCAGTGAGGGCTGCAGCATATACCAACGCTCCTACAAGGGCGGCGCTGGTCTGCAAAACATTATACCGGCCTTTTACCTCCTTTTCCCTGACCTCCAGACCACCGGCAATAAAGGCAATTAAACTGACGGCGGCCATGGCCAAAAATATCATATATACAATGGCCCGGCCCCGATAACTTTCCGGAGGGTAAAACAGGTCGTCAATTTCAGGATGCTTAAAGTTCAACGAAAAATCCGGGGCCCTGACAATAACCCGGGCATCTTCATAATATGTCACCATGCCCAGGCGCTGTCCCCACAGCCTCAACAGCACCGTCTGCGGTGTTGGCAGCAGCCAGTTGGTATAGCCGAAGATATCATAGCTGGTAAGGAGGTTGTACCCGTGTTCCAACTGCCGGGCGAGATAATGGCTGGGCATTTCCGCTTCAGTGACTTCATCAGCCCGCAAGAGAATGGTGTCCCCGGAATCCCGCAAAATCTTTGTGTAATCCGCATGGTCAAGCACAATCAAGCCCTGTTCCAGGTTATCGTCGATTTTTTCCGGCAGATCTCCTCTGTGCTCTGAGGGAAAAGACAGGCGGATTGTCCCCGGCTGTTCTGCAGGGGGAATTAACAGCACCGCCACTACCCGGCCGTGATGATAAGCGGGGATGACCAGTGTTCCCGAGAAAAAGGTGATTTCAGCGTAATCATAGGCTACCTTCCAGCTGTCGGCAAAATAATAGATAGAGTCGACATCGAACTGGACACTGGTGTTACCGAAATCCTCGGGTGCAGTTACGTAAGTAAAGAAGGAACCCAGGACCGCGACGATTGCAAAGACCAATGCGAAAAAAGTGCGGGTAACGGGATTGGACAACAAATTATTTAACATGCTCTTCCCTCCAAGTCTGACCTCAAAGAATTCGACTAAAAGTGCAAAAATCCCTTCCCGGGCGCAGAAATTGACAAGCCAAAGTATTTGAAGGATAATTGTTACAGCATTTCCGAGGGGGCAATAGAGATGGGTTGCGAATTGGTGGCAGATATAGAAAGGTTAAAGCAGGAGAAAAATGCAATCATCTTAAGTCATTTTTATCAACCGGCAGAGGTTCAAGACCTGGCTGATTACGTTGGTGACTCTTTTGGCTTAAGTCGGCAGGCAGCGTCAACAGACGCAGATGTCATTGTTTTTTGCGGTGTTAGCTTTATGGCGGAGGTTGCAGCAATCCTCTCTCCCGACAAGTCAGTCCTGCTTCCGGAACCTACGGCAGGCTGTCCCATGGCAGATATGGTTACAGTGGAGGGACTGAGGACATTAAAAGAACAGCATCCCGACGCAGCGGTTGTCTGTTATGTCAATACATCCGCAGCGATTAAGGCGGAATCCGATATCTGTTGCACATCTGCCAACGTTTTGAAAGTGGTTGGCTCCTTGCCGCAACAAAAGATCATCTTTGTGCCTGACCGCAACATGGGTCAATTTGTTGCTGACAGGACAGACAAGGAAGTAATCCTATGGCCGGGGTATTGCTACGCCCACGATGGACTGCAGGCGGATACTGTCAGCAAGGCAAAACAGGAATACCCTCAGGCCCTGGTCATGGTCCATCCCGAATGTTCTCCGGAAGTTGCGGGGATGGCGGATTATGTCATTGGAACTACTGGAATGCTTGATATTGCCCGTCGGGCAGATGCAAAGACTTTTGTTGTGGGAACGGAGACAGGCCTGGCCCACGCCCTGAAACAGGCTGCCCCCGATAAGGAATTTATCTTTCCGCAGCCGAATATTATTTGTGGGAATATGAAGAAAACCACCTTGGAGAAGATAAAGAGCTCCTTGGAAACCCTCTCCCCTAAGATTATGGTTCCCCTGGACCTTGCCGCAAAAGCCCGCCTGGCTCTTGAAAAAATGTTGACAGTAAAATAGCAGGGAGTGGATAGTTATGCTTTCTGCCTCGACAGAAAAAATTGAAGTATGGGATGTAGTGATAATCGGAGGCGGGGTGGCTGGTTTGTATACCGCCCTTTTGGCCGCTGAGTCAGGGAAAAACATATTGCTGCTGGCAAAAACGGAATTGGACGAAAGCAATACTCAGGAAGCCCAGGGGGGAATTGCTGCTTCAGTTTCAGAGCAGGATACTCCCCGCTTACATCTTCTGGATACTTTTAGCGCCGGTGCCGGCCTTTGTGATTACGAAGCAGTGCGCACTTTAGTTGAGGAGGGGCCCGCTGGAATCAATGACCTTATCCAGATGGGAGTAAATTTCGACCAAAACGAGTATGGACTGGCCCTGACCAAGGAAGGAGCCCACAGTCTGCGGAGAATACTCCACGCCAGGGGCGATGCCACAGGAAAGGTGATTCGCGAGGCCCTGACAGCAAGGCTTCGCTTCCATGCAAATATTACTGTACGTACCCACACCTTTGCCCTCGACTTAATTATGACTGAATCCGGCTGTGCCGGCCTCTATTGTCTTGACCCGACGGGTCAGCTGGTTACTATTTACGCTGCCAATACAGTAATCGCCAGCGGCGGTGCATGCAACCTCTTTGCTATAACCACTAACCCCCCGGTGGCTACTGGCGATGGCATTGCAATGGCCTGGCGTGCTGGCGTTCCGGTTGGGGATATGGAATTTGTTCAGTTTCACCCTACTGCCCTGATGCTTGAAGGCGCCCCTCATTTTTTGATCTCTGAAGCTGTTCGTGGTGAAGGGGCATTATTGCTTAACGATAACGGGGAAAGATTCATGCCCCGCTACCATGCTCAGGGGGAACTGGCCCCCCGGGATGCAGTCTGCAGGGCTATGTTGGCGGAAATGGAGAAGACAGGGGCGAGGAACTTATGGCTTGACGTCTCACCCTTGAAGGGCGAAGACTTTCCTAATCGCTTCCCGACTATATATCGGAAATGTACTGAATATGGCCTCGACCTCCCGGGTGATTTAATTCCCGTTGCCCCTGCAGCCCATTACTTTATCGGGGGCATCATTACAGATATTAACGGCTGGACGGGGGTCCCTGCCCTTTTCGCCTGCGGAGAGGCCAGTTGTACAGGTGTTCACGGGGCCAATCGCCTTGCCAGCAACTCATTGCTGGAGGCTCTGGTTTTCGGGCGCAGAATTGCTCAGGCTATTATTAAGTCAGACAATAAACCCCTCCATGCCGATTGTCCGCTTCCGGAGTTGCTGCCGGCAAATACTGATGCTCCTGCTATTATTGATGAATTAGGGAAGACTATGTGGCAGTATGTGGGTTTGCGCCGGGATGAAACAGGCCTGAAAAAGGCCCAAGAGATTTTGGATACGCTGACGGACAAGGCCGGTATGGGGACATATGGAGACCGCAGTAGCATGGAGCTGGTTAACATGCTTACACTGGCAAAACTCGTTACCGAAGGGGCTCTTTTACGCAAAGAATCCAGGGGTGGTCACTACCGCCTTGATTACCCCCGTTCCCAGCGGAACCAGTTGGGGCGCTGGGTTTTTCAAAGGGGGCAACAGACGAAATTTAAGGCCATTCAGGAGGGTCGCTTATGAACGATTTCTTGCTGGACCAAAGGCTGCGGGATTTTCTCAATGAGGATATCGGCACGGGAGACGTAACCAGTGCCTGCTTTTCCAATTCACCTGTGCGCAGAGGGTGGTTTACTGCCCGCGCCCCGGGGATAGTTGCTGGAATTCCCTTTGCCCAGAGAATTTATGCCCTCCTTGGGGTTCAGCGGTGGATTTCTCTGATTGACGACGGACAGGCTGTGGTGGCCGGGACCCGCCTGGCATATGTTGACGGCCCGGGGAGCATTCTGCTCCAGGGCGAACGCGTTGCCCTCAACCTCCTGCAGAGGCTCAGCGGCATTGCTACCAAGACCCGGGAAATGGTGGATATTGTCAGCGCCCAGGGCTCAACCCGCATTACCGATACCCGCAAGACTACTCCAGGTCTGCGCTGGTTTGAAAGATACGCAGTGCGGGCAGGAGGCGGCTTTAATCATCGCTGGGGCTTGTACGATGCCGTAATGCTGAAGGACAATCACATAAAACTGGCGGGCGGCATTGGCAAAGCTGTAGCTGAAGTGCGCAAGCATATTGGCCATACCGTGAAAATTGAAGTAGAAGTAGAGAACTTTACCCAGTTACAGCAAGCTCTGGATGCAGGGGTGGAAATCATCATGCTGGACAACATGACCCCCTCCCAGGTGGCTGAGGCAGTAAAAATCGTTGCCGGGAGGGCTGTCACCGAGGCCTCCGGATCTGTTGACATATCCAATGTCGCGGCATACGGGGCAACTGGTGTTGACTACATATCAATAGGTGCCTTGACTCACTCCGCAGCAGCATTGGATATCGGCTTTGATCTCGATCAGCCCAAGGGCTCAGGCGAGGCCTTTGCATGAAAAGGGATATTTACTTGGGCCGGCAAAAAATTGGGTCGCTGTGGCTTGCGCCAATGGCAGGGGTTACCGATAAACCCTTTCGCATCTTAGCTGGAGAACAAGGCTGTGATTTGGCCTTTACCGAAATGATCAGCGGCAAGGCCCTTGAATTCGGCAATCCCAGGACTTGGGGTTTGCTGGATATTAAAGGTGAATCTCCCATCGGTGTTCAGCTCTTTGGTTCTTCTCCCTCAGTATTAGCGGCAGCGGCGAAAGTTGCCCAGGCAGAAGGGGCAACTGTAATTGATATAAACATGGGCTGCCCTGTACCCAAGATAGTTGGCAATGGAGAAGGGGCAGCTTTAATGCGCCAGCCGCAGCTGGCGGCAGCGATTGTCAGTGAAGTCTCTGCTGCTGTCGACATTCCGGTTACGGTAAAAATCAGGGCGGGCTGGGATGAAAATTCCATTAACGCCCCCGCTCTTGCTGCCAGGTTAGCCGCTGCCGGTGCAGCGGCAATTACCGTCCACGGTCGCACCCGGCAACAGATGTATAGCGGCAGAGCCAATTGGGAAGTCATTGCTGAGGTGGTCAGGGCGGTAGAGATTCCTGTCATCGGCAACGGCGATATTTGGTCCGGGGAGGAAGCTTTGGCGATGCAGCAGCAGACAGGTTGTGCGGGAATCATGGTGGCGCGGGGAGCCATGGGCAATCCCTGGCTCTTTGCCGAAATCAAGGCTGCTCTTACTGGCACAGACTATCAGCCCCCCACTCTTGAACAGCGCATTGCCATGGCCTTGCGCCACTTTCAAATGGAGCTGGTTTATCGAGGCAGGGACAGGGGAGTGCTGTTTATGCGCAAGCATTTGGCCTGGTACTTAAAAGGCTTGCCCCGCACAGCTCCTCTCAAGAAAGGTATCTTTGCCGAGACTTGTCCCGGGGCAATTGCTGCTATGCTTCAGGAATATTTAAAAAGCAACCGCTGATCCAGCGGTTTTATTGTATTTGGAAGAAAAAAGGAGTATACTAATTGCACTGCATACAAATCTGTGCACAGAGGTGAGTGAGCTGGAATTGCTGCGTATTGGCGACAAAGTTATCAGTCGCCAGCAAATAGACCGGTGGATTACGAGGATATTAGACCTTCGCCGCCAGGGGTACTCCCAGCAAGATGCGGCCAGGACTCTGAAAATTGACCGCAGCTTTATTTCTCGCTTGGAAAGTCTTGGTGAATTGCGCAAAGGTGGCGGAGTTGCTGTCGTAGGCTTCCCGGTTGCTGATGCTCAAAGCTTAGAGCATATTTGTCGGAAACATGGTGTGGACTGGTGGCTGCTTCTCAGTGAAGAAGAGCGTCTCGACTTTGTAGGGAGGGATGGGCTGGAACTGTTTAACGAGGTTATGAACATACTTGCTACCTTGCGGAATTATGACACTGTTGTCGTCATGGGATCCAACAAGAGGGTGCAGCTGATTGAAGGGCTGTTTGACAGGGATGTCATTCCCATAATTTTAGGGGAATCCCCTTTAAAGCACGATGTAGCAGTAGATCTGAACGAGTTCGAAAAAATAATTCAAGCTGTATGTGGCTAGGAGGAGCTATGAAAAGGATAGTCAGTATCAGTCTGGGATCCAGCAGGCGGAATCACAAGGTCGAAGTTGAATTTAAGGGCGTGGCATTTTCGGTGGAACGCATCGGAACCGACGGCGATATGGACAAAATGATTGCCCTGCTCACAGAACTTGACGGTAAGGTTGATGCTTTTGGTTTAGGAGGAATAGACCTCTATCTGGGCACTCCCGCCCACCGCTATACCATCCGGGATGGCAAGCGCATGGTTGCGGCGGCAAAAAAAACTCCCATTGTTGACGGCAGCGGTTTAAAAGATACTTTGGAAAGGCAGACCATCAGGTATCTGCACACTGAATTGGGCTGGGATTTTGCCGGCAAGACCGCCCTGTTAACCAGTGCTCTGGATCGCTGGGGCATGGCTGAAGAGCTGGAAGCCGCTGGCTGCAAGCTGGAGATCGGTGACCTCATCTTTGCCATGGGAATTCCCATTGCCATGCACCGCCTTAAGACTATGGAATGGGTTGCCCGGGTGCTGGCCCCGGCGATAGTAAAGCTGCCATTTTCAGTGCTCTACCCTACAGGGAAAAAACAAGACACCAGTGATGGCAGATTCAGCCGTTATTTTAGGGGCAAAGAATTTATCGCCGGTGACTTTAATTACATCTATAATCATATGCCTGCAGATATGACAGGACAAACTGTCATTACCAACACCGTTACAGCTCACGATGTAGAGGAACTGAAAAAACGAGGGGCAAAGATGCTGGTTACATCTACTCCTGAATTAGGCGGACGCTCTTTCGGCACAAATGTCATGGAAGCATTATTAGTCGCCTACGCCGAGGCTGATTCTGCCCTCACCAGAGAGCAATACAATCAGCTGCTGGCAGAGTTGGAGTTTGTCCCCCGTATCGTCGATTTGCAGGCCAATTAACCGGCGGAAGTTGACAAACTCTGTCCGGGGTATTATAATTGGTTCACGTTTTTCACCTTATGGCATATATTGCCGCTGCCTTACTGAATAAAGCAGCGGCAATTTACATATGATTTCCTAACAGGTAAAGAGTTTAAAGGAGAGAGTGGCATGAATAATAAAGAAGTAATATTGACGCCTGACGGGTACAGGCGCTTGGAGGAAGAATTGGAAGCTCTGCGCACTGTCAGGCGCAGGGAGGTTGCCGAGAGGATAAAGGAAGCCCTGTCCTTCGGCGATATTACTGAGAATGCAGAATACGACGATGCTAAACAAGAGCAGGCCTTTCTGGAGGGCCGTATTTTGTATTTGGAAAAGACCCTGCGCAATGCCAGGGTCCTTGAAGAGGATGAAATTTCGGCAGAAAAGGTCGGCATCGGCTCTAAAGTTCTCTTGCGGGATCTGGAATATAATGAAGAGCTGGAGTACACTATTGTGTCCAGTGCAGAAGCTAACCCCAACGACAACAAAATATCAATTTCATCCCCTGTGGGAAAGGCCATCAGCGGCAAACCAGTTGGCAGCATAGTGGAAGTGGTCGTCCCCGCCGGCACTCTTAAGTACGAAATCCTTGGTATCCGCGTATAGTAAAACCCCGGCTTTCCGGCCGGGGTTAATATTTGTACGCAAGCTGCTCCAAAAGTTCTATCCTTTTTTCAATCGGGGGATGGGTGGAAAAGGAGTTGGCGGCCATGCTCAATTTATTCAGTGGATTAACAATGTAAAGAGAAGCTGTAGACTCAGTCGCCTGCCTGAGAGGATAGGGATCAATGGCAATCTTGCGCAAAGCGTTGGCGAGACCTTGGGGGTTGCGGGTTAACCAGGCAGCTGTTGAATCCGCTGCATATTCCCGGCGCCGGGATAAGGCAAGCTGCAGCAAGCGGGAAAAGATTGGGGCAAGAATAATGAATATCAAGCCGACGGCTATAAAAATACCCGGGCCCCTGTTGCGGTCATTCTTGGATCTACCCTTGCTCCTTCCGCCGCCGAACCACAGGCTGCGGACAAAAAGATCGCGTATCACTGCCACAATGCCCACAAAAGCGATGGCAATGGTAGCAAGGCGAATGTCGTAGTTTCGAATATGGGCTATTTCGTGGGCAATAACCCCTTCTATTTCTTCGTTATTCAGCCGCTGAATTAAGCCTGTTGTTAACGCTACAACCCCTTCCTGGGGGTTGCGCCCGGTTGCAAAGGCGTTTATAGCCGGCGTGTCAATGATGTAACATTTCGGCGCCGGAATGCCAGCAGCAATAGCCAGGCCCTCTACAGTGTGATAGATAAAGGGGTACTCCTCCCGACGGGCAGGACGGGCACCGGCTATTCTCAGTACCATTGAAGAAGCCATGCTGTATTGCAGCAACATGAGCACAGCCATACCCGACAATATTGCCACCGTCCCTACCGGGGGCAGTTCAAAGTAAGCTGAAAGGGCAAGGGCCAGTAAGACTGCAAAGATGCCAAAGCCAAAGAGGATGAGCACAGTCTTTCTCTTATTGGCGGCTATTTGCTGGTATAGATTAATTGTAGGTTTCATTTAGAACACCCTAAAATTTTACTTGCGGTGCTTCTCTTTCTGCGGGATCGTCCACTTCAAATAATGGCTCCTGGGTGAAGTGGAACATTCCAGCGATAATGTTGGTTGGGAAAGTTTGAATCCGGGTATTATAGCGGTATACGACATCGTTGTAAAACTGACGTGCAAAGGAAATTTTGTTTTCCGTTCCAGACAGTTCATCCTGCAACTTCAAAAAGTTTTGGTTTGCCTTCAGGTCAGGGTAGTTTTCTGAGAGGGCAAACAGAGAACGCAATGTCTGGCGCAATTCTCCTTCCTTCGCTGCCAGTTCTTCAACCGAGGAGGCACCCATGGCTGCGTTGCGGGCCTGAATGACCTTTTCCAAAGTTTCTTGCTCGTGTTTAGCATATCCTTTAACGGTTTCAACCAGGTTGGGAATCAAGTCGAAGCGACGCTTGAGCTGAACATCAATCTGCGCCCAGCCGTTTTTTACCTGATTTCTGCCATTGACCAGGCCATTATAAGCAGAAATAGCCCAAAGCACGATGACGCCGATTATAGCTAAAGGAATCCACCACATTCAGATCACACCTTTCGTTTATGTTCTATCAATAGGATATCACGAATTGGTAAAGATGAAAATGGCTTTTAAAAATCTGGTATTGACAAGGAAGGGCATTTATATTAGACTCATTTTTGGCCGAAAGGAAATCGCTTTTTTCTAAGCTTTGGATTTAAATTTTGGCTTGACACTTTTCGGCAGCTGTGCTATTATAAATTTCGTCGTCCGTGGCGATTGGCTCCGGTCAGTGCAGCCGGAGCTTGATGTTGCCTCCGGGACGAATTTATTGCCACAGTTCTTTGAAAACTGAACAGTGATCGGAAGAGCGGGTCAGTTGTCTTTTGACAACCAACCATCAAGATTCTTTAGAGTCTTAACAGAATCGACTCTTTCTTTTTCGGAGAGTTTGATCCTGGCTCAG
>JAAYHI010000176.1 GCA_012727415.1 Bacillota bacterium
CAGAGCATGGCCTCCATGGCGGCAATGGACCTGGCTTTTGCCTCCCGGACGGCCTTTACCCCGGAAGCCATGTCTATTTCCTCCAGGGCGCGCCGGTAAAGCTTTGAGAAAGCCGACTTATCCTGGGCCAAGGGACGGAGTTTCAGGCTTGCCCTTTGGATGTCATCACAGGCCCCCAATTTGACCAAGGCCAGATGAGCTGCCCTTGCCAGGTCAGACCAGCTTTTTTCCCCCAGCACTTCTCTCAGCACCGCCAGAAACTGGCGGGCATGGCCCAGGGGGGGCTCCACCACCAGCATCCTGAACTTATAACCTAAAGACTGCAGGATATCCCTCTGTACCTGGGCGTAATAGCCAAAGCGGCAGGGGCCGATGCCCCCTCCCATTAACAGGGTGTCTGCCCCCAGCTCCAGGGCCTCGATAAAGTTACCCAGGCCCAGCTTCAGGGGATAGCAGGCAAATTCAGGTCCATGGCGGGTACCCAGGCTGATGGTCTTCCGGGTTATGGGCGGGGGGATGATGACCTCATGACCCAGGTCAGCAAGCAATGAACGCAGTGGAATTGAACAATAGCCCAGGTGGGGAAAGGTTATTTTCACGTCCTGTCCCTCCAGTTGAGCATATCGACAAAGGCCTCCACCCGGGTGGCCAGGCCAACGCCGGACGAATGCTCATCCAAAATTATCGACATCAGTGGAATTGAGGACTCCGCAAATCTGCGGCTGATGATTTCTGTGATCAGGGAATCGGGCCCGCAGCCAAAAGAGGCCACCAGGATTACTCCATCTACAGCCCGGGAGTGGAGACAATAGAAGGCTGCCCCCACTACTTCCCGGCCGTAGCTCCAAAACAGGTCCTTGGACAAGCCCACTGCCCCCTGGTCAATTTGCCCGGGGGTGAAAGTGTCCACCGTCACCGGCTCCACCCCCAACTGAGACAGCTTTTTCAGAATGCCAAAGTTGAGGTATTCATCAAAGACATTATAGGCGTGGCCCAGGACAGCCACCCGCTTTCCCCGGGGTGGCCGGTCGAGGGATGCTGCCAGTTGCCGGCGCTGCTGCTTCTCCGCCGCAGCAGCCCCCTGCAAAGCTTCCCAAAGCTTAGTCCTCTTTTTCCCCAAGGGCTTCAGGCTCCTCTCCACTTCCCGCAACTGGCGGTGCCGGCTCCAGGCGGCATTAATTGCCGGGGCTATCAGGGGGATTTTGCCCACCCCGGCCCGCACCATGTCCGGCAGGCCGAGAAATTTGGGACAGATATAGCGCTTCTTTTCCAGACTGATTACCCTGGGAACAAAGAGAGCATCCACATCCGCCAGCAGTGACTGGACATGGCCCATAAAGACCTTTACCGGCAGACACACCTCATCGTCGCACAGGGCCAGCCCCTGCTCCAGCTTTTTATTATTGGTGGCAGAGCTGATTATTATCTCAGCTGTTTTCTCTTGGGCCAGGTACTCCAGAGAGGGGCGAAAATTATAATACAGCAAAGCTCGGGGCACGCCGATACGCAAGGTGACTCCTCCTGTCTACATACGTCCCTCATCCCGCGGCTTGACTACGCTGGGGCGGGATCTGCTGACGGGGACAGGCTTTCGCACAATAACTGCTATCAGTGCTTGAAGATTGAGGGGCACTAAGGGCCACAAATAGGGGACGCCGAAGGATCTGGTGGCAGCAGCAAGCACTATAAAGAACAACAAGCCGCCGATGACACCGGGGAACTGAAAGGCAGCAGCCAGCCCCAGTAACAGCAGGCGAAAGAGTTTAAGGCTCTGGGCCAGTTCCATGCTGGGGGTGGCATAACTGCCAATAGCAGCTGCCGACATGTAGAGAATTACTTCCGGCACAAGAAGGCCGACGCTCATTGCCACATCGCCGATTAAAAAGGCGGCAATGATGCCCAGGGCGGTAGCCAGAGGGGAGGGAGTATGAATTGTCGCCATCCGGATAATATCTATTCCAATTTCGGCGATGAAAAACTGGGCGTACAGAGGTATATGGCCCACTTCTTTAGCACCAATAAAAGCAAGGGATTGGGGCAGTATTTCCGGCTGGTAGGCTATTGCCAGCCACAGAGGAGTGGCCAGCAGCGACATCAGCACCGCCAGCGAGCGAACCCAGCGGATATAAGTGCCCACCAATGGGCTTTGACGATACTCCTCAGCATGCTGCAAGTGATGAAAGAAGGTGGCGGGGGCAATCATGACGCTGGGGGATGTGTCGACAATAATCACCACATGACCTTCAAAAATGTGGACTGCCGCCACGTCGGGCCTCTCGGTGTAGCGGACAGCGGGAAAAGGATTAAAGCCTGTGGCGGCAATAAACTCTTCCAAAGCCTTCTCTGCCATCGGCAGCCCATCCACATCTACTTTGTCGATTCTCCCCCGCACCGTCTCCACCAATTCCGGATTGGCAACATCCTTTAGATAGACCAGGGCAACATCGGATTTAGAGCGCCTGCCCACAGTGAGATGCTCAATGCGCAGGCGGGGATCCCTGATTCGCCGCCGGATGAGAGCGGTATTAAAAATCAGGGTTTCGACAAAACCGTCCCGGGAGCCCCGGGTTACCCTTTCCACATCCGGTTCCTGGGGAGAGCGGGCAGGATATTCGCGGGCATCAATTTCAATTCCCTTTTTCTCGCCCTCAATGAGCAGCACCAATGCCCCCGAGAGGATGCTGGTACTGGCAGCATCCAGGGATTCTATTTCACTGACTTCTATGTAGGGCAGATGCCGGTCCAGCAGTTTCGCCAGGACATTGACTGCAATCTCCTCCCGCTGCACCCGGAGCAGGGACTGCATTATCCAGACCAGGACATCGTCCTTGGCAAAGCCGTCAACAAAAAAGAGAGCAACCCCTTTGCCCCCCACTTTAAACTCCCGAACCAGAACATCAAAGCTTTCGCCTATCCCCAGCTCTTTTTTCAAGTACTCCACATTCTGTTTCAGATCAGATGCAATTTTCTTTTCTTCCACTGCTATCCCCCATCAGCTGAACGCCTTGAACAAGGCAAACAGCGCTGCCAGCAAGGCATACTTGGCAAATGTTCCCGCCATTGGGTTTTCCAATTCACTCCAGGGGAGAATTTGATTCCACCAGCCTGCTTCTCCCATGGGCCTTCGGACTGTCAACCTGGCGACAGCATAGCAGACAAAGGGGCCCGCCAGGGCCGCCAGCAAAGTGACGAGGGAACCTTCCGCCAGTTCAATGTGAGTAAACAAGCCGCCCATGGTATACGCCACCAGGTCAGTCTTCCACACTAACAGCAACAGCAAGGTGGACGCCCAGGCTACCCCCGCTGCCGCCAAACTCCAGCGCCAATTCTTAGGTCCCAAAAAAAACAGGGACAATAATATACCAATGACATCCAGCCTCAACATGGCATTATCCCTTGGGATTAAAGAGCAGGGCAAAGAGGAAGCCAAAGATAATAGAAGCGGTAACGCCGGTGCTGGTCAGCTCAAAAGTACCCGTCAGAATGCCAATTACCCCGGAACAGGCTGCTTCGGCCATGGCCCCCTTGGCCAGGGAGTTGCCGAAACTGGAAATTGGCAAAGTTGCCCCGGCTCCTGCAAATTTAATCAGGGGGTCGTATAATCCCAAGCCCCCCAATATTCCTCCTGCCACGACAAGGATTACCAGCACATGGGCGGGGGTGAGGGGGGTGAGGTCAAAGAGCAACTGAGCAATAAGGCAGATTGTGCCCCCCACAAGAAATGCAGTCAAGTAGGTTCCCACTTATATCCCCTCCTTAAAATTCAATGGAGATGGCATGGGCAATGGCAGGGATATTTTCCCCCTGCTGACAGGAGGTTGGGCTGTGCATTGCCCCCGTCGCCACCACTAAAATTCGCTTGTAGTTCTGACTAAAGAGCATACCCAAGGTCACTATTGCCGAGCAGGCACAGCCGCTGCCGCCTGCGTTGTCTATCTGCCCCTTGCTGTACACCAGCTCACCGCAATCCCTGTAATTGCGGCTGAGGTCACAGCCCTGACGCTGAGCCAGCTCCATGACGATTTCCCGGCCAACTTTTCCTAAATCCCCGGTGACAATTAAATCATAATCATCGGGTTTGCGCCCGGTATCCTCCATGTGGGTAAAGATGGTATCTGCCGCCGCAGGAGCCATGGCTGCCCCCATGTTAAGGGGGTCCTTAATCCCCAAGTCCATAACCCTGCCCATGGTGGCCAGCTCCAGGCGGGGACCCTGGCCGCGGGCGGCAATGACAGCGGCTCCTGCCCCGGTAACAGTATGCTGGGACCAGGGGGGCATCTGGGCGCCGTACTCAGTGGGATACCTGTACTGGCGCTCGGCTGTGTTGTTGTGGCTGGAAGTTGCCGCGACAACAACTTCAGCGGCGCCGCTGTCCACCAGGACGCCAGCCAGCAGTATTCCCTGGGCAAAACTGGAGCAGGCCCCGTAAATCCCGAGGAAAGGCGCGCCAATGTTCAAAGCGCTGAATCCCGAGGAAATAATCTGGTTTAAAAGATCTCCGGCAATAAAGCAATCGACATTGCTCCGGGAGAGGCTGGCCTTTTCCAGGGCCATTTCAATAGCGCTTATCATCATTTGGCGTTCGGCAGCCTCGAAGCTCTTTGCCCCCATAGTCAGATCAGGATAGATTTTGTCCAGGTACGAACCGGCAGGTCCCTGGCCTTCCTTGGGACCGCCGACGGTGCTATACCCGAGAAATACGGGCTTTGTAGCATAGACAATTGTCTGTTTGCCCCTCCTTACCGTCACGGGCTTCCCCTCCTATAACAATGCAGAGATTAATCCCACCACAAAGGCCGTTACTACCCCGAAGGCAATTACAGAACCAGCTAAGATGAACATTTTGCTGCCAACTCCAAGGACAAAGCCCTCCCGCTTAAACTCCAAAGCGGCACTGACCACCGAGTTGGCAAATCCCGTTACCGGCACTGCTGTACCTGCCCCACCGTGGCGGGCAATCTTGTCATAGACCCCCAGGGCAGTGAGAAGTCCGCTGATGAAAATTACTGTGGCAACAGTGGGATCCCCCGCCTTGTCGGGAGGAAAGTTAAAGAACTTAATATAGAAATTCTGTATGAGCTGGCCCAAGGTGCAAATGCTCCCGCCCACCAAAAACGCCATCACGAGGTTTTTTGCCAGCCTGGGCTTGGGGACCTTGTCCTTTACCAATTCCTGATAAGCCTTAGGGTCTTTGAGCACGTCTTTCACAATTTTCACCTCGGCAATAGTTTTAACTGGCATCCCCGAAATATACAAATCCCCCGCAGAGGGGGAAATGCTTTAATCTTGCACTTCAAAAGCGGCCTTTACATTTGCCTTCCAGCCCACCACACGCCCGTCTTTTACCTTGGCAGTCATGTTAAGCAGCTCAACGCCAGTAATGCCGTCTACCGTCTTGGCTGCCCGCTGTACGGCATCCTCCACTGCCCCTTGCCATCCGGAGCTGGATTCGCCGACTAATTCGATTACTTTATACACAGACATAACATTACCTCCTCATATTCTCTGTGTATAGATTTCCCCCCAGGAGATGAAATTTATCCAAAAAAAAAGACAGCCCGGAACTAACCCATGGCTGTTCTCAACTTATTCAGCACTTCCCGCTCAATCTTGGATACATGCCCCTGAGATATTCCCAGCTTTGCCGCCACCTCTTGCTGGGACATATCCTGAAAAAACCGCATAGTAATTACCTGCCGCTCCCGCAGTTCCAAGCGGCCAATTACTTCTTTCAGCGCTATCCGCATTTCATCCATATGCTGGGGGGCATCCGCTTCGCATATATCTGCCAGCGGGGCCAGGGCAGTTTCAGCGGCAGCCACTTCTTCAATGCTGAGCTGCAGCTGAGCAGCCACTTCGCCGATGCTGGGTTCCCGGCCCAGTTGCTGCTCCAGATTGCGGCGGCATTCTTTTACCAGTCGGGATATGCGCACCAAATCCCTGTTAACCTTGACGGGCTTATTGTCCCGCAGGTACATGCGGATTTCGCCAAGGATCCTGGGGACAGCATAGGTGGAAAAGGAGGTGTCTTTGGAGAGATCAAAGTTATCCACTGCTTTTAGCAGGCCAATACAGCCCACCTGGAACAGATCTTCCATGGCATCTGCTCCCGTAAACCTGGCAGCCACCTTTTTCACCAGGAACATATTATGGCGCACCAGCAAATCCCTGGCTTCGAGATCACCGGCCTGAGCCCTGGCCAGGTACTCCCGGACAATTTTCTGCTCTAAAGGAGGCAGGGCGCCATTAATTCCTTTCATTGCCTCCAGGCTCCCCGGCAGAGATCTTCTTGGTCATGGTCACTGCGGTACCCTGACCCGGTTTGGTCTCAATGGAGACTGAGTCCATAAACTCTTCCATGACGGTAAATCCCATCCCCGCCCGCTCTAAATCCGGCCGGGATGTAAACAATGGCTCCCTGGCCTGCTCAAGATTGTCAATTCCGACGCCGCTGTCCTTGACAATCACTTCCAGGCTGTCCCGGTGCAGACTGCAGGAAATGACCACCTCTCCCTCCCGGTCGGGGTAGCCGTGGATTATTGCATTGGTAACGGCTTCCGAGACGGCAGTCTTTATTTCATTCAGTTCGTCTAGAGTAGGGTCCAGCTGAGCCGCAAAGGCCGCCACTACCACCCGGGCAAAGGCTTCATTGCGGGAGGTGGCGGGAAAAGTGATGGTAAAGTAGTTGGTCACTTCCATTTTCATACCCCCAGGGCCCTGAGACAGTCGTCGAGACTGGCGCAGACGGGAATCAGCTTGTTGAGGCCCGTCATCAGGAACAATTTCTCCACCAGGGGCTGCAAACCAAAGGCCAGCATTTTCCCCTGCCATTTTGCCAGTTCCTTATAGCGTCCCAGCAACACGCCCAAACCTGAGCTGTCCATAAAACTCAGGGCCGACAGGTCGAGGATAATATGCCGCACCCTGCCCTTGTCCAGCTCTTCCTGAATGCTGCTCTTGAGCACGGCAGCGGTATGGTGATCCAATTCGCCGTCTGCAGCTATGATTAGAATGTCGCCACGATGATCTTTGGCTACTTTCACAAGGCATCCCCTCCACCTGTAAAAGTTCGCCGTCACCGTGGCATTTCCTTCCGCGGGCTGACTATTTAATTGTCGAAATGAAATTTATTACCACACGCCCTAGAAGTTGAATCCAGTTGGCCCGGGGAACCGCATCTGCTGCCACCAGGTCCACGGTCTCCAGGACTTCATCGCCCAGCACTACGTCCAGGGTGCCAATAACTTCTCCTTTGGCCACAGGCGCCTGCACCAGTCTGGGCAGGTTGAGAACTGTGCTCAACTCCCGGCTGTCGCTCTTTGCCAGCAATGCCGCCACATCCCGGGAGGGGACCAGCTCCACCCTCTGCCTTCTGCCCTTATCCACAGTGACTGTCGTCAGGACATCATCCTTGGCGTACAACCGCTGACTGCGCCAATGGGCAAAACCGTAATTAAGCAAATTCACCGCATCTCTCGTCCGCAGTTCATAGGTTGGCGTATCCATGACCACGGAAATCATCCTGGTGCCGTCCCTGATTGCAGTTGCCGAAAGACAATAGCCTGCTTCTTCTGTCCAGCCTGTTTTCAGGCCGTCCCCTCCCGGGTAGTTGCGGATAAACTTGAGGTTTTTGTTGGCAATGTACACCTTGCCCATAAACTGAGTGTCCCAGGGGATGGTCGTCCAGTCGGTAATTTTGGAATGGGTCAGCAATTCCCGGGACATCAGGGCCACATCATAGGCTGTCGTCATGTTGCCCTCTCCATTTTCAGGCAAGCCGGTGGGATTGACAAAGTGGGTGTTTTCCATTCCCAGTTCCCGGGCGCGGCGGTTCATCATCTCGACAAAACCTTCCACCGAGCCCCCCAGGTGCTCAGCCACTACGATGGCGGCGTCATTGGCAGATTCGACGGCCATGCCAATCATGGCCTGCTCCACAGTAATTTCGTCCCCTACATCGAGGAAAATCTGGGTGCCGCCGGTCTCCTTGGCCCTGGTGCTGGCCACCATTACATCGTCCAGGGCCAACTCCCCCCGTTCCAGTGCCTCCATCACCAGCAGCATCGTCATTATCTTGGCAATGCTGGCCGGGGGCCTGGGGGTATGGGGGTCCAACGCAAACAGTACTTTGCCGGTTATGGCATCCATAAGCACTGCGCTCTTGGCAGACAGTTCTCCCTCATAGGGAGGTATATCCCCTATTTCCACTATGCTCTCAACACTTTCTTGGGGCACATAGGTGGAATCTGCCGCTATTGCAGGCAGCAGCCCGAGGAGTAACATTGTTAGGACGATGCAAATCAGTTTTCGCATGCTTATCCCTCCTGGTAGTATCTTACTTTAGTGTTTCCCGCTACACTGGGAATTCATGCAAAAACCAGTTCTTTTTCCAGCCCCTCGGGCCATAAACGCGACTTTATCTGCAGTCCTTATCACAACCAGGAAATGGAATGCTATCATTTAAGCATTGTGTTGGAAGCCGAGGAGACATTAGATTACAGTAAGTTCTTAAATCTATTGGAACCTGTGGAATAAACTAACCCTAAACAAAATAATTGGGGCCCCCTTCTGCTGTGAGAAGGATGGCCCCCTTTTTTTTACCCGCCAATCTCCCCAAGAATCAAGGGCAATGGCTCTTTTTTTTCTTCGCCGAAAGAATAGCAGCCCAGTAATGACTTCGCAGCGGCATCTGCTGCAGCCTGGGAATTGGCATGGAGAATCGCCAGGGGTTGCCCAGCCTCGACGTGGTCGCCGGTCTTGGCCAATATTTCCAGGCCCACCGCCAGGTCGATGCTCTCCCCCTTCTTGCTGCGGCCAGCCCCCAGGATTTGCGCTGCATTGCCAATTCCTGCAGTATCCATCTCAGTAATCCAGCCGGTGCGGGGAGCCGCAACCTCTTGTTGGATTTGCGCCGTGGGCAGCAACTGAGGCTGATCCACCAGTCCGGCATCGCCGCCCTGGTTTGCCACCAGTTCCCGGAGTTTATCCAGAGCCGCCCCTGAAGCCAGGACTTGCTCCAGCCGCTGGCGTCCTTCGGCCAGGTTTTTAGCCCCGCCGCCCAGAACCAACATGCGGCTGCCCAGTTCCAGGCACAGTTCCCGGAGATCTTCGGGGCCCTCGCCCCTGAGCACGGCAATGGCTTCTTTCACTTCCAGGGCGTTGCCCACAGCCCGGCCCAGAGGCCGGTCCATGGCTGAGAGCACCGCCACAGTGCGCAATCCCAGGTTTTCGCCGATGTCCACCATGGTCTTGGCCAGTTGCCTGGCATCCTCGGGATTGCCCATAAAGGCGCCGCTGCCCACTTTGACATCGAGAACCAGGGCATCTGCCCCCGAGGCAATCTTCTTGCTCATGATGGAGCTGGCAATTAAGGGAATGCTGTCGACAGTGGCAGTGACATCCCGGAGGGAGTACAGCTTGCCGTCGGCCGGCACAATCTCTGCCGTCTGGCCAATCACTGACACTTTGGCCTTATTGACAGTGGCAACGAAATCCTCCATGCTGAGGTTTACCTGGAAGCCGGGGAAAGATTCCAGTTTGTCCAGGGTGCCGCCGGTGTGGCCCAGACCCCGGCCAGACATCTTGGCTACCGGCACCCCCGCTGCCGCTACCAGGGGGGCCAGCACCATGGTGGTAGTATCGCCGACGCCGCCGGTGCTGTGCTTATCGACTTTGATGCCTTCAATTCCGGACAGGTCCAC
>JAAYHI010000177.1 GCA_012727415.1 Bacillota bacterium
GACAGACTCTTTGCGTTCCGTTAACCGGGAGACAAGGCTTTCTATCAGGGAATCAGCTGTTTGACCGAAGTCGGTATACCTGACCTCGAGTCCCGGGAAATGTTGGGTTTCTTTTGCCCCTTTGCTGCGATAGGCATCGAAAACCAGGATGATGTGCTGGCCGGTATAGGACTGATACTCCCGGAGAGCTTCCAGCAGCAGATGCCTAGCGTCTTCCGGGGAGTGCTTCATAATTGCCGCCAGTTCAGGCCAGCCGCCAATGACATTGTAACCGTCAATAATCAAGTATTCCATGCTCAATACCTTTGCCGCAGAATCTCGTAGAGGATTACTGCCCCCGCCACTGATACATTGAGGGAATTGACTCTGCCCAAAGTAGGGATGCTTACAGTATAATCGCTTTTTTCCCTGAGCAGCCGGGGTACACCTTTGCCTTCACTGCCTAAGATCAACACCACAGGAAAATTCCAGTCGACTCCCCAGTAGTTCTCCCCATCCATATCAGCTGCTGCTACCCAAAAACCCTTGTCCTTTAATATCTCCAGGGTCTGGGCCAAATTGCCGACCCGACAGACTGGAACAGATTCAATAGCTCCCATAGAAACCCTGGCAACGGTCCCGGTAAGTTGGGCGCTGCGCCGCTTGGGCAGTATAACCCCGGCAACGCCGGCACATTCCCCGCTGCGCAGCAATGCTCCCAGGTTATGGGGATCTTCAACACCTGCCAGCATCAGGAGAACCGGGTTGGCTGAAATATCCAGGCCCTGAACCAATTCATCCAGTTCCCAATATCTCCAGGCGGCAATCTCAGCGATTACACCCTGGTGATTTAAGTCCCGGGCCAATTCCTCCAGCTTTTCCCGGGGCACGAACTGCAGGGGACAGCCTTTCTCCCGGGCGAGATTGAGCAGAGGCTGTACGCCCCTGCTGCCCTTGGCCACGAAAATCTTGGTCAGTGAACCCTGGCCTTCCAGGGCAGCCAGGACATTGTTGCGGCCGGCGATATACTCAGGCATCCTTTTTCCCCTTCTTCCATCTCCCGCAGGACATAGGCCCTTCAGGGCAGGTGCCGTCGATATCGCACCTGGCTCCGGCACGGGCAAAAATCGTCGGTGCCTTTTCTTTGACCAGGGCCAGCATCTTCCAGGCCAGTTGCCTGATTTCCCACTGGGCCCGGTTACAGCAGCGATGCTCAAAAAAGTTGAGCAGACTGCGGCTGTTCATGGTGAGGATGATGCTGGTATGACAGGAGTTAGGAAGGATATAGCGGGCATCCTCTTTATCCGCCACTGCCGCAAGTTGAGCATAGGCCTGCCGCAGCTCTTCCATGACCTGGAGATACTTTTCCCGGGCCAGAGAGTTGTTGGCAATGGAAGGCGGCATGACGAAATCAAAATTATCTTCCTTGACATAGCGCTGGGACTTTTGCGAATAGCTGGCGATGCGGTGGCGGACCAGCTGATGGGTTAAAGTCCGGCTCACGCCCTCGACGCCAAAGGTGAAACTGACATGCTCCAAGGGGGAATAATGGCCCATTTCCACCAGCTTGGCAACCAGTTTCGCCGCCCCCGCCCCCTGCATCTTGTCCACCAACTCTTCAATAGAGGCATCGGAGTAACACAAGCGGGCAGCTGTGGCGACAGTGTTTTCCGGTTCCGGTGTCCAGTTAAGCAATCTGACCTGCATCCATTATTCCCTCCCTGAAAAAATCATCTGAAACAGCTGATCTAAGCGGCTGTACTGTTTGCTGAGCCACAGCCAGCCTACAACGACTTCCAGGCCCGTTGCCTGACAATATTCAGTACTGCTGCGGGGAAGGCCTTTAGCATTGCGCCCCCGCCTCAGCAAATCACTTTCTTCCTGGCTGAAGAATTCTTCCAGCCGGGCCACTGCCTCTGCCTGCCCTTCGGCACTGGTAAAGCCCGCGGAAATCCGGTGAACCTGCTTCCCTGGCGGCGTTTCCCCTGCCACCACCAGCCTCTGCCTGGAGTATAACTCGTAGACGGCATCGCCTATCCAAGCCAGGTGCTGAATGGGGAGAAGGGAAGCTTCCTGTGGGTCGAGGAAATCCATCTTGCTATATCCCCGCCTGTTGCCGGCTGGACTTAATCCGGGTCACTGCCCGCTCCTTGCCTAAAAGGGGCAGGGAATAGTGTAACTCCTGCCCGCTGACTGTCCCTGTCAAAGCTGCCCGTATCGGCATAAATACCGCCTTGCCGCTAATGCCGTGCAGGGACTTCATATCTTTGTTCAACTGTTTTAGCAATGCCTGAACCTCCTGCTGCCTTTGAGAAAAGTCCTCCCGATCGGGTAAGGCTGACAAGCGGGCCACCAACTCATCCAGCACTAGGGGAGTGGTTTCCAGTTGCAAGGGAGGCAAGGCCTCGGGCTGTACCTGGACGGTGTCGCTCAAGAATTCCCTGGCATACTCCGGCACCTGGGCCAAGCAGCGCAATTCGTCTCTGATAACGGCAAGCAGGTATTTTAACCACTCCCGGGAAAAGCCGGTAAGGCCCTCGGCTTCCAAAAAGGGAGTAGCCTTGTCCGCCAAAATATCCAGGTCGCTGGCCCGAATGTACTGGTTGTTCATCCAGTCAAGCTTTTGGGCAT
Source organism: Bacillota bacterium (assembly GCA_012727415.1). GTDB lineage: Bacteria > Bacillota > Proteinivoracia > UBA4975 > UBA4975 > UBA4975. The sequence continues at coordinate 2,611 of JAAYHI010000177.1, forward strand.
CAAAGATGCCGGGACTCTTTGAAACCCTGGACAGGTCGAAGGCCTTTATGAGTTCTTCTTTGGACATGATTTCAACATTGTCTTCCGGCGACCAGCCTAATAGGGCCAGAAAGTTTACAACTGCTTCAGGCAGGTATCCCTGGCGGGCGTATCTCCCCACTGACATGTCACCCATTCGCTTACTCATCTTGCGGCCGCTGGTGTCCAGGACAACAGAAACGTGGCCAAACTGGGGTATTGGCTCATTTAAAGCCTGGTAAATCAGGACTTGCCGCGGTGTATTCACCAAATGTTCATTGGCGCGGATAATATGCGTGATGCCCATAGTGATGTCGTCAATAACCACTGCATAATTGTAAGTGGGAATGCCATCGGACTTAATGATGATAAAGTCGCCCACATCCCTGGACTGGAAGCTGACCTCACCGCGAATAAGGTCGTCGATTAATATTTCGCTGTCCGCGGGAACCTTAAAGCGAACAACTGGTTTCAAGCCTGCCTGCAGTTTCTCTTCCACCTGAGCAGGCGTGAGGTTGCGGCAGCGCCCGCTGTATACCGGATTATCGCCGCGGGCCATAGCCGCTGCCCTGTCCTGTTCCAGCTCTTCGGGAGTGCAAAAGCAATAGTAGACATGGCCGCCCAGCCACAATTTTGACAAGTACTCCTTGTATATCTCCAGGCGCTCGGTTTGCCGGTAAGGCCCATTGGGGCCGCCCACTTCCAGGCCCTCATCCCAATCCAGGCCCAGCCAGCGCAGGCTGGCGCCAATGTCCCGTTCCCATTTCTCACTGGAACGCTCTAAATCTGTGTCCTCGCTGCGAAGGACGAATGAGCCATTGTGGCGACGGGCAAAAAGCCAATTAAACAAAACCGTCCTGGCGCCGCCGATATGTAGAGGTCCGGTGGGACTGGGAGCAAATCTAACTTTTACAGTCATTCTATTACCTCCTGTGGCCTATTGCTGAAACAGTGCAAACACTTTGGGCGGCCATCCCCTCTTCCCGCCCGACAAATCCCAGCCCTTCGGTGGTGGTAGCCTTGACATTGATCCTTGAGGCATCTATGCCTGCACTGGCAGCAATATTTTCCTGCATTTTGGGGATAAAGGGCGCGATCTTCGGCTTCTGGGCAAGGACCACGGCATCAATATTGACGATGCGAAAGTTAATGGCTGCCAACATATCTGCCACCTGGGACAAAAGCTTACAGCTGTCTGCCCCCGCCCAGGCCGGGTCGGTATCGGGGAAATACCGGCCAATGTCACCAAGGCCTGCAGCACCCAGCAGGGCGTCAATAATGGCGTGAATGAGGACGTCGGCGTTAGAGTGACCCAACAGCCCTTTGGGAAATGGGATCTCTACGCCTCCCAATACCAGCTTTCTTCCCGGCACCAGCTGGTGTACATCGTAACCAATGCCGGTGCGCACAGTTTCGCCGATAATCTGCGTTGCCCTAAGTATATCCTGGGGGTGGGTAATTTTCAAATTGGTGGCCTCCCCGGAGACAACCCTTACAGGTTGTCCCAAAGCTTCAACTAAAAATGCGTCGTCGGTGGCATCCCGCCGCTTTTCCCCCGCATGATCGTAAGCTGCCAGCAACAGTTCCCGTCTGAAGACCTGGGGGGTTTGCGCCGCCTGCAGCCGTGACCTATCCAGGGTAGTTTTGACGATGCCATCAGCTACTTCTTTCACAGTGTCAGTCAGCGGCAGAGCGGGAATTGCCGCCCCGCAAACCTTTGCGGCTTCAATGACCCGGCGGATGAGTTCCGGGCTGGCCAGGGGACGGCTGCCATCATGAATGAGGATGTATTCCCCCCGGGCAGCGATGAGGCCGGCATATACCGAATCCTGGCGGCTGTCCCCGCCAGGTACCAATGTGTATTCCTCAAGAACATCGCCGATTGCCTGGCGACACAGTTCTTCCTCTCCCTGGCGAAAGACTATTATGTATTCATCGGCAAATCCCCGCAGAGATAACAACGTACGGGTCAACACAGGTTGACCCGCAATGGACAAAAATTGTTTATTAATGCCTGCATTAATCCGCTGGCTCGTTCCAGCCGCAGGTATGATTGCACTTATCATCTTACACACCTCAACTGATTTTTTCCTGCTTGAGGCGGGCAAATATCATGCGCCCGGCAGCGGTTTGGAGGACGCTGGTAACCAATACTGAAACCTCATTGCCAATAAAGGAGCGGCCCCCGTCAACAACAATCATGGTCCCGTCGTCCAGGTAGGCAATGCCCTGTCCGGATTCCTTGCCATCTTTGACAATCTGGACATCCATTTCTTCACCCGGCAAGACGACGGGTTTGACCGCATTGGCCAGCTCATTGATATTAAGAACAGGAACCCCCTGTAATTCGCAAACCTTATTGAGATTATAGTCATTGGTGACAACCTTGCCCTTAAGCTTTTGAGACAGTTTTACCAGGCGGCTGTCCACCTCCAAGCCTTCATCATCATTATCTTCGAGAACATGTACGGGAATATTGATTTCTTTTTGAATGCGATTGAGAATATCCAAACCCCGGCGGCCTCTGTTGCGCTTCAGGGTATCTGAAGAATCTGCAATATGCCTGAGCTCTTCCAGGACGAAGCTGGGAATGATAATTTTGCCGTCCAGGAAACCCGCATCACAAATATCGGCGATGCGTCCGTCTATAATCACAGAAGTGTCGAGGATCTTGGGCACAGCTGCCCCCTTCTCCCTGGCTGTCCCCTCTGAAGGGTTTTTGGAACCCCGAAACATTAGCATCAGGTCTTCACGTTTCTTTACAACCACAACCGCGCATATCCAGGCGAAAAAAATATTGATTATAATCGCAAAGAAAGGCCCAAAGACTGGCACCACATCTCTAAAGGGATAGAAGAGAAGTGTGCCGATAATAAGTCCGGTGATAATGCCTACAAGCCCGGCTACCAAGTCGGGTCCGGGCAATACCAGCAGGTGCTTCTCAAACCAGTGACCGCTTTTCTGAATGGCCTTGGCAATCAGCGGGGAGATTAAATAGAATATTAGTCCAAAAAGCAGTGCCCCCAAGATAGCAGCGACGACGTGCCCCCATGGAGGCAAACCCTCGGTAAGGGCTGGAACAACTTGAATCTTCGTTATAAGGGTGTATCCAAATGCAATACCGATAATAGTAAGCACAGCCCGGGTTACCTTAGAAAACAAATTTCCACCTCCCTGCAACAGCATTAAGATATAGTATACACTATTACCTCGCTACTATTCCACAGTTTGCTCCAGTAAATCCATGGCAATGTCATGCTCCATGTCACTGGCCAAGGCAAGTTCGCTGACTAAAATTTGCCGGGCGGTATCCAGCATCTTGCGTTCACAGGTTGACAAGCCCTTTTCCTTATCGCGGCAAGTTAAGTTCCGGACCACTTCAGCGATAGCAAAGATATCACCGGTTTTTAGTTTTTCTAAATGAGCACGGTACCGCCTGTTCCAATTGGCAGTACTGGAAACCCGTTTTTTGCGAAGCACATCGAGGACCTGTTGCACTGTATCCGAATCAATTACCTGGCGCAGTCCCGCTTCGGCCACAGCGGAAACCGGAATCATTACCTTCATATCCCCGATGGGCATCCGCAAAACATAATATTGTTTAACTTTGCCCAGGACTTCCCTGGTTTCGATTGCCTCAATGGTGCCTGCGCCATGCATTGGATAGACTACTTTATCACCGACTTTAAACATGCTGCAAGCCCCCTTCTATTGTTATAATTTTAGCATAAAAGGACAATCAAAGTCAAATTTGATATCATAGCATACAAGTATATCCATGTCAACAAAAAGGCCAGGATTTTTCCCTGGCATTAAAAATTTGCAGAAGCGTCATTGAATTTTCCTGTGACCCTCGCCCGCAAAAAGTGCTTCTTTCTGTTAGTGCTCAGGCAGCACGGGTTTTTACATGCTTATGCCACATCTCCACCAAGAAGTTTTTTAGTCCCAGCAACAAATAGATAATTATCGGGACCATAAAAAATGCCGATGCCTGCCAGCGCAACAAGATTACTGCCCCCACCAGCACTGCCACTGCAAAGAGGACGACATACTTTGGAATGCCTATAGTTTTAAAATCAGGATACCTGACTCTGCTGATCATCAGCCAGGAGAGCAACAACATCGCTGTCAGCACAAGCCAGGTGTTGCGGCCGGAACTGTAAAGAAGAAACAATGTTAGCAACCCCCCGGCCAGGGTTATGGGCACGCCCACAAAGTATCCGATCCCCGAAGTAAGGACATTAAAGCGGGCAAGCCTCAAAGCTCCCATCAGGGGAAAAGGCAAGATGGCAATAATGCCCCAGAAGCTGCCCAACTGGTACAAGCTGCAGGTGTAAGCCAGCATTGCTGGAGCGACGCCAAAAGTAACCAAATCGGATAAGGAGTCCAGTTGCTTGCCAAACTCCGAGCTGACCCCCAGGAGTCTGGCCAGGCGGCCGTCGAAACCGTCAAAGAGCATGCCCATGATGATAAATACCGCCGCCCAATCGGTATAACCGTTAAAAATGTAAATAAGAGCTATAAGTCCAAAAATCAAATTTGCCAAAGTGCACAAGCTGGGAACGATTTTTTTAAGCGTCTGCAATTAGCTTTCCTCCCCAATAATAGTAAGGCCACCTTGCACTTTATCTCCCTCGGTTACCGACACCTTGTACCCGGAGGGAAATGTCACCTGGGTGCATGACCCCAATTTAATCAAGCCGATTTTGTCCCCCTGGGCCAATTCCTGCCCCTCTTTAACCCAGCTGACGGTTCTCCGGGCCATGATTCCCGCCACCTGAACCACCTTTACCCGGATTTTTCCCTTGATGAGGTAAATGCGTTTTTCGTTGACCATAGGGGCCTCAGGGTTCATTGCCGGCAGGTACCGACCAGGATGATGGCTGAGGGACTCCACTGCCCCGGCTATGGGGCTGCGATTAACATGGACATTTAAGGGAGACATGAAGATGCTTACCTGCCAGGAACCCTGGCCTACATATTCGCAGGGGACTGTGGTGACCCTGGTCACCGTTCCGTCGGCAGGAGCAAGGATTACACCTGGGTTTTCCCGCACCTGTCGTTGGGGATCCCGATAAAAGTAAAGGAGGAATGCCAACAGAGCCAAGGGAATCAGGCCCAACACAGGGTAAATCCAGGCAAGTACTGCCGTAAGCAGCACCAGTACAATTACTTCGGTTTTCGCCTGGGAGAAAGCATGATTCATAAAACGCCCCCTATACATGGTGATGATCAGCTTGCAGCTGTTGCTTAATGCGCTGCAAGCCCTCTTTAATGGACTTTGCCCGCACTTCCCCGATACCCTCAACATCGTCAAGTTCTTCAATAGAAGCCGAGAAAATATCCTGGAAAGTGCCAAAGATTGCAACCACATTATCAATGACAGGCAGAGGCAGTCGTGGAATCTTGCTGAGGATGCGATGCCCCCTGGACATAACAGGTTGATCCAAGCTGCTGACTCCGCCGCCGTAGCCCAGGATTTTGCTGAAATTCGCCAGATCCAGCAACTCCTCTGAACTCAATGCCGCCATCCCGGCCAGGACAGTGTCCAGGGAGCGGTCGTCGCCGCTGACCATGTAGTCCTTAATCAACAAATACCCCTCCTGAGTGGTATCTGCCACCAGCTCCTCCAACTGCAATTTCACCAACCTGCCCTCGGTCCCCAATTCGAGAATATAATTGTTAATCTCATTAGCTACCCGCATCAACATTTCAAAACGCTGCAAGGCTGTGGTAACGTCAGCCAACAGGACGATATTTTCAAATTCCAGGGCCAGCAACTTTTCCAGAGTTTCGTTGAAGACTATTCTGTAACGGTCGAGGGTTTGAATGGCTTGATTGGCCTTGCTTAAAATAAGCCCGATATCCCTTAAGTAGTACTTGATGGTGCCTTTATACAGGGTAATGATGTTGCGGCGCTGGGAAATGGAAATTGTCAGTAAGCCAGTGGATCTGGCAACCCGATCCGCAGTCCGGTGGCGAATGCCGGTTTCGGAAGAATAGATTGATTGGTCAGGCATGAGCATGGTGTTGACATACAAGATGCGCTTGGCATCGCTGCTGAGGATGATAGCGCCGTCCATCTTTGCCAACTCGTACAAGCTGGCAGGAGTAAATTCAGTATCCAGGCGAAAACCGCCATCGATTATTGCATTGATTGCGGGATTTTCGCCAACGACAATCAGGGCACCGGTTTTTGCCCGCAGCACATTGTCCAACCCTTCCCGGAGGGGTGTTCCCGGAGCTACCATGCGCAAAATCTGCTGTACGCCTTCATTGGGCAACAGAATCTCAGCTATTGTCTCCACCTCCAAAGGCTATTTGCAAGGCCCCCGCTATACTTGAAACCGGATGGACTTCCAGGGATGGGGGCACATTGATGCCGCCGAATTCCGGGACTATGGCACTGGTGAACCCAAGTTTTGCGGCCTCCTGCAGTCTCTGGTCCAACCGGGATACTGGACGAACTTCACCGGTCAGCCCTACTTCTCCAACCACCAGTAAGTCGGGCAGGAGCTTCTTATCCCGAAAAGCAGAGGCTGCCGCCAGAATCACTGCGAGATCTACAGCTGGCTCGGCAATTTGCACGCCGCCCACAACATTTACATATATATCATGTCCCTGCAACAGCAAACCGCCCCTTTTCTCCAGCACCGCCAGGAGCAATGAGACCCGGTTGTAGTCGAGGCCTTCAGCCATCCTGCGGGGGGTGGCAAAGCCCGTAGCCGCCACCAACGCCTGAATTTCAACGAGAAGAGGACGGGAGCCCTCCAGGGTGGCGGTCACTGCCGCCCCGGGCTGATTGTCCCCCTGGGAGAGAAAGAGTTGGGAAGGGTTGGTCACTTCCTCCAAACCGGCAGCTGTCATGAGAAATACGCCAATCTCATTGGTGGACCCAAATCTGTTTTTTACACAGCGCAGGAGGCGGAAAACATGGTGGCGGTCCCCTTCAAAATACAGGACACAGTCCACCATATGCTCCAGGGTCTTGGGTCCTGCCAGCCCGCCGTCCTTAGTGACATGCCCCACCAGGAGGATGCTGCTGCCGGTATCCTTGGCCAGGCGCATGAGCCTGGCAGTGCATTCGCGAATTTGCGATACAGTGCCGGGGGAAGAGGTGAGGGTGTCGCTGAAAACTGTCTGAATGGAGTCAATAATGACAACAGGGGGATGGGAGCTGCGAATTGCTTCCTCCACAACTTCAAGGCTGTGTTCAGCCAGTAACATTATCGAGGGATCCAAAGCACCAAGGCGCCTGGCCCGCAAGCCAACTTGCTGGGCAGATTCCTCGCCGGTTACGTAGAGTACTTTCATCCCTTGGCTGGCCAAAGCCTGGGCCGCCTGCAGCAAAAGAGTGGATTTCCCTATCCCCGGTTCACCGCCAAACAAGACCAAAGACCCAGGAATAATTCCCCCGCCCAGCACCCGGTCCAGCTCAGAAATGCCTGTGAGCATGCGCATATCTTGCGCCACATCAATTTCTGCTATTGAAACAGGCCGGGCAGGCTGCAGCAGCCGGGAAGAGGACTTCTTTTCAGAGGCAACGCGAAATTCCTCCAGGGTGTTCCATTCCTGACAGGAAGGACAGCGCCCCAGCCAGCGAATGCTTTCGTATCCACAATTATTGCACATAAACACAGTCTTATTTTTCCCCATGCTCTTTACACCTCATGTAATTATACCATCTTTGTTCGCAGGCGACTATAGTGCCACAGAGAAGATGACCTTCCCGCGGTGCGGCTGGAAGGACTGTATCCCTTGTAAAAAAAGCCCGGTTGTCGGGCTTCAGTTTATTTATCTTACTTTTCTTCTTTGCTGAAGGTGAACTTGCCGTCACTGACATCTACCAGGATTTTCTCTCCAGGGGCATAGGCGCCTTTTAACAGCTCTTCCGAGATTTCATCCTCAATCATGCGCTGAATAGCGCGGCGCAAAGGCCTTGCTCCATAGACGGGATCGAATCCTTTGTCCACCAGGAGTTCTCTGGCAGCTTCCGAGACGGAGACTTCCAGCTCAAATTCCTTCAGCTTACCTGCCAGCTCTGCCAGCATTAAATCTACAATGCGATGAATGTGCTCGCGTTCCAGGGCGTGGAAGACAATGACATCGTCAATGCGGTTGAGGAACTCGGGCCTGAATGTGCGTTTGAGCTCGTTCATGACTTGCTCTTTCATTTCTTCGTAGCTCCTGTCCTCGCCTCCAGGACGGAAGCCCATGACTTTTTCCTGGTTAATGAGCTTGGCCCCTACGGTGGAGGGCATGATGATGATGGTATGGCGGAAGTCCACCCGCCTGCCCTGGCCGTCGGTAAGAATCCCATCTTCCAGGACCTGCAGCAGGATGTTGAACACATCGGGATGTGCCTTCTCAATTTCGTCCAGGAGGATGACCGAATATGGCTTGCGGCGCACTTGTTCGGTAAGCTGTCCGCCCTCGTCGTAGCCCACATATCCCGGAGGGGCACCAATGAGCCTTGAGACAGTGTGCTTCTCCATATACTCCGACATATCCAGACGAATCATTGCATCTTCATCGCCAAACATGGCTTCTGCCAATGCCCGGGCCAGCTCTGTCTTCCCGACACCGGTGGGACCCAGGAAGATAAAGGAGCCTACAGGGCGCTTGGGATCCTTGAGCCCCGATCTGGCCCTGCGCACAGCCCTGGAAACTGACTGCACTGCTTCTTCCTGACCGATAAGCCGCTGGTGCAACTCTTCTTCCAGGTTAAGCAGGCGCTGGGATTCTTCCAGAGCCAGACGCGTGACGGGAATGCCGGTCCAGCTGGAGACTATATGGGCGATGTCATCAGCAGTGATTTCGCTTTTCTCAATGGCCTGGCTGTTTTCCCACTGCTCTTTGCCTTCCTTGAGCTTTTGCTGGATCTCTTGTTTGCGATCCCTGAGCTGGGCCGCCTTTTCATATTCCTCACTGCTGACAGCAGCAGCCATTTCTTTCTCGATTACTTCCAGCTCTTGTTCCAGCTCCTTTAATTCCGGTGGAGCAGTAAAGGTAAGCAAGCGCTGCCGAGAAGCTGCTTCATCAATGAGGTCAATTGCCTTATCCGGCAAGTAGCGATCGGGGATATAGCGAGCGGACATTTTCACTGCTGCCTCGATAGCTTCATCGGGAATCTTGACCCGGTGATGGGCTTCATAGCGGTCCCGGAGACCCTTGAGAATCTCCACAGCCTCTTCCTGAGTGGGTTCGCCCACAGTAATGGGCTGGAAGCGACGCTCCAGGGCGGCATCTTTTTCGATGTGCTTGCGATACTCATCTATAGTTGTTGCACCGATAGCCTGGAGCTCTCCCCGGGATAATGCAGGCTTGATAATATTGGCTGCATCCAGGGCCCCTTCAGCACCGCCGGCGCCGATGAGGGTATGGAGTTCGTCAATAAAGAGAATTACATTGCCTGCAGCCTTAAGTTCATCCATCATCTTCTTAAAGCGCTCTTCAAATTCTCCTCTGTACTTAGTCCCTGCCACCATTGAAGACAGTTCAAGGGTTACCAGGCGCTTATCCCGCAAGAGTTCGGGGACCTGGCCGGCAACAATCCGCTGGGCAAGCCCTTCGGCAATGGCAGTCTTGCCGACTCCGGGTTCGCCAATGAGGCAGGGATTGTTCTTGGTTCTGCGGCTGAGGACTTGGATTACCCGCTCGACTTCCTTCTCTCTGCCGATAACAGGGTCGAGCCTGCCTTCTGCCGCTTCCCTGGTAAGGTCGCGGCCAAAAGAATCCAGGACGGGAGTAGCCTTGCCCCTGGCCTGGGCCGGAGATTTGCCGAGAGAACCGGGCTGAGCCCCACCCTGCCCCATTGCCTGCAGCATGCTGGTGTAAACAGCATCTAAACTAATGTTGTTTGCCTGCAGCAGGCGGACGGCAATGCCTTCTCCCTCCCGCAGCAATCCCAGGAGCAGATGTTCTGTTCCCACGTAGTTATGGCCTAATGCCCTGGCCTCGGCTGCCGCCAGCTCCAGGACGCGCTTGATCCTGGGGGAAAAGGGCACTGCCTGGGGGGGAATGCTTTGGATGTTCCCTCCCATCGCTTCTTTTACTCGATTATATAAGCCCTGGGCAGAAACACCGAGCTGAGCCAACACTTTGGCTGCAACCCCCTGCTCTTCGGCTGTAAGGCTGAGCAACAGATGCTCGGTGCCTACTATTGAGTGCCCCATTTCGGCAGCAAGCTGTTGAGCCTTCCTTATCGCCAGTTTTGCTCTTTCTGTATAGTTACTGAACATTTTATCGCCTCCTTATTCTATTTCACAAGTTCCCGAATGAGATCCGCCCGTTTTATATCCCTCTCCCGGGGGGCTAATTCCGCGTTAAATACCTTTTGCAGATACCCCGGCTGGGCAAAGACCAGCAGTTCCTGCAGAATTCGGGGATTTATGCCTTCGATGATATTGAGGTCAATGCCTAAGCGGAGCAAGGAAATATACTCCATGGCTTCGGCAGATGTTATCACCCTGGCGTTGGCCAGTATTCCATAAGCCCGCCAGATTTTGTCCCTGAGCGCAATATTCTCGGTTTCCAGCAGCCTGTTCCGGGCTTCCAGCTCCTGGCTGATAACCTGATCTGTCACACGGTTAAGGGCTTCGATGATCTCCTCTTCCTTTTGCCCTAAAGTAATCTGATTGGAAATCTGAAATATGTTGCCCCGGGCTTCGGAACCTTCGCCAAATATTCCCCGGACGATAATCCCTACCTTGGATATGGTGCCAAACACCAGGGACTGCTGTCCGCTGAGGGCCAGCCCCGGCAAGTGCAACATTATTGATGCGCGCATGCCCGTACCAACATTAGTTGGGCAACAGGTCAGATATCCTGCCGGAGCAGACCAGGCGTAGTCAAAGTCGGCGTCAAAGAGATCATCTACCTTGCTGGCCAAATTCCAAGCCTCCTTGAGCTGAGAACCCGGAAGCAAGGTCTGAATGCGCAAGTGATCTTCTTCATTAATCATGACGCTGACCGACTCATCCTTATTGATGAGGACACCGCCGTAATCCTGCCCGGCCAGTTTAGGGCTGATTAAGTGTTTGTCCACCAGGGCTAAACGCTGGTTTTCAGGAAGGTCCTTAATGGAAATATAGTCAGTGGAACCAAGAGATTTGAGCCCGCCGGTATTCCACCAGCGACGGATTTTTTTCTCTACTTCTTCCAGTTGGGCAGGAGAGGCCTGGCCGGGAAATGGATATTCCATCAAATTCCTGGCCAACCGCACCCGCGAGCTGATGGCCACAGAATTTTGGGGGCCTTCCCCTGTCATCCAGCGACTTAATGATTGCTTGAGGAAATTGTCGAGACTCATTTCTTTTCCTCCTTAACCTCTTGGAGCCCGCGGATGCGGTCCCGCAGTATGGCTGCATCTTCAAAACGCTCTTCCTTAATTGCCGCCTGAAGTTTTTCCTGGAGCTCATCTATTTCCCACTGGGTGCGGGCATGTTCTCCGGCGCTGCGGGGGATTTTGCCGGTATGGGCAGTCCTGCCCTGGACCCGGCCAATGATGGTCTTGACCAAGGGTTCCCAGGTCTGGTAACACTGGCCGCAGCCAAAACGCCCCCGGTGGCGCAATTCAAGTTCTGACAGACCGCAACCGGGACAAGTCTTGCCTTTGCCAATGCTCTCAGAACCCCAGTCCACCAACCCTGCCAGCATCTTTTGCAAAGCAGAGACGGAATCTGCCTGACCACTCTGCTGCGCACACCGCTGGCAGAGATGAATCTGCGTTTTTACATTATTGATTATTTGGGTAATGCTGATCCTCGCTTCTCGTTCCCCACAATTTTGACAAAGCAAGTCTATCCCTCCTTAATAATAGCTTCTATCATTGCCCACAAAATACGGTAACGCAATTTCCTTCTTGTAGCGGCGGGGACATCCAGCACCTCTCGAGCCACTACTGCCGCCATCATCTGAGCCTCACGGTTATCGATAAGCCCTTGCTCCCGCAGCCAGCAAAGAAAATCCTGTGCCTGACGTTGGCTCACCTCTTCCTCCAACTGTTCAAAGGCAGAGAGTATTTTTTCCATATTGTCGAGATCCAGGCGGATAAGGCGAATGTATCCGCCTCCGCCCCGCTGGCTTTCAGTAATATACCCCCTTTGCGGGTTGAACCTTGTCTGAATGACATAGTTAATCTGGGAAGGAGCGCAGCCAAAATACTGAGCTAACTCATTGCGCCGAAGCTGTATTACATTATCCATACTTTCATCCAACAGTGCCTTTATATACATCTCTATTACATCAACTAGATTCATAATCCCCCTCCTGACTTTGACTTTCCTTGACTTTAAGTATACACAATTATTCTTCCCCATGCAATACCTTTAATGAGTCAGGAACAAAAAATTTTACAATAAAGGGGGGTGCAGCTGCTTTGCACAAGCCCAGATGACCTATGGCACCGGCAAGCAGATATGAATCTGCTGCCGCTAAACCTGTTTCTTGGGCAATGAACTCCACTGCTGTCTCACAGGCAGACCTGATTGCCTCTTCCAAAACATCGCAGCAGGCCAGAAAATATGTACCCGCCTCAGTCGCTACTCGTGGGCCCCGCAAACCCAGGCCCTTTATTACCTCCACCCGGATCTTTACTTCGGCACTGGTCCCTATGCCGTTGCCGCTGACTGCTCCGTCACCGAGAAGGAACTGAACATCGCCGAGAGTAAGCAGGGCACCGGCATGAAAGACGGGCAAACAGACCTTTGCACCCGGCCTGATTTCTCGCGTAAAAAGCCTGCCTCCATGAACTCCGGCCAGGCTATTGCCTATCTCCCCCTCCGGTGGGGCAACGCCTATTACGCCCACCATGGGCTGGACAGGGACGCTGAGTCCTTCAGCAATGACGAGACTATTGCCGGCGAGCCCGAAAATTTTTACTTCCGGGCTGCTCACAGCAGGTAGCACTCCCGTTTCCGGGACGATACCAATCCCCTGCTGGGCAGTCTTTATCTCCACTATCTCTATTTCCAGGGCATCGCCAGGTTCCGCCCCCACTATGAAAAACGGGCCGGTGGCAGGAAATACTTCTGCCAGGTTAATTGACGCTAAGTCTTGCCCGGATTGATGTGCCTGCCCGTTGCAGCAATCTGCAGTTTCTACCACCAAAACCTCCCCCGGGGAAAGCTCAGCCACAGGCAGATGTTTGGCAGAAAAGCTGTAGACGATATTATCCATTTCACGTTTCATATTTTTCCCACCTCCGCGTACCCGGATTATACCACAGCAGATTAGGCAAAAAAAATGAACCAAGTCACACTTCCCAGGGAAAAAAATAGCCGGACTTCGACGAAGTCCGGCTTCCAAAACCAATTATTCCGAGTTCCAGGTCCTGAATGCTTCTTCAGTGTATTTGTTTCCTGCATTCCAAAACAGGTATTCTTTAATGCCAAGTTCTTGCATGGCCCGCAGCTGGGCATGAATTTCCTTGACCCCATAGCGGATATAACCTTTTACCCATGTAGCGGTAAAATCCTGAAGCCAGGGACGCATGATAATTTTCGAGTTCACTGCCTCCATCCGCACCAAGTGGTCTTTGCTGCTTTGATAGGCGACGCCATAGGGTTCCTGATCAGGGACCTTGTACCCATAGGTGCCTGTCCAATAATGACTGGGGTAAATCATGGGGCTGATGGCGTGGATGTCGGTGGTAAGCATGACCTCCAGCTGCTGGCCTACGGTTTGCTCATCCTTGACTGTACCCATGATGCCGAAGGTGTCAGCAGAGACGTCGATGCCCAGCGGCGCCAGGCGTTCCTTGGCATACTTAAGAAATTTGGCAATGATTTCGCTGCGCTCATAGGGACCAGTGCTGGTCATGTTGGCAGCGGGGAGGTTGGCGATATTGCTAACTTTTCCATCTCCACCAGAAGGCCAGCGGATATAGTCAAACTGAATTTCCCTGAATCCCATGCTGGCGGCCTCCTCGGCAATGTCCAGAAGGTAATCCCAGTACTCTTCGTTGCGCAGGTCCGCCCAGGCGGTGTCATTCTTGTCCTTCCACACAGTGCCGTCTGCTTTTTGCAAAAACCATTGCGGCATTACTTTGCAGACATGCTTGTCCTTGGCCACGACAATACGAGCAATGGGGTAAATCTGTTCTTCCCGCAACTGCTGCATAAAGCTGTCCAGATCAAATTGCTTCTGGTTTGCCTTAGCTTCAATAACCATGGGGATTTCACTGCGCCCATGGGTTATATAGCCATAGTCATCCTTGACATTGATGACCAGGGAATTAAGCTCAGATTCACGCAAGAGTTTAATAACGGGCTCCCGGAGCTTTTTGGAGCCGGCACCATGACCGGTGAGGAACAGGCCGCGGACATATTGGGGTCGGGGGATTGGTTCGAAAGCTGGTTCCGGTTCAGGTTCCGGTTCAGGGTCGGGTTCAGGCTGGGGCTCAGGATTGGGATTAGGATCAGGATCCGGGTCTGGGTCAGGTTCTTCAATAGAGGGAGTGGTCTTGCCAATAAAGGGATAAGCAATAGCAGTGGCGACACACCCCACCACCAGTAGGATTATAACGGTGAGAAAAATGAGTTTTATCTTTTTCAAATTTCGCCCTCTCCCAATAGATATATTTGACTAGACTCTATCATAGTATATCAGGATTGAACCAATGAAGAAAGATGAAAAACATGGTTGCTCCCTGGGTACTTTACAAATGTGCTATAACAAAGAAATTCAGTCAGGGAGAATCGCATATTTTGGGTTTTATTGATAAATCCTGGTTAGTATTGACAAATATAACAGTAGGGCCATATAATATATTTATAATTATTCAAGGAGGCGGATTATTGTGTCCCGAAGAAAAACTCTCTAATAATAATTGTCACTCTCGTCCTTGTTCCTGTTTCAGCATTAGCATACAGTAGGGTCCCATCAAAAGCATGGGGATGGAGCACATACCGATTATCAAATAATTACGATGTGAAGAACAGCTCCAGGCTCCTGGGCGGACTAGATAACACTTCTAGTCAAAAGCCTGCTCCCTACACATTCAACCAAGTCGTTTCTCAATCCTGGTCAAAAGGTGGTTCACTTTCGTCAAAGATTTCTGGCAGTGCCAAGGGACTCGGTGCCGAAATATCTGGCTCAATTAGTTGGAACTTTACTCAATCGATGTCAAGCACGCAAACATATGGCCCTGTTTCAGTTCCTGCACGATCAAGACTATACTTATACGGAGACTTTTATGGGAATCGTACCACTGGACGGGCAAAGAATTTTAGACTTTGGGTGGAAATAGATCGGGGAACCTATGAAGTTCGGTCAATTTACGCCATGGTATTTCGGCCCTCGTGGGAATATCCAGGCGGCGTTACGCCTTCCGGTCTTCCTGACAACTAAACCCTATCCTGTATCCCCCAAAGTATATTGGAACTGCCAATATGCTTTGGGGGACACTAATGATAAAAGGAGTTGAGTATGATGAAAAGACGAGTGTCGATTTCATTAGCAATCATTGTCCTATTAACCGCTGCTCTTGTGTATGCAAATCGAATCCCCCAAGGAGGAAACAGTTTTGCTGCATTCTATCCCTGGTCCTTCGCCGTCACCACCGACCTGAGTGAACCCAGTGCAGAAGTAACCCTGCCGTTGACATTGTTAGAGGGCAGGCAAAACTCCAAAAGAACTGACCCCAATTTGTATTCCGCCGAAATTATCTCCCCTGCAGACCATGATGGCTTTCGGGTCACAATTACTGAGGTAGAAGAAGTCGGAGAACTATACCATAAGGGAGACCCGATATATATTTATCAATTTGCTGTCAGTGTGCCCCTGACTAGTAATTTTACCTTCAAGGATGCGCGTTTATTGCTCAGCTACAATGATGGATCGTCGGAAGATCTTTACATTGGTGATTTATCCCTTATTTACGTCCCGGAAGATGTTACCGATCAACACCTAAAAAAGTTGCGAGCACTCCCAGTCTTAAACATGGAGACCTGGGAAATGACTGCATTGATAATAGAATTTTTTTGTGAGGAAGAACTTCGTTTAGAGTCCTTTGATTTCGGACTGCCGAAATATGGCATTGATAGCGAAAGGGTAGAATGTTTACAATCCAGCTTGGACGAGCTAGAGGAGCCGTACTATGACAAAACCCTTGACCAGGATTTTGAAGCAATCTATACCCTTCCAATGACAACGACCCGTGAGATAAGCCTTGGGGATGTTGTGATGAAACAGGGGCGAAACACCCTAGTTATTCCTTTTACTTTTATTAAAGGGGCCAAATCTTCACCTATTAGTGCCCTGGGAGGCCTTTTGCACTACCTAGTAGACGATGTCCCATATACATACCTGATTGAAACAATTCCTTATGTCATTGGCTATCCCCCTTCACCAATAGAGGAGTATCTGAATGATGTGCGCCACTAATATAGTAAGCTTTGAGGGTGCGTCGAAATGGTATGGCAAAAAACCGGGAGTTTTAGACTGTAATGTCGGTATTCCCCAAGGTAAGATAACTGCCCTGATCGGGAAAAATGGTGCGGGCAAGACTACAGCAATAAAAATGATTATGGGCTTCCTGCGACCAACTTCTGGACAGATAATTGTCGCTGGAAAGCCGCGGAATTTGCTTACAGTCAACAGTTCTATAGGGTATCTGCCCGAATCCCTGCGTTTTCCCGAACTTTACTCAGTGAGCCAGCTATTTGAGAGCTTAGCAGGAATACGCGGGCTTCGTTATCGTGAAGTTGAGAATTTCCTTGAAAAGGCTAAGGACTTATTCGAACTACAGGCCCACTGGAAAAAGACCTTACGCTCCTGCTCAAAAGGCACCCGGCAGAAGGTAGGCATTATCCAGGCCTTTATGCATAATCCTCAATTGGTTGTTATGGATGAACCCACCACTGGATTAGATCCCGCTGTTCGCTATAGCTTTTTTCAATTTTTACGGCAAAAACAAAGTCAGGGTGTATCCATAATTATCAGCTCACACAATCTAAAGGAAATCGAAAATCAGGCGGATTACTATTTGTTTTTTCACCAAAACAGAATCCTTAAGGCCGCACATGCTGATGAACTTGGAGGTAATTATGGGGTTTATATCTTGGCTGACCAAGAGATTCCTTCGTCGCTCCTCCCTGAACTTGCAAAACTCTCCGCTACAGCCGATGATAACAGAATAGTGGTTACCAAAAGAAATCTCATAAATGACGTCCTCTCAATACTTATACAGTCAGGGATTGAGATCAAAAATATCCTACCGGAAGGATCGAATCTTGAAGATTACTTCCTAAACTTAGTGGACGAGAGGAGTTGAGGATAGTGAAAATTGTATGGGTAGCTTATGATACTTTGCATAAGATCTTGTCATTAAAAGTATTGATTCTGTCGCTAGTAATTGTCTTGGCAATTGTATCTGTGTCATTGGCCATGTCTGATTACCTGACATCTGCAGGCCCAGCATGGTTTGACCTGTTCAGAAAACATATCTCCCAAGACTTCCTTGGTTCCCTTTATTTCTTTGCACAGATGCTACTGACATCTTTTGTAGTCATTATCTGCGCCCTGGTCGCTCAAGATGTGTACTGCGGTGAGGCTGAACAAATTTACCTTACCGGTGGTCTAAGCAAGCCCACGGCCTTTATTGGTAGGATTTTAGGACTGGCGATATACATCCTCTTGCTGTGGTGGGCACTGTTTTTGGCAGCTGGGGCTACCCTTATTTTCACAGGCCTAGGGAATGTTGACCTTTCAATGGTAGAGATTTTTACCAAGCTTTTTCTTAATTCAGTGGTTATTTCTCTATTGGCATGGTCTCTGGTTGGTCTGACAAAAGTAGTTTTTATCGGAATCACACCCATATTAGTTTGTCAGTATTGGTTAACCGTTAATTCCAATATTACTGCAGAAACGGCTGGAAATGCACTGCATAACGCCGTCAATTTCATACTGCCCCTCAACACTTTTTCCCAGTTCTCTAGCATGGAATCTGAAAGTTTTAATATGCTAATGAAATATCAGGATATGTCCCCCTGGCATGGCACCCTCGCATTGGTTGCCTTTGCCTTATTCTGTTTACTGATCTCCATGGCACTGTATATCACAAATCAAGACAAATAATTAACTATAAAATTTATCGTGACAACAAAAAACCACCTGACGGTGGTTTTTTAATCCGGCCATAAGCCGGGCTAAATGTGCTGGCTCCCCAGGTAGGATTTGAACCTACGGCCTACCGGTTAACAGCCGGTTGCTCTACCGCTGAGCTACTGAGGAATGATTAGGTGGAAAATCAGAGGCCGGAAATTCCGACATCTAATTTCTTCAGATGAATAATAAATTTGAACCGGCAACGTCCTACTCTTCCAGGGGGAGATCCCCAAGTACCATCGGCGCAGAAGAGCTTAACTTCCGTGTTCGGGA
>JAAYHI010000178.1 GCA_012727415.1 Bacillota bacterium
CAGATATACCCTGTCGGTGCGGGCAAGCATATGCGCCAGCATCGCCGCCACATTCTTATCGGCCAAAAACCCCGCCACCAGCGCCAGGCGCTTGTCAGGAAAATGGCCCTCGACAGCTGCCAGCAGATTGGCAATGGATTCGGGGGTATGGGCCACATCCAGGACATAGGTGGGCTGGCCGGGCACAACCTCAAACCGCCCCGGCAAGGGAGGGGCATTTTCTATCCCTTGGATAATTGCCTCCCCTGTTATTCCGGGATGAAATGCTGCCATACAGGCAGCTAAAGCAGCGTTAGTCTTTTCCGCCGGGGATGCAAACACTGCCCTCAGGGGCAGGGCCATTGTCGGCAACTGCAAGACACTGTCCTGCCAGGAAAAATCTGCGGGAAAAGCAAAGAGGGGAGCGCCAAAGCGCCGGGCTCTTGCCGCCAAGATTTCCAGGGCCTCCCCCTGCGCCCCCGTTACCAGGGGAGTTGCCGGCTTGATTATCCCGGCTTTTTCCCGGGCAATGTCCCCCAGGGTGGGGCCCAGGATGCCTTGATGTTCCAAAGTGACGGCGGTAACGCAAGTGGCCAGGGGGCGCCGGAAGAAATTGCCGGCATCCAGCCTCCCCCCCAGCCCTGCTTCCACAACCAGGACTTGCGCCCCCTGATCCCAAAACCACAGTAAAGCAGCCGTTAACAACACTTCGCCAAAAATCCAGGGGCCGTATTTCCTGGGCAATTCTGGCAGGCCCCGCTGTACCTTGGCCACGTATTCCCCCAGTTCATCACCGATCTCTCTGCCCTGAAAATTAACCCTTTCGGTGATGCTGTGCAAATGGGGAGAGGTCAAGCGGCCACAGGGAATTCCCCCTTCAGTGAGAATTGAAGCCAGGAAGGCTGCCACAGTGCCCTTGCCCTTGCTGCCGGCAATAAAGTAAATGTCCAATTCTCTGTACCGGGGAAGGAACTTATTCAGCAGCACCCACACCCGGTACAAATTGTACTTCAGCACGCTATAACGGGGAAGGTCCTGCAGCCAAAGGAGGGAATTATGCATCCTGGTCAGCAGCCTTCAGCTGCGCCAGCCGCCCCGCGACTTGTTCCCGCTGGCTGAGGTAATCGGCCAGTTTTTCCCTTTCGCCGTCTACCACGGCCTTGGGGGCCTTGCCGGTGAAGCCGGGGTTGGCTAATTTCTGCTCCAGGCGCCGGACTTCGCCCTCCAAGCGCTCCCTTTCCCTTTCCAGTCTCCGGATTTCCTGAGCGATATCAATGACGCCTTGCAAAGGAACCAGGAGTTCGCCAAAACTCAAAGTCCTGCTGACGGCTTCCTTGGGCTTCTCTTCCTGAACAATAACCTTGAATTCACTGGCCCTGGCCAAATGACAGACCAGGGGAGCCAGCTGGCCATAGCCTTTGTCGGCAGCGACGCTGAGCCAGGCCGGAATCTTTTTGCCGGGGCTGATGTTGAGTTCACTGCGAATGTTGCGCACAGCCCACACCAGTTCCATTACCAGCTCAAACTGGCTTCCGTCGTATGTCCCTTCTGCTTTGGGCCAGCGGGAAAGGGCGATGGACCCCTCCTCCAGCTGCTGCCATATCTCTTCAGTAATGTAGGGCATAATCGGATGCAGCAACTGCAGGGAGCCGGCGAGAACTTTTTTCAGCACTGCCTGGGTCATCCGGCGCTGCTCTTCCTCCCCTGCCAGCCCCAGCTTGGCGGCCTCAATGTACCAATCACAAAACTCGTTCCACAAAAACTCGTAGATAGTGCGGGCAGCTTCGCCTAACTCATACTTCTCGAGATTTTGGGTCACCGCCTCGATTGCCGCATTGTACTTCGCCATTACCCAGAGGGAGGGAATGTCCAAAGCCTGATAATCCAGGGCCAAATTCCCATCTTCCAGGTTCATGAGGACGAAACGGGCAGCATTCCAGATTTTGTTGGCAAAATTGCGGCTGGCCTCCACCCTGTCCTGCTGGAAGCGAATGTCATTGCCGGGGGCCGCCCCGGTAAGCAGGGAAAAGCGCAGGGTGTCGGCGCCGTACTCTGCAATGATTTCCAAAGGATCAATGCCGTTATCCAGGGACTTGCTCATCTTGCGCCCCAGCTCATCGCGGACCAAGCCGTGGATATAGACATCTTTAAAGGGGGTCTGGCCGGTGAATTCCAGGGAAGAAAAGATCATCCGCGCCACCCAGAAAAAGATGATGTCATAGCCAGTCACCAAGACGCTGGTGGGGAAATAATGCCGATAATCCTCAGTTTCTTCAGGCCAGCCCATGGTGGAAAAAGGCCAGAGGGCAGAGCTGAACCAGGTATCCAAGACATCGGGGTCCTGAATCAGCTCGCCGCCGCACTTGGGGCAGCAACTGGGATCCTCTCGGGCGACAATGGTCTCGCCGCACTGGCAATACCAGGCAGGAATGCGGTGCCCCCACCACAACTGCCTGGAAATACACCAGTCCCTGATATTCTCCAGCCAGTTGAAATATATCCGCTCAAAGCGACGGGGGACAAACACTGTATCGCCGCGGCGGACTGCCTCGATTGCCGGGGCAGCCAGCGGCTTCATTTTCACAAACCACTGCCTGGAGACCAGGGGCTCCACCACGGTGGCGCAACGCTGGCAGTGCCCGGTGGCATGGGTATAGTCCTCGGTGTTGACCAGAGCCCCTTGAGACTCTAAATCGGCCACCAGAGCCTGGCGACATTGATAGCGGTCCATGCCGGCGTATTTACCTGCAGCTTCTGTCATCCTGCCTTGAGTATCTATTACCCTGACTTGGGGCAAATTATGGCGCAAGCCCATTTCATAATCATTGGGGTCATGGGCGGGAGTGACTTTTACCGCCCCGGTGCCAAACTGGGGATCGACAAAATCATCGGCAATAATCGGTACGAGGCGTTGGCTGATGGGCAACCTGATTTCCCTGCCCACCAGGGCTGCATACCGCTCATCCCCGGGATTTACTGCCACAGCGGTATCCCCCAACATCGTTTCGGGACGGGTAGTGGCAACCACCACATGCCCACTGCCGTCCGCCAGGGGATATTTTAAATGCCACAGGTGCGACTGGGCTTCCTCATGTTCTACTTCAATATCCGACAGGGCTGTTTGACAGCGGGGGCACCAGTTGACAATGTATTCGCCCCGATAGATCAAGCCCTTCTCATACAAGCGCACAAAGACTTCCCGCACCGCCCGGGAGCAGCCCTCATCCAGGGTAAAGCGCTCCCGGGACCAGTCACAGGAGATACCCATTTCCTCCATTTGGGCCACAATGCGGGCGTGATATTTTTCCTTCCATTTCCACACCTGAGCGACAAACTCCTCACGGCCGAGGTCATGGCGGCTCAGGCCTTCCTGCCGCAACTTCTCTTCCACCTTAATCTGGGTGGCGATACCTGCATGGTCAGTTCCCGGCAGCCAAAGACAGGCATATCCCTCCATGCGCTTCCAGCGGACGAGGACATCCTGGAGAGTGCAGTCGAGGGCGTGGCCCATGTGCAGGGCGCCGGTGACATTGGGGGGCGGCATGACGATGGAAAAAGTCTCACCCTCAGGGGCATCAGGGGCAGTAAATTTCCCCTGCCACAGTTGGCGGATTCGGGGCTCAATTTCCCCCGGGTTATAGGCAGTATTTCTGTCCTTCTCCATAGTAAAACCTCCTTAAATAAAAAAGCATCCACCCCTAAGGGCGAATGCTCGCGGTACCACCTTATTTTCCAGGTATCAGGAATCTCTTGCAATAACGGGACATACCCGGCGCCTGGGCGCGGCTCCAAAAGCGACCTTCAGACGCCTGTACCGGGAGAACTTGCAGCCCGTGGTTCTCCTCTCTGCTGCGGCAGAACATCCTACTCCTCTTTTGTCATTGCCTTTAATATATCTGATTGCATATATAATACAGCATTAAGAGGAGGTAGTCAAGGCTTCCCGGCAACTGTACTTTGCTAAAATCTCAGGCACCCTGCCGGGAGTAACCCGGCCGTAGAGATCGTCATTGACCATAATAACAGGAGCATGGCTGCAGGCTCCAAAACAGGGCAGCGACCCCAAAGTAAATGCGCCGTCCCGGGTTGTCCCCCCCATGGAAATGCCAAGTTCCTGGCTGATGCGGGCCAGGATCTGGAGGGCCCCCATGATGTGGCAGACGGTGCCGGTGCAAACCCGGATGAGGTTATGGCCCCTGGGCTGGGTGCGGAAATGGGCATAGAAGGAAACCACGCTGTATACTTCGGAGAAGGGGCGGCCTAGATGGTTGGAGATGGATACCAGAACTTCCTCGGGCAGGTAACCGTAAAGCTCCTGGGCGTCCTGCAACACATTGAACAGGGCTCCCTCCTGACCGGTGTAACGGGCCAGGATGGCTGACAGCTGGGAATTCCGACAGTTGCACTTCTCCACTCTACGCCCTCCTTTTTGGATAATTCAACAAGTTGGAATGTTTACAGTAATTATACCATAGTGATTTCGCGGTTTTCTCAGTCATAAGACATTGTTATGGTACATAAAAAAAACAGGGCAGTGCCCTGTTTAAAATTGTTCTTTTCTGCCGGAACGGGCAATGAGCTTTGCCGCGAGGACAGCCAGCACCCCGCCGGCTATGGCGGTGAAGAGTTGCGGCAACTGCATGGCCTTAGCGGCAGCAGGGGGAACCTCGACGATAAAATTGACCGCCAGGCTGAGGAGCAGGAATTTCACTGCCGCTCCTCCGGCAATGCCGGCCGCTGACCCCAGCACTTTTTTCCCCAAGAGCTTGCGGCCCAGGTAGAAACCCAGGACATAGATGCCATTGCTCAGCATGATAAAGGGAATCAGGGCTGGAACACCGAGAATGCCAACCAATGAAGCAACCCAGGGGGTTATCAGCCCCACCAGAATTCCGGCAATTGGTCCTACAAACAGCGCTGACAGCAGCAGCATGCAGTTTACCAATGGGCCGGTAAAGGGCTGCGGCATCCGCAGTGCTTGAATGACCACGGTTATGGCAATAAAGAGGGCGGTAAGAACCAGACTCCGCAGGCTGTTCTTCATTGCCCTTTATTTCTCCTTGGGAGTATAGCCGGTATGCAACAGATGATGGGATTTTTCTCCCAGGGGTTTTTCGAGAAACTCTTTATACAATTCCTGAACGGCTGGGTTTTCATGGGATTTGCGCCGCGGCAGGCCGAGATCTGCCCGGTAAATAGCTTCCATCCGCTTCTGCTTGACTTCAGGTGTTGACAGCCGCGGCTGCCCGCCGCCGCCGATGCAGCCGCCAGGACAGGCCATGATTTCGACAAAGTGATAGTCCAGTTCTTTTGCCTTCAGGCCTTCCATTACCTTCTTGGCATTGCCCAAACCATTGACAACGGCTACCTTTAGTTTTTGACCGCCCAGGGTCAGTTCAGCTTCCTTGATTCCATCCAGGCCGCGGACATCTTTAAAGTCCAGGCTTTCCAGTTCCTTGCCGGTGACCACTTCACTGAGAGTCCTGAGGGCAGCCTCCATGACCCCTCCGGAGGAACCAAAGATGACGCCGGCACCTGTGCCTTCGCCAAAGGGTTCATCAAATTGAGATTCCTCGACATTGGCCCAGTCGATGCCTGCTTCCTTGATTAACATCCCTAACTCCCTGGTGGTCAGGACTGCGTCCACATCCTGGTAACCGGAACTGTTCATTTCCGGCCGGTTTGCTTCATACTTTTTCGCAGTGCAGGGCATGGCGGAAACGGTGAAGATTGTTGCAGGGTCAATATTGAATTTTTTCGCGTAATAGGTTTTAATCACTGCCCCAAACATCTGCTGGGGAGATTTGCAGCTGGATACATTGTCCAGGAACTCAGGGTAGAAGGTCTCTACATAGTTAATCCAGCCGGGGCTGCAGGAGGTAAGCAAGGGCAATTTGCCGTTGCCATTGAGGCGCTCCAAAAATTCATGCCCTTCCTCCATAATGGTGAGGTCGGCGGTAAAGTCGGTGTCAAAGACTTTGTCAAAGCCCACCTTGCGCAGGGCGCCCACCATCTTGCCGGTGACGATTGTGCCGGGTTCTTCTCCCAGTTCTTCACCCAGGGAAACCCGGATGGCTGGTGCTGTCTGGATGACGACGTGCTTTTCGGGATCGTGCAGGGCTTCCCAGACTTCCCGAAGCTGGAAGCGCTCAGTCAATGCCCCTGTGGGACAGACATTGACGCACTGGCCGCAAAAGACACAGGGGGAATCTTCCAGGCCCTTGTCAAAGGCGGTTCCCACCGTGGTGCTGATACCCCTGTTGATCATGCTGATGGCGGAGACTTTTTGCACTTCATTGCAGACGCTGACACATCTCCGGCAGAGGATGCATTTCGACTGATCTCTGATGATGGAAGGATTGGAGTCATCCAGGGGAAGATCCTTTACAGGAGCGCCAAAGTCAACTTTCCGGATACCCATTTTTTCTGCCAGGGTGCGCAGCTCGCAATCGCTGTTTCTGTCACAAGTCAGACAATCCTTGGGATGGGTGGCGAGAATTAAGTTCATCACCATTTCCCTGGCTTCCCGGGCCTTAGGCGAGTTGGTCAGTATTTCCATTCCTTCAGTAACCTTGGTGATACAGGAAGGAATGAGGTTCCTGGCTCCTTTGACTTCCACCACACAAACCCGGCAGACGCCGATTTCATTGGTATCCTTAAGGTGGCACAGGGTGGGGATATCGATGCCTATCTGCCTTGCTGCATCTAAAATTGTGGTATCTTCAGGCACAGTCAATTGCTGGCCGTTGATGGTGATGTTAACATTCTTAGTCATTTATCCCTCTCCTCCTTTCCTATTGCTTGACAATGGCGTTGAACTTGCAGGTTTCAATGCAAGCACCGCATTTAATGCACTTGGCGGGATCGATCTTATGGGGTTTCTTCACTTCGCCGCTGATGGCCTTTGCGGGGCAGACACGGGCACAAGATGTGCAGCCGATACATTTGTCTTCAAGGATTCTGTAGCTGGCCAGGGCAGTACATGCGCCGGCGGGACATCTCTTATCCTTGATATGAGCTTCATATTCATCCCGAAAATATCTCAATGTGGAAAGGACGGGGTTGGGAGCAGTCTGGCCCAGGCCGCACAGAGAGGTAGACTTGATAGTCTCTGCCAGGGACTGGAGGAGTTCAATATCTCCCTCTTTGCCCTCGCCTTTAGTGATTCTCTCGAGAATATCCAGCATGATCTTTGTGCCTTCCCGGCAGGGAGTACACTTGCCGCAGGATTCCATCTGGGTGAAGTTCAGGAAGAAGCGGGCCAGTTCAACCATGCAGGTATCCTCGTCCATTACCACCAAGCCGCCGGAACCCATCATGGCGCCAGCACTGATCAGGGAATCATAGTCAATGGGCAAGTCCAGCAATTCTTCAGGGATACAGCCCCCTGAAGGGCCACCGATCTGGACGGCTTTGTACTTCTTGTCGTCAATAATGCCGCCGCCGATGTCATAGATAATTTCCCGCAAGGTAATGCCCATAGTCACTTCTGCCAGGCCGGTGTTTTTTACCTTGCCGGTAAGGGCAAAGACCTTGGTGCCCTTGCTCTTTTCTGTTCCCATGTCGGCAAACCACTGGCTCCCCCGGGCGATAATCCGGGGCACATTGGCAAAGGTCTCGACGTTGTTGACATTAGAGGGTTTTCCCCAAAGGCCTTTATTGGCCGGGAACGGGGGCCGCACCCGGGGCTCTCCCCTTCTCCCCTCAATTGAGGCAATTAACGCGGTTTCTTCGCCGCAGACGAAGGCACCTGCCCCTTCTTTAATATTCAGTTTAAAGTTAAAGCCTGAGCCGAAGATATCCTCGCCCAACAGCCCCAGTTCATGGGCTTGGGCAATGGCAATTTTTAACCTCTTGATTGCCAGGGGATATTCTGCTCTGACATAGATATAGCCCTCGTCAGAGCCAATGGCATAGGCGGCAATGGCCATGCCTTCGATAAGGGCATGGGGGTCACCCTCGAGGATACTGCGGTCCATGAAGGCACAGGGGTCACCTTCGTCAGCATTGCAGATGACATATTTCTTGTCGCCGGGGGCCTTCCTGGCAAATTCCCACTTCAGCCCGGTGGGGAACCCGCCGCCGCCGCGGCCCCTGAGGCCGGCAGCTTTGATTTCTTCGATTACCTGCTCAGGCGTCATCTGGGTCAGGGCCTTGGCGAGAGCTTCATAGCCGTCCCTGGCGATATATTCCTTAATATTTTCGGGGTTGATAAACCCGCAGTTGCCAAGGACGATGCGGTTTTGCTTTTTGTAAAAATCAATGTCTTTGTAATGGGGGACCATCTCTTCTGTAATCTGGTTCTTGAACAACAGGCGCTTTACCGGCCTGCCCTTGAGAAGGTGCTCTTCCACAATTTCCTTGACATCTTCGGGCTGTACCCGGCAGTAGAAGATTCCTTCGGGATATACAATTACAATTGGCCCCATTTCACAAAAGCCATGGCATCCTGTTTCAACTAATTTTATTTCCTTGTCAAGGTTAAAGGCTTCCAGTTGCTTTTCCATTTCGGCCTGCACGTTTCTGCTGCCGGAGGCAACGCAACCAGTGCCTGCGCAGACCAACACATGACCGCGATATATTTGCATTTTTCTCCCCTCCTCCAGTTAGCTGCTAATCCAGTTTTCCTACTACGTAATCTTCAACGATGTTGCCGTTGATGACATGTTCAGTAATTATCCGCGGCACAACCTGGGGGGTAACCTTGCCGTAGGTAATCCGCTTTTCTCCCGGTCTGATGACATCCACCAGGACTTCCTGTTCGCACATGCCTATGCAGCCGGTCCAGGAAATGGCGATTTTAAGATTCCGCTTACCCACTTCCTCCATAATGGCTGCCATGACCTCCCTGGCCCCCGCTGCAATGCCACATGTGCCCATGCCAACCATAATTTGAGTGCCGTCATTTATTCTCGCTGTGGCCTCTTCCAGCGCTTCATCCTTGATTTTTTTCAGGTCTTCAGGTGATTTAATAGCCATTTAAAGCCCCCCTTATTAATATTTGGCTAAGATCTCAGGGATCTTCTCAGGTGTCAACCTGCCGTAAGTGGTATCATTGATCATCATAACCGGGGCCAAACCGCATGCGCCAAGGCATGCCACCGGCTCAAGGGAAAACTTCCCGTCGGCGGAAGTGCCCCCGGGTGCGATGTTTAATTCACTGCATACTTTATCGAGAATAGCCTTGCCGCCACGCACATGGCAGGCAGTCCCCGCACACACTCTGATGGTGTTCTCGCCGCTGGGTTGCAGGCGGAATTGTGCATAAAAAGTAGCTACTCCATACACTTCGCTATATGGCTTGTTAAAGAAATCTGCAATCGCCCGGATGGTTTTCTCCGGCAAATATCCTTTAATTTCCTGGGCCCTTTGCAGGACGGGAATCAATACGCCCTCTTTTCCCTTATACTCTTCCAGTATTTCTGTCAGTCGGGAATCCTGACAGGTGTTTCCACAGCAACACTTTCCCATTGACTGTACCCCTTTCCTGAATAATTGAAGTGAAAAGTTTCACGAACAAAAGCATAAAAAATCAAAAAAAATCACATCCTAAATAAATATATACTTGTTGCTGCCCTTTGTCAACACCAAACCGCCCCTGGAAAAAAGGGGCGGTTTGGTGATTCTCCTTAGACTACTGAGGGTTCCCGCAGCAGCTCGCCCTTTTCAAATCGCTCCAAAGACAGAGGGGAAATATCCATATGGGGCTGGCGCCCGCTGATAAGTTCCGCCATTAACTTGCCGGTAACGGGACCGAGCATAAAGCCATGGCCGCTAAAGCCCACTGCATTATAAAAGCCTTGAACAGCGGGCGCTTCACCGAGGATGGGCTGGGCATCCGGAGACATGTTGTACAAGCCGGCCCATTGCCGGACAACCCTTAGTTCAGCCAGCGGCGGCAACAGCGGGAGAATTCTGTGGGCCATTTCCTCCATAAAGTGCCAAGTGGAAGAAATCACATGCTCTTTAAGCTCCTGTGGATCGCCAAAACCCATGATGAAGCTGCCATGAGGAGTTTGTTGGCAATAGATGCCGTGCTGCAGAGATATTACCATCGGTCCCTGCACAGGCGCCACCGGCTCAGTAACCAAAATTTGATGGCGTTCGGGGTAAGTTGGCAGCTCCACTCCTGCCATGGCTGCCACTTCTCTGGAATAACCGCCGGATGCATTGAGGACCTTGTTGGTATAGATCTTTCCCCGGGTGGTGTCCACAGCCACTATTTTTCCCTTCTCCACCTCGATGCCGGTAACCTCAGTGTAGGTCATAAATTTGACCCCCAGGCGCCGGGCGGCTTCGGCATAGGAATTAGTGGTAATGAAGGGATTGATGTGCCCGTCAGTGGGGCAGAAAGTCGCAGCCAGCAAACCTTCAATATTGAGGTAGGGCACGATTTCCCTGGCTTCCCGGGGAGTGATGAGGTCCACCTCAATTCCCAGAGACTTTTGCAGGGCGACATTTTTGCGGTACTGCTCCACTGTTTTCTCATTATAGGCCAGCATGAGGTAACCCTCTTGCTTAAACTCAATATCCATGCCGGTGTCCAGCTCTTCATTGAGGTTTTCATAGGCCTGAATGCTCTCCCTGGCCAGGAGGACGTTCATTTTCAAGCCCCACTGCTGGCGCACGCCGGCACCGCAGCGGCCGGTGGAGCCGCTGGCGAAGAAATCCTTTTCCACCACCACAATGTCAGTAACCCCAAGCTTGGCGAGATAGTAAGCGGTGGCGCAGCCAATAATGCCCCCGCCGACAATTACAACTTCAGCGGTATTGTTACTCATGTTCTTCCCTCCCCCTGGCCAGAGCTCCCAGTTTAACCCCTTTAGCAGGGGGCCGGGTTTTGCCGGGTTCAATATCTGCAATTTCCTTTCCCGTCATAGCGGCAATTTCCCGGGCCAGCAATTGCAGGCAGGTCCTGCCCTGACAGGGGCCCATGCCGCACCTGCTAATGCGCTTAATCTCTTCGACAGTGGTGTACCCGGCAGCAATGAGCTTGCGGACATCTTCCCGGGACAAATCTTCACAGCGGCAAATAATGACATCTTTATCTTGCATTGTCTTCACCCCCGAGTTTAATGCCCCGGACCAGGTTGACCATGTCAACGGGGACTTTAAGCCCTATGACTACGGTGCGATCCTGGTTTCTGGCCCGGCGGACTTCAACAACTTCAGCCTGGCACAGCTCTTTGCCATCCCGGCCCACTGCCGTGACAACATCCCCCTTGTCGGGCACAGGCAGGAACTCCCAGGGAATCAGAACTTTGCCGTAACCCGGGGCAAAGCCCTCGTCGATAACGAAGATGGCCAGTCCCGGACAGCGGGCAATGCAGATGCCGCAACCATTACAGCGGCCATAATCCACCTGCGGGATTGCATTGATGTCCTCGCCGATGCAGACGGCTTTGTTGGGGCAGGCACCCTCACAGGGGTTGCAGGGAATCTCCTGATAGCATTCAATGACCACATAGGGACCGGCTTTGCGCCTGTCAGCTTCAGGAAGCTTACCTTCCCAGTCTTTTTGCGCAGCTATTCCCGTTGATTTAAGCATTTGCAGCATCCCCTTCCAATTTGGCAATGCCGGCACGGATTTTTGCTCCCACCGGACCCCGGCGCAGGGCGTCCAGGCTGGCTTGGCACTGGGCGCATACATTGGCAGCTTCGCCCTTGTCTGCTCCCAATTGGGCGGCTGCAGCTGCACCCGCCAGGCGGCCTTCGACCATGGCGGCGCTGGCCTCCTCTACGCCGGCGGCATCGCCGGCCACAAATATCCAGTCGATACTGGTTTTCAACTGAGAATCCCTGAGAGGCACTTCTCCTCCCAGTTCCGGCACGTACTTGGTCTTGCAGCCTACCTGGCGCAGCAAATCCAGTACCGGTGACAGGCCGACGGCCAGGCAGACCACATCCACCTCGATTTCTCTTTCGCTGCCAGGAATGACCTGCCAGTCATCGTCCAGCCTGGCAATGACAGCAGACTCCACTGCATTTGTGCCACTGGCTTCGACGATAGTATGTCGCGTCAGGATTGGGACTCCCGCCCGGGCAATCTTTGAAGCATGAACAAGGTAAGCCCCGATATTGGGAGCTGCCTCCACCACTGCCCGCACAGGAATGCCTGCCTGTAACAGCTGGTAGCTGACGATGATGCCGATGTTGCCAGCCCCCACCATGAGCACGCTTTTGCCGGGCAGAACGCCGTATTGATTCATCAAAGTCTGCACTGCCCCGGCACCGTATACCCCGGGAAGGTCATTGCCCGGGAAAGCGAGGAATTTTTCGCTGGCGCCGGTGGCAAAGACAACGGCCTCGGGTCGGATTTTAAAGTACTTGTCCTCGCCGGTGACAGCAGTCAGCACCTTGTCCTCATAACAGCCAATGACGGCAGTATTGCTGAGGACGGTAATCTTCCCCTGATGCTGCATAAGCAGGTCGGGGATATCTATCCCGCGGACACCGGCATGGTGCTCCCGGGAGCCGAAGAACTTATGAGTCTGTTTGACCAGCTGCCCGCCCAGTTGCAGGCCTTCGTCCACAAGGAGCACCTCAATTCCCAAAGAGGCCGCGGCATTGGCGGCTGCCAGTCCTCCTGGGCCTCCGCCTACAACCAGGAGCTGGGTTGTTACCATTTCAGTTCACCTCCTGTTGCTGGCTGGCGCCTGACATCCATACCTTCCACCAGCGGTTCAACGCAAGTGCGCACATTGGCCTTGCCATTGACGGTCATCAGGCAGGAAGAGCACTTGCCAATGGCACAAAAAAAGCCCCGGGGACGATTGTGGTGCCTGCTGTGACTCAAGACCTTAACGCCGTTGGCATGCAGGGCCGAGGCGATGGTGTCCCCCTGGCGCCCTTCCAGCTTGCGGCCTTCAAAGGTAAAGGTAATGACAGGCTTTTCCTCAAACTGCAGGATAGGATGTTCGCTGATTCGACTCAAGTCATCTTCCCCCTAGTGATTTTATGGAACATGTTATTCATTCGCTTATTGCTTGCTTTTTTCCTGCCCGAGAATGAATAAAAAAACCAAGTTGCACTTGGTTTCAGATAATATCCGGGTCGATGTCGTGCTCTGCCGGGAAGGAACCCAGGGGCTTCAGGGCTGGCCCATCGACAATGCTTCCATCGGCGGAAAAGCGGGAGCCGTGGCAGGGGCAGTCCCAGGTCTTTTCAGCGCTGTTCCACTTGAGTTCACAGCCAAAGTGGGTGCAGGTTATATCGACGAGATGCAATTTACCCTGTTCATCCCGGTAGGCGCCAACTTTGGTTCCTTCGCCGGAAATGACTTTGGCCTCTCCCCGGGGGATCTCCCCCCCTTCGGTGCCGGCCAGTTTTCCCGCCACAAGTTCTTTGGCCACATCGGCATTGATGCTGATGAGCTTGCCGGCGGATTTTAGGCTTAGTCCCCTCTGGGGGCTGAACACATCCTGCCAGGGGCTGCTTCCCCACAGCATCATATCTCTGATAACCAGTCCCGCCACTGTGGAAGTGGAGATACCCCATTTGCGAAAACCCGTAGCCACAAAAATATTGTCAACGCCCTTGCGGATTTTGCCGATGAAGGGGATATTGTCCAGGGTGGTGTAGTCCTGAGCTGACCAGCGGTGGGGAATGTCGGTGACAGTGAAATTGGCCTCTGCGAACTTCATGAGGTTTTGAAAATGCACCATTCCCTTGCCGGCGCCGGTTTTGTGATGCTCTCCCCCTACCAGCAGCAGGTCTCCCTCCTCATCTGGCTGAGTCCGCAAAGAACGGCCGGGAGATTCCGCAGTAATGAACATTCCCTGGGGCAGCTTGCCCTCTGTCCTGCAGGCGAGGATATAGGAGCGCTCGGGATACATGCGGGCAAAATAAAAGCCCAGACCATCGTGGATGGGGAAATGAGTTGCCAGTACTACCCGGTCTGCCCTGACCTTTTTCCCCGAGGCCAGGGAAATGGTAGTGATTGTCCCTTCCTCCAGGCCCACCACCTTGGTGTTTTCATAAATCTCACAGCCATCACCGGGAATTGCCTGAGCCAGAGCCAGCACATACTTCCGGGGGTGGAATTGGGCCTGGTTGTCAAAGCGGAGGGCAGCCTTGACGGCAAAGGGCAGTCCCGGGTCCTGCACATACTCGGCAGCTATGCCCAGTACTTTGGCTATTTCAGCTTCCCTTTCAATTTCCTCGACATATTTGTCCTGCTCGGTGTAGACAAAGGCCGGCTGCCATTGAAAATCGCAGTCTATTTTGTGCGCCTCCACAATGTCAGCCATGGTTTTTACTGCTGTTTCATTGGCATCGGCATACTGCTGAGCCTTTTCCCTGCCGAACTCTTTATCCAGCGTGGCATAGATCAAGTCATGCTGGGAAGTAATCTTGGCGGTGGAATGCCCTGTGGTGCCCTGGCAGACCCGGTCGGCCTCCAGCACCACCACCTGCAGGCCTTCTTGTTTCAGCAGCCAGGCAGTGGTTATTCCTGCCAGGCCGCCGCCAATAACTGCCACATCTGCGCTGATGTCCTTATCCAGGGTAGGATAGTTTGTGGCAGGGGTGGATTCCAACCAATAGGATTTAGTTTCTTCCACGGGGATTCGCTCCTTCTGTTAGTCTACTTACATTTTGCCCTTTGCTCCGATTTTTATCGCCACCGAAGCAAATCTGCGTTAAGAAAAAAGACCCCTGGGGGTCTTACCAATCAGGTATTAAGGTCATTTTTGCGAAAATGCTGCTGCTTTTAAAGTCTGCCTCGGTATAAAAATCCACCGGAGTATTGATCTCATGCTTTTTCAGCTTTTCCATTGCCAACCTCCTTAATATGTTAACTTTATCATAGGAGGGGCGACTGGTAAACCTTTCCTGTTGCAGATAATAGACGAACCGAGCACAGCTCGGTTCGGTGATTTATGCTTTTTGCACCTTCTTGCGCTTAGCCAGCAGCATAAAGAGCAACAGAACAAGCAGGTATACTGCTATCAAGGCAAGAGTTAAATAGAGCATGGCGTCTGATTCCGGCGCCAGGCCAATGAGCAGCAGCATTGGTATGCCGAAGACAATGGCAAAACTGCTCCCCGTGATAAGATTGGTGGCGGCAGGGGTCTTAAAGTTGGGGTCCAGCTCTCTTAAAAGCAGCACACCCGAGCTGATTGTTCCCGTCAGCATTCCGTACATCGACAGCAAGCCTTGATAATAATAGCCGGAATAGAGTTTTTTGCACAGCCACTGCAGCCACACCAGGGTAACAATTCCGCCTGCTATAGACAAGAGGATGAAGGGCAGCCACAGGCCTTGGATATCGCGAAAGTCGATGGCGGCGATGCCGGATACTACCATAAAATCAAAGGCGAAACCGGCTGTGCGGCTGAGCAGGTAGTTGTTGGGGTATTGCCTGGTCATAAGTCCAGCTTTGGTCAACAAACGGAACAGGTTGCGGCAGACAATGGCCAACAGGGAGCCAATGATAAAATTAAATCCCCAAAACAAGGCGGAAACCGTTTTCGACAATCCAGGCAGGTATGCTGCCAGGAAGGATGTGACACCTTTTGTAACCAGGTACGTAGCCAAATAAATTACAAAAATCAGGGCAAATTGAACGGTGAACCTGTCCACTGATTCGGAAACAGGAATTTCATTTTCATTCTGGAAGTGGTCCACTGAAACTTTAGCGGCAATGGCGGTGTGATCAGCCTCGGTAATTTTTCCCCGCCGCTTGAGGATATTCATATACAGAACTCCGACAATGCATGCGCAGACAAAGCCCATGGCGGCGATAGACAGGCCGAAGGACTGCCCTCCCGCAAAGCCCAGGGTCTCATAAGTTGAGCCCACGTTGTTGGCTTGCCCGGGGCCCTGGCCATAGCCCATGGGCAGGATAATACCCGCCGCCTTAAACAGGCCCGGCATAACCGTTTGAGCAAGTAAAATCGTAATAATAAGACCGATAAAACCCTGAATCAAATAGGTGGAGACAATGAGGGCGCCGCTTTTTGCAGCAGTAAAGTCAACCTTTTCAACAGTTTGCTTTTTTTCAGGGATCTGCAGCGACATGGCAATGAACCCGATGGCAATGGAATGGTAAGTAATCATCTCCATGACACTCATATCCAGGTTGAGTAAGCCTGTGACCCGAAAAATGAGGGCAAGGAAACCTGCCAGCACAGCGGTAGGCATCAGGCTTTTGCGGAAAAAGGGCACCTTACGGCGCAGCACATTGGCCAGCAGAAGCAAAGCCGCTAATATGCCGAATTGTACAATAAGGGTCCAGAGAGTGGTGTTGGCCGCTGAAAAGTCCATGCATTAGTACCTCCGTTTCATTAGAATTTATAAAAATAAGGAGACCAGGGCAAATTACTAGCCTAATCTCCAATAATATTCTCCAACAGGCACCAGATATCCTCCCTGCCCCTTTTATCCAGGCTGGAAAAGGGAACAACGCTGGTTCCATAAGCTTTCCGAAGCCTTTGGATAAAGGGATTGAGCTCACTGCGGCGGAGTTTGTCCACCTTTGTAGCCACAATAAACATGGGCTTGTTATAGTATTGCAACCACTGGTGCATTTGCATATCTAAGGGAGAAGGTGCATGGCGGCTGTCAATTACCAGGACTACGCCTTTTACTGATTCTCGCTGGCGGAGATAATCCTCCAGCAAGACCTGCCAGTTTTCGCGAACCTTTTGGGGAACCTTGGCATAACCGTATCCAGGCAGGTCAACCAAGTAAAAGCGGGAGTTGACGAGATAAAAATTCAAGGTCTGGGTTTTCCCGGGCTGACTGCTGGTGCGGGCCAGAGCTTTGCGGGAAAGCAGGCAGTTGATCAATGAGGACTTGCCCACATTGGAGCGGCCGGCAAAGGCAATTTCCGGCAAGCCAGACTTGGGCAGCTGGGACTTAAGACCGACACAGTGGGCAAACTCTGCGGAATCAATTTTCATAGTCCTGAATAACCTTTTTCAGCACGGAATCTATTTCCTCCACCCATACCAGCTTGAGCTTGCTCCTTATGTTGGCGGGGATTTCTTCCCCGTCTTTTTCGTTTTCCCGGGGGAGTATGATTGTTTCAATCCCCATGCGGTGAGCAGCCAGGACCTTTTCCTTGATGCCTCCCACCGGCAACACGCGTCCGCGCAAGGTTATTTCCCCGGACATGGCAATATTGCGCAGCACTTTTTTGCCGCTGATGGCAGAGAACAGGGCGCTGGCAATGGTAATGCCTGCGGAGGGCCCGTCCTTGGGGATAGCCCCCTCGGGAACATGGACGTGGATATCATGTTTTTGAAAAAAGTCAGCACTCACGCCATGGGCCTCGCTGCGGGAGCGGACAAAACTCAGGGCTGTCTGGGCAGACTCTTTCATGACATCGCCCAATTTTCCGGTGAGAGTGAGGCGTCCGCTGCCGGGCATCACCGTGGCCTCCACATTGAGCACCTCTC
>JAAYHI010000179.1 GCA_012727415.1 Bacillota bacterium
ACTGCCAGCAGGGCCATGAGTACCGAAGGCAGGGAATAGAGGCCATCGGCCATGCGCATGAGGATTTCCTCCAGCCAGCCGCGAAAGTAGCCGGCGGCGGCTCCCCAGATTGTTCCCAGGGTGAGACCCAACAACACTGCAGTCATGCCCGCCTGAAAGGCAGGGCGTCCCCCTACCATAATGCGGCTGAAAATATCTCTGCCGAAGTTGTCGGTGCCTAACAAGTGTTTCGAACTGGGGGGTTGCAGCCCCTGCTGAATATTCATTTCGTTGGGGGGATGGGGCGTGTAGAAAAAACCCACTGCAGTCAGCAGCACCATAATTGCCACCAGCAGGCTGCCCTTAAGCCAGCTTTTTCTCATTATGCCACCCCCCGGATTCTGGGATCGATAAGGGGATAGACGCTGTCCAGGAGGAAGTTAACAGCCAGGATGAGGGCCGCTCCAGCAAAGACAGCCCCCTGGACGACAGGTAAATCTCGCAGAAGAACTGAGGAGAGGATGAGGCGTCCCAATCCCGGCAGGGAGAAAACCTGCTCGATGACAATAGCCCCCGCCAGCAATTGAATGAGCTGAATGCCGGCAACGGTGCTGATGGAGACCAGGGCATTCCTGAGGGCATGCCTGGTGACAATTGACCATTCAGATACTCCCTTGCCCCGGGCAGTGCGGATATATTCTTCTCCCAGGGTTTCCAGCATGGCAGTGCGCACAATGCGGGTGAGAATCGCTGCTCGCGGCAGTGCCAGAACCAAAGCGGGGAGAAGGAGCGAAGATGCAGCCCCGGCGGGGTCGTCGCTCCACTTTGGCATGCTGCCAGGGGGGAACCATCCCAGGCGTACGGCAAAAAATTGAATGGCCAGGATGCCCAGCCAAAAGGCGGGAACAGACAGTCCTGTTTGAGACAAGGTGAGGATAAGGGAATCCAGTCTGCTGCCTTTGCGGCTGGCGGCAAGCATCCCCAGGGGGACTGCCAGGAGCAAAGAAAGAATCATGGCGGCTACAGCCAAGGGGACGGTAACCGGGATGGCAGAGCCCACCAGTTGGGAGACGGAATAACCCTTGCTGAAGGTGATGGAATTGCCGAAATCCCCCTTCAGAACCCCTGCCAGCCAGCTGAGGTATTGGACTGCCACAGGCCGGTCGAGGCCAAGCTGGGAACGGACCAGCTCAATGTCCTGGTGTTCGGCCTCGGTGCCTAGTATGAGGACTGCAGGGTCGCCGGGAATGAGGTAGAGGGCGGTAAAGGTAAGCATGCTCACCAGCAAAAGAGTGGCGAACACGCCCAGCAGCTTTTTCAGCCAGTACATTTACTTGACCTTTTCCAGCCTGGCCAGGTCCAGGACGTAGACCGGGTAGTTGACCCAGCCTTGAATTTTCTTGCTCATTACCGCAATCTGGCTGGGGTCCATGATATAGACATTAGAGGCTTCTTCGGCAAGGATTGTTTGCAGTTGCTGGTAGATCTCCACCCGGGCGGCCAGGTCTGTCTCTTCCAGTCCCCGGACTAAAAGCATATCGTATTCAGGATTATTAAAATAAGAAATATTGCGGCCTGATTGGCTTTGGTAGCGATTGAGCACGGTATGGGGGTCAATGCGGCCGGTAAAACCAACCACAGTCAGCTGGTAGTCTCTGTTGGTATTGACCTGTTCCAGCCATGTTCCCCATTCTATGACCTCTATTTTAAGCTTAATGCCCACATCCTCCAATTGATCGGCAATGATCTCGCCGGCGTTGCGGTGGAGGGGATAGGGTGCAGGCAGGTGCAATGTTGCGCTGAAGCCCTGGGGATAACCGGCTTCCGCCAGCAGCTCTTTTGCCTTTTCAGGATTATAGGGGTACATGCCTGTTAAATCTTTGTACCAGGGACCCATAGCCGGAGTTAAGTTGCTGCCGATGGCAGTTCCCTTGCCCCAGCCTGCTCCCTGGATAATCTCCTCCCGGTTGATGGCATAATTCAGGGCCTGTCGCACTCGGATATCGTCAAAGGGAGGTACAGAATTATTGATGGCCAAAAGCTGCACCAGGTTCATGGGGCTGTCGATAATCTGAAGATCGGGCTTATTTTCAACCTGGTGCAAGTAGTCGGGCTCCAGACGGGGAATAAGGTCCACATGACCAGTGAGGAGACTGTTCACCATGGTCGATGGCTCAGGGATTATTTTCAGGATGACCTTATCTGTCTTCGGCAGCTGGGGATTCCAATAGTCCGGGAATTTTGTCAGGGTCAGCGCGTTATTTGGCTCCCAGTTCTCCAGGAGATAAGGGCCTGTGCCGATTGGCTTGTTTGTGATCTGCTCCTCAGCTTCTCTGGGATAGATGGCTGCTCCCAGTTCAGTGAGCAGGGCCAGGAAGACAGCGTTGGGTTTGCTTAAGGTGATGATAACCTCT
>JAAYHI010000001.1 GCA_012727415.1 Bacillota bacterium
CCCCGGGATTCTGCACTGCCATGGCCAATTTCCCGCTTCCTTCGCCGCCGATGCCGAATATCCCCTGAATCAGGGCGGCGGTTGCCTCCACTTCCACTCCTTCTCCGGGCAGAACCCTGGTCACCACCCCCGAGATGTATGCTTTCACAACTACCGGCGTCGGCGATTCCCGAATCACTACTTGCCCTGTGACTGCAGAAATATGTTCCACCACTCCGGTGGCAGGAGACTGGCACTGGCCTTTAAAAAGGCCGAAGAAAGATGTGTATCTTGCTATCACTTCTCCAGTCTGCACCCTGTCGCCGATTTTTCTCACCATGGCCTGGGGCACTTCCCCCGGTTCGATGTTGAGGAGGTTGGAAGCTGCCACCATGTGGGGCCTCCCCGGTAAAGTTGTCTCAGCTACAACTGTATTGGGTTCCACTTTTTGCCCAAGACTGACCCGCACTTGTCCCTTTATCGGCAGGCGGCGGGTCTTGCTGACTGTTGTCAAGGGGCTTACTGTCAAACCCGGCAAATACGCGTCGCTCATAGCACTCCCTCCACTTGCATCGGATACATGTCCACCTGTTTATACCACCTGAGCAGCTGGCGCACCCGCTGATGTTCTTCCTCTGCCAGCAGCAGAGGGCGCCCCCGACAGTCCAGGAAAAGACCACAGACGCCGCCGGCAACTTCCCGGCGCAAGCCCCTTCCCCTGCCGGCCCCAATATCTGCCGCCAGATGGGGATGAAGGTCCAGTTTAAAGGGCCCCTGCCCCGCAATGAGCTGAATATCACCCCAGGAGAGATCCACTTCTGCACTGCCCCCCGGCCAGTCCACCTTCCCCCACAGGCATTTCTCTCCGCTTCTCCCTCTGCCCCTGGGAGCCAGGACTGTGCCCAGAGGGATGAGGCAATCCTTTTCAAAGACCTGGGTAGCCCCCCGGGGATGAATATCTGACAGGGCCCCCAGATGGGGCATCATAAAAATGCTGTCCACTGCCAGACGGGTTATGGCCTGGGGCTGGAAACCGTCAATGAGCATCATTGCACTCTGGACCCGGCGGGGGGCATGGGAGAGGGTGCCGCCGCTGCCCACGATGAGCTCCAGGTCATTCATATCCACCAGACTCTCCTCGCCGCTGCTCTGTTGAAAAGCTTCGCCAATGGTCCGCTGCCGCTGAATTCCCCGCAGTCCCACCGCCAGAGTTTTGTGGTGGGAAAAGGCCAGGGCCAGTGCCTCCCGGGCGATAGCCTGTTCAATCAGGAGGTCTTCCAGAGTGTGGGGAATAGTTGTCGGCCGAATCATCTTGTTGCGAATGCGGTTTTTCAAATCAGCGGCCTCGATGCTGAAAGGCAACCAACGCAGAATGTTATCTGTCCCTGTTTCCACCAACACATTGCAGACACTGTAGCTCATGCCGAGATTGGCGCTGACGGTGCGGTGAAACTTCTGGTCAAAGACGGAAAAGATGTCGGTGGTCGCTCCCCCGATATCCACCCCGATGATGTTGATGTCCTGTTCTCTGGCCAGGGTCTGGATTATCTTGCCCACCGCCGCGGGGGTGGGCATAATTGGCGCGTGGGTCCACGCCAGCAGGTCCTTATACCCCGGAGCCTGGGCCATGACATGGCCCATGAAGAGACTGTGAATCTCCTCCCGGGCAGGTCCCAGTTCTTCTTTTTCCAGCACCGGCCTGATGTTTGGCAAAAAACGCAGGTCGGTCTTGTCTGCCAAAAGTGCTCCCACCTCATCCCGGGCTGAGGCATTGCCGCAGTAAATTACCGGCAGCTTGTAACCTGTTCCCAATCGGGGCTTGGGATCAGAGGCGGCCAGGATTTCGGCAATTTCAACAACATGGGATACAGTGCCGCCGTCGATGCCTCCCGCCACCAGGATCATGTCAGGCCGCAGCTGGCGAATGCGCTCAATCTTTTGGAAGGTCAGGCGCCCGTCGTCCACTGCCATGGTGTCCATAACGATGGCACCAGCCCCCAGGGCCGCCCGCTGCGCGCTTTCGGCGGTCATTTTTTTTACCACCCCGGCCACCATCATCTGCAAACCGCCGCCGGCACTGCTGGTTGCCAGGAACAAGTCTGTGCCGCGACGACCCTGGGCGGGAGTAATAATTCCCCGGGAGTCCATGAGTTTTCTGCCGCTAAGTTCCTCCACTTCGCTGATGGCATTCCTGACCCCCATGGTGACATCTTCGAAGGGTATTTCCACCGTAGTGGGGGCCTCACCCCTTACCTGCAAGCGATACTCCTCGCCAATGCGCTCAACGAGTATTGCCTTTGTAGTTGTACTGCCGCAATCTACAATTAAAATTACATTTACCTCTATAGGCATCAGTTGCCACCTCACTTATTCTGAAGGGCCCGCCAGAGCGGGCCCATTATTGCTTACAGAATGTGCAACCATTCTCCCAGGAGGAAGTAGATTCTGCCCACCAGCAGCGACATACGGGCCATGACTGTATTGCCAAAAGCAGCGCCGAAGGCAAGCATCATCACCCATTTGCCTATGCTGGCTCCCACTTTGAGGGGGCCCTTTTGTTCCCGGGAGAAAAAGAAGTAGATTAAAGTGCCGATTACCCCAAGGATGAAGAGAATGGCGTCAATTTTAAATTTGGCCATGGTATGCCACAGGGGCAGCTCCATTGTCGCCACTATCTGGCTCATAAATGAGGCACCTATTACCCCCCGGATGGCCAGGGCACTGCCGACGCCTACCAGAAAGCCAAGGGGTATACGGCTGATCCACTTCCCTTTTTTGAGAAAGCGGGTATATAAAAGCACACCCAACACCAAGGGCACTATTAAGAACCACTTGCGGGCTTCACCAGGGTCAGGATTGAACAATGGAGTCCAGGCATTGCTGACAATGGTCTGGTAGCCGTAAAAGATACCCAACCCCGCAGCCAGCCCTATAAACAAGTGCTCAGCTGTCCGGAAGAAGGGATTCTCCCGCAACAGAAAGCTGAAAATTGCCAGGGTGCACAGGGCGCCTATCCAGATTCCCACGGTTTCCATAGTTTCACCTCCTTGTCATTGGATGCTTCCAGACTATTTCTTCTTCCTGCCTCCGGCAAGATAGGCAATATTGCCAATGAGAATGAATGCGATTATCACCAGATGGCTGATCGACTGGGCGTCCATGCCGCCAAGGCCAAGGCCGGGTCTGTCTATCAGGTTTTCATACTCAGCAGCCCCGCTCATTCCCGCCAACAGGCCAACCAAGTCCCCGGACTGTAAGTACGGAAGCATCCCCGGCACAGATACCGCAGTGACGCCGCCAGTAATAGTCACCGGATACTGGGCGCCAATCTGCTCAATATAAGTTCTCAGTCCCGGATCCCCTGCAGACAGGGAAATTACCAGGTCAATGTCCTCAATGCTTCTGATGTCCTTCATCATTGGAATGCTGGCAGTCTTGGTGCGAGCAACATCTTCCGGGAATGTGGCGTGAATGTCCCGGGCCAGGGAATTGAGCACAACCGCCTGACCGGGGCGATAGCCCAGGTTGACATAATCCTCACCATACACCGCCCCCACTTCCGGGGCAACAGTGTTGTGCACCCTATCTGCGAAGGTGGCCCCCTGGTTCCACAGTGCAATTGCCACCAACTTTAGTTTTTTATCGAGGATGTGCCTGGTCAGCGCTTCGGCCTGGGGCAGGAGCTCCGGGGCACTGGCTGCATCCCAGTCATAAGACAGCAGGACTACCGAGCCGGCGGGAAGCTTATCCACCAGATCGTAGACATCCTGGGTATTCTGGGTGATATCCACGGGAAACCCGATGGGAAAGAGCAGGGGAAGAATAATCGAAAGGGCAAGAATCAAGTAGATGATTCTCCGATCGATATTTTGCAGTATCTCAAGCAGCTTCACGGAATTTCACCTCCCTTTGCTATTGCTGGGCAGCCCCTACTGGCCGCCAAAGTATGATCTGTCGATGCCAAAAATGGTCCGCAGGGCAGTTACTATCGCCCCCAGGGAAGCGCCAATCATAATCCCCCGCATGCCCGCCGTGGTAAATATCGTTTGCAGCCAGCCGGAGTACTCGGGGAAACCGCTCCATATTTTGGCGCCAATTGGGGTGGCCCCCAACATTACCACCACTGCTGACACCAGCAGTACTGCAGCCTCCTTGGTTCGCACCCTGAATGCCCGGTATGCTGCAGAGGCTATATAGAAGGCCAGCAGGGCAAACATTGTACCGTTTAGGTTTTCAAAGATGTTTTTAAACAAGAAGGTATAGACAGCATTTTGCTGGGTCCAGATAATGGGCACA
Source organism: Bacillota bacterium (assembly GCA_012727415.1). Taxonomy (GTDB): domain Bacteria; phylum Bacillota; class Proteinivoracia; order UBA4975; family UBA4975; genus UBA4975. The sequence continues at coordinate 4,276 of JAAYHI010000001.1, forward strand.
ACCGCCATGACCAGCATGGCAACCAGGAGGATGAGACTGTTCCACCACTCCTTTTTGCCCTTGACAATCTTGTAGATATGGATGCGGAAAATATTTGCCGCCCCCAGGATCAGAGCAAAGGCCGCAACAATTATTGCCCAGTCCAGAAACTGACCCACCACATTTTCTGAGACATAGGGAATCTTGATAAAGTAGTCCAGCAAAAAGAGAATGCCGGACACAAAGGTGACGACAATTGGGACTTCACGACGCATTTAATTCACCTCCCCTAAAAGATTTAGCCTCCTTAGGATGCAAACTTGGCAAGAAAGTCGATAATTACCGGCCAGTTACAGGTGGATGCAATTGTGCCTACAATGATGAGCAACACAGCGGCAACCTTCCCGATATCCTGGACGCGAATGCTGGCAACCTGCATGGGATCCTGGGAGAGATACGCCCCGGCCGCAAACAGTTCCTCGCCGATGAGGCAGTAATCGCAGGCGGCAAGGAAGAAGGGAAGCTGATGAGTATTGGCGGTGCCGGCAACCTGGATGGAACCTGCTACAAATCCCCCTTCTGCAAAAATGAGGGACTCAGCCCAGAAGGCACCCATCATAATGTTGGCAGCGACTTTCTCCCGGGACATGATGCCCATACACCCGGCAGCATAGGCAAACTGTTCGTCGGACAAAAAGATGATGTTATCAGGGTTATAATTTTCCGGCTTGCCCTCGCTGAGATAGCTTTGACGCACTACTTCCTCAGTAATGGGCAATACTTCCGCCATCCTGTTGGTGACAATGAGATCGGTGTCGTACTTGGCCGTCAACCTGGCTACATAGCCCAGGACAGCCAAACCCGCCAGGGTCTGGGCCGCAGTCTCTTCGCTGAGGCTGGCTATTCCGGGGCTGAAGTGTACTGGACGGCCCATTTCTGTGGCCCGGCCCACTGCCTCATCAATGGCCTCCAAACCGGCAATGCGGCGAATGAAATATTTCTTGCCCTTCTTGGCCCGCCGGATTGCTATCAGCATGATGACGGCGATGGCCACAGTGATACCAAAGAGCACCAGCCGATTGACCACAAAGATCTCCTCTAACATTGATGTTTCACCTCCTTACGCTTCTTGGTATCCAGCTCTTCCAACCGGGCCATCAGGCTGTTAACCTGCTGGCGGTCGCTGAGCAGAATCGCTAAATCCTCGGTGTCCTGCTCTCCCAATATCCAATCCAAACCCGGCGCAAGCATTTGGATAAGGGCGCCGCCAACACCGGCCAGGGGCTTATGCATTTCCAAAAACATCAATGCAGGAA
>JAAYHI010000180.1 GCA_012727415.1 Bacillota bacterium
CCCAAGACTCCCTGAATATTGGGGTTTTGTTGACGCAGGTCCTGCCCATATTCAGTCATCACTTTCTCGGCTGCAGCCTGAGCCTCCAGGGACAAGGTGGTATGAATTGTCAACCCTTGATTATAAATGAGGTTAGTTATTTCTTTATCGCTCATAGCGGGGTATAGCCTGGAAAAGATGGAGCGCAGTTCTTTTTCAACCCGTTGGCGGAAATGATTGGCTGAGGCAGTTTTTTCCTGGGGCGGCGCCGGAGTCAGCACCTGTGCCTCGGCTTCCTCTCTTTCGGCAGCGGAAATGTATCCCAATTCTTCCATACGGGCAAGAACCAGGTTTCTGCGGGCATGGGCATTGTCGGGGTTGTCCCGCAGAGAATACACCGCAGGGGCATTGGGGATGCCTGCCAGCATTGCCGCTTCGGAAAGACTTAAGTCGGCGGCGGATTTGCCAAAATAGTATTGGGAAGCAGCCTCCACTCCAAAGCGCCCGTGGCCAAAGTATATTCTGTTGAGATAGCGTTCGAGGATCTCATCCTTAGTGTATGTCCGCTCCAGTTTTATAGCATATATTGCTTCTTCAATCTTTTTTCCCAGGCTGCGGGCTGGGCCGCTAACACCAATAAAGTATTCGTTTTCCGCCAGCTGTTGCGTTATGGTGCTGCCTCCCTCGACAATCTTGCCTTTGCGCAGGTTATGCCACAGTGCCCTGGCCAGGCCGCGGGGATCAAGGCCAAAGTGCTGATAAAAGCGCGAATCCTCAATTGCAATAAATGCCTGCAGCAAGTAAGGTGACATTTCTTCCAGGCTGACCACCTGGCGAATTTCAGAAGAAAACCTGCTGACTTGCTTGCCGTTCCTGTCCAGAATTATCGAAGGTTCTTCCAGTTGCCTTGTGAGGTCGATGGTGGCGTAGGTGTAGATAAAGTAAGCAGTTCCTGCCAGGAAGAAAAAAAGGGGGATCAAGACAAAGAGGGTAATAAGTCTTCTTTTGCGCCGGCGCAAGATGTTTCCTCCCTTCAGCGTGTTTTTAGTATGCCGCTATTCGGAAAAGATATAAAGGGAGACGAGGCAAATGAACCGTGATATAATAAAAAGGAAATGTAAGCGTTTGCTTGTTGGCAGCAACCAATTGGGTTGCTTTTCTTCCGCCCTTTGTGCCCGAATTTGAGCAGCAGGGGCAAAAAAATATGCGGAGGGGTAGTATGCACCTGGAACATGCTTTGCTGGAAGTGGTTCTCAGCCACAGCAATGAAGGAATACATATGGTGGACACAGCCGGGATCACCAGGTACTATAACCGGGCGGCGGCAACTATGGATGGGCTGGAACCGGAGGAAGTGCTGGGAAAGCATGTGCTGGAGGTCTTTCCTTCATTAGATAAGGGAACCAGCACCTTGCTGAAAGTAGCGCGCACAGGCAAACCCATTGTTGACCAGCAGCAGGTATATACAAATTTCAGGGGAGTGGAAATCTCCAGCGTCAATACCACTCTGCCCATTTTTGGGCAGGAGGGGCACTTGCTGGGGGCTGTGGAAGTGGCCCAGGATATTTCCGGGACCCGAAAGCTGGCAGAACAGATCATCGACCTGCGGCGCAGGCTTCACAGCGAAGATCCTGCCACTAAGGGAGAGCAAGGGGCGCGGTACCACTTCAGCGATATAATCGGCGAGAGCCGGACACTGCGCGAGGTCCTGACCCGCGGGGCCTTGGCGGCCCACACCGAGTCCCCGGTAATGGTGATTGGGGAGACGGGAACGGGCAAGGAATTATTGGTGCAATCAATACACAATGCCAGCATGCGCAGTCACAGGCCCTTTATTGCTCAAAACTGCGCCGCTTTGCCCGAAAGCCTTCTCGATGCCATATTATTTGGCAGCGTTAAAGGGAGCTTTACGGGAGCCCAGGACAGGCCGGGATTGTTTGAATTGGCTAATGGCGGCACTTTGTTTTTGGATGAACTGAATGCCATGCCCTTTCAGCTCCAGGCCAAGCTGCTGCGGGTCCTGGAGACAGGAGAATTGCGTCGTCTGGGAGATGTGCGCAGCCGTAAGGTCGATGTGCGCATCATCGTTGCCATGTCTGCTGATCCCCGGCAGTCTCTGCGCCCGGATTTGTTTTACAGGCTAAATGTCGTAGCTTTGGAGCTGCCGCCTTTGCGACAACGCAAGGAAGATATTCCACTGTTATGCAGGCATTTTATCAAGCGGTTTAATTCCCGCCTGGGGACAAGAGTACAGGGCGTGACGCCGGAAGCGGCAAAAATGCTGGCAGCTTGGCAGTGGCCGGGCAATATTCGGGAGCTGTCCAATTGCATTGAAAGCTGTCTGAATTTCCGCAGTGAGGGCTATATTGAACCTAAAGACCTGCCGGAGCATTTTCACAGGCCTGCCGAGAAGTTGCTCCGGCCAGAACTGGAGAGGCTGGAGAAAAACATGATATTTCAGGCCATGAACAGGACTGGGGGAAACATAAGTAAAGCCGCAGATACCCTGGGCATCCCCCGGCAGACACTGCAGCGCAAGCTGGGCAAGTACAAGTGGCACGATATTTGCAATAAGAATAATCACCAACAAAAACAGGAGGGAAAATAATTGACAAAAACAGGTGGAAATCGTTACGGAACACACCGCGCTATCGAACCCAAGGGATCTTTGCCTCAGCCGGCATGGAAGCTGGATAATTCCGTTGATGAGATATGGGACAATGAGCTCCTCATCGACGTGGAAACTCTGAATGTTGATGCTGCCAGCTTCCGGCAGATTTCGGAACAGGCCGATGGTGATCCGCAAAAAATCGGCGAAATTATCTTGGAAACTGTGGCAAAGAGAGGGAAACAGCATAACCCCGTCACCGGCTCCGGCGGCATGTTAATCGGCACTGTGGCTGAAATCGGCACGGCTTTGCAGGGCAAGCGGGACTTAGCTGTAGGTGACCGCATTGCCACTATGGTGTCTTTGTCCCTTACCCCGTTAAACATCGAAGAGATCATTGCCGTCCATCCCGCTACTTGCCAGGTGGATGTCCGGGCAAAAGCAGTGCTGTTTGAAAGCGGCATTTATGCAAAATTGCCTGCCGACATGCCGGATAAGCTGGCCCTGGCGGTGCTGGACGTTGCAGGTGCCCCTGCTCAGACTGCCAAGATTGTACATCCCGGGCAAACCGTGCTCATCATCGGTGCCGGCGGCAAATCCGGACTTCTCTGCCTCCATGAGGCAAAGAAACGGGCTGGCATCACCGGCAAGGTTCTGGCTCTGTGTCGTTCCGAGGGAGCTGCGGCAAGAGTCCAGGAAAGCGGGCTTGCAGATGCCATTCTTCGGGGAGATGCCAAGGATGCAATGGGCGTGCTGAAATTAGTTGAAGAAGCCACCGACGGCCAATTGGCAGATGTCACCATCAACTGCGTAGACATTCCCGCCACCGAAATGACTTCTATTTTGGCTACCAAGGATGGGGGAATGGTGTACTTCTTCAGCATGGCCACCAGTTTTACCGCCGCTGCTTTAGGAGCAGAGGGCATCGGCAAAGACGTGACTATGCTTATAGGCAATGGGTACACAAAGGATCATTCTGAGATTGCCATCAATACATTGCGTGAAAACAGCATATTGCGGGAGATGTTCAGCAAGCTGTACGCATAAAGGGGGCTAAATATTGTCTGCCTACACTGAGATGGAGTTGTATAAAGACGTTACGGCGGAAGAGTGGAATGACTGGCGCTGGCAACTGACTAATCGCATTACCGATGTGGACACTTTAAAGAAAGTGATCAATCTAACTTCTGAAGAAGAAGAGGGAATCCGCCATTGCTTGGGTACGCTGCGGATGGCGATTACGCCTTACTACGCATCTCTGATGGATCCAAATGATCCGGGATGCCCCATCCGCCGTCAGGCTGTTCCCACCAGCCGGGAGTTGCACCGGGCTGCTTCCGATATGCTGGATCCCCTGGCTGAAGACACAGATTCTCCCACCCCGGGGCTCACCCACCGCTACCCCGACCGGGTCTTATTATTGGTTACCGACCAGTGTTCTATGTATTGCCGGCACTGCACCCGGCGCCGGGTGGCAGGGGCTCATGATCATGCTCTGCCGCGGGAACAAGTAGAAAAAGCCCTGGATTATATCCGCAAGACTCCCCAGGTCAGGGATGTGTTGATTTCCGGCGGCGATGGTCTCCTCATTTCTGACCACCAGCTGGAATGGCTGATTAAGAATTTGCGGGAGATTCCCCATGTGGAAATTATCCGCATTGGCACAAGGACACCGGTTGTTATGCCTCAACGTATAACCCCCGAGCTCGTTGCAATGCTGAAGAAGTATCATCCCATCTGGCTTAACACTCATTTTAACCATCCCCGGGAAATTACTGAAGAGGCAGAAGTTGCCTTGGCGAGACTTGCTGATGCCGGTATTCCCTTGGGGAACCAATCGGTGTTGCTGCGGGGCGTAAATGATTGCCTGGGAGTAATGAAGGCTTTGGTCCATGCCCTGGTAAAGAACCGGGTACGGCCGTACTACATCTACCAGTGTGACCTCTCTCAGGGAATTGAACACTTCCGCACCAGCGTGTCCAAGGGCATTGAGATTATCGAGGGCCTGCGGGGACACACTTCAGGTTTTGCAGTTCCGACTTTTGTTGTCGACGCCCCTGGCGGCGGCGGCAAAATACCGGTCATGCCCCAGTACCTCATTTCCCAATCTCCCGATCGGGTGGTGCTCCGCAATTATGAAGGCGTCATTGCCACCTATACCCAGCCCCAGGATTATCAATCCCCTGACTGCAGCAATTGCTCCTATTGCCAGGAATCCCTGGGCGTCCACGGATTGCTGCAGGGGTCCGAGATAAGCCTGGAACCTGCCAATCTGCAAAGGGGAAAGCGCCGCCAGTGACGGACCTTACAACATTAGCTCTCCAGCACAAGTCAATTGCTGTAGTAGGCATGGGGAAAAACACGGGAAAGACAGTGACAGTCAACTGCCTGCTGGCAGGGGCGGCCGGCAAGGGCGTCGTCCTGGGCCTTACCTCTACCGGCCGGGACGGGGAAAGGACAGATGTCGTCAGCTCTTTGCCGAAACCGCCGATATTTCTGCCGGAGCAGGCAGTGCTGGCCACCTCAACCCTAAGTGTCGGCACGGGAACAGCAAGGCTGGAGATACTAAGTACCACGGGCATCTACAACCCCTTGGGCGAAATTTTCATTGCCCGGGTTCGGGAAGCAGGCAGTGTTGAAATAAGCGGCCCTGAGCGCACCGAGGACCTGCGCACAGTAATCGGCAAGCTGCAGGACTATGCACAATTGGTCATAGTTGACGGTGCCATTGACCGCATTGCCGCTTCGGCCCCAGCGGTGACTGACGCCGCGGTTTTGGCCACCGGGGCAGTAATTGGCAGGGATGTGGAAAAAGTAGTGGCGCTCACTGTCCACACCGCCGGAGTGTTGACCATTCCTGCCCTTGATGTGGGAGAACAGGGAATGAAGCTGTTGGCCCAGGGGAAAACCGGGGTTGTCAATAAGCAAGGCCAGGTTAAGCCGCTGCCGCTTTTAACTGCCATCGATGCTCCGCCTGAAATTTTGGATTACCTCAGCCCGGAATATAACTGCCTGCTGATAGGGGGAGCCTTGAGCGACCCCTTAGCGGAGCTGTTGCTGCAAGCAAGTTGGATAATACCTGGACTCTCAGCGGTAGTAGAAGACGGGACAAAGATTTTTGTCGAACCCCAGCGCTGGCAGCGTTTGCGCAGGCGGGTTGCAATCAGTGCCGTCCGCCCCATCAATCTCATAGCGGTTACTGTCAACCCTGTGGACCCC
>JAAYHI010000181.1 GCA_012727415.1 Bacillota bacterium
AATCTGGTGTTCCCTGGCCATCGTGATGTTTATACTTTACCCCTTGGCTGTGAGCATTTATTACCGGGCTTGGCCCAGCGGCCTGACGCTGCTGAAAGCGCTATTAGGTGTAATGCCTGTATTCTGGACTGTCGGTGCCATTGAAGCTCTGACCTTTTCGCCCATGTTGGGAGCCGGCGGCTCGTACCTGGGTTTTGTCACCGGCAACCTGACTAATTTGAAAGTCCCTTGCGCTGTCAGTGCCATGGAAGTGGCGAGGGTTAAACCAGGGACTGAAGAAGGAGAGCTGATCTCCACTATTTCCATTGCAGTGTCCTCCATCGTCACCACCGTGATTATTTTGCTGGGAGTGTTTCTGCTTTCCCGGTTGCAGCCTGTTTTGGAGTCGCCGCTCCTGGCTCCTGCCTTTGCCAACATCCTGCCCTCGCTCTTTGGCGCCCTGGCGGTGGTGTTTATTTCGAAGAACTGGAAGATTGCCATGGCCCCACTGGTGTTTATGCTGGTGCTGTTCATTTCGGTGCCCTCTTTAGCTAACTCTGTAAGTGTCCTGGTGCCAGTGGGAGCCATTATTGCCATCGGGGCGGCGCGGATTTTGTACAAAAAAGGCCTTTTGTAAATAGAGGTGAATTGCATGGAGATACTAATCTTTATTGGCGCCGCCCTGGCTGTGCTCCTGGCTGTAATTTTTATCAGGGCTTTGCGCTTCCGACCCTATCCTGCGCCGGAAGCCCCTCCTTTTTCCGTTGAGTTTGACGGCAACAGAGCCATTGAAAATTTAACCAGGATGATTCAGTGCAAGACTGTGTCTTATTTAGATACCAGCCTTGAGGATGAAGGGGAGTTTGAGAAATTCCGGGCTTTGCTTAAAGAAAGCTACCCCCTGGTGCATAAACATTGTCCTCTGCAACGCATTGGCCGCACAGGACTCCTCTATCATTGGCAGGGGAAAAGTGACGACAAGCCAACGGTGTACATGGCCCATTACGATGTTGTCCCTGCCGAAGGGGAGGCCTGGGAACAGCCGCCCTTTGCCGGGGTTATCAGCGGCGGCTGTCTTTGGGGGCGGGGGACCCTGGATACTAAAGGGACATTGTGCGCCATCATGGAAGCTGCCGAGCACTTGCTGGCCCAGGGGTTTGTCCCGGAAAACGATATCTACCTCTCCTTTTCCGGGGACGAGGAGACTAACGGCAGCAGCGCTGCTGACATTGTGGACTATCTTGAGGCTAAAGGTGTTAAACCGCACATGGTTTTGGATGAGGGCGGTGCCATTGTCCAGGGAGCAGTGCCGGGGGTAAAAGAAAAATGCGCCTTGGTCGGCACTGGTGAGAAGGGAAAACTGCACTTGAAATTTACCGTAAACAGCAAGGGCGGCCATGCTTCTTCGCCGCCGCCCCATTCTCCCGTTGGCATCCTGGCCAGAGCTGTATGCGCCGTGGAAAATAAGCCCTTCAGGTTTCACATTGCGGCACCTGCCCGGGAGATGTTTGACATCCTTGGACGCCATGCAGGATTTGGCCTCAAGCTCATCTTTGCGAACTTAGGAGTCTTTGCCCCCCTGCTCAACCTTGTTGCCAGAAAACTGGGGGGAGAGATCAATGCCTTGGTCCGCACCACCGTGGCCTTTACTAAGATGAAGGCCAGTGATACCGTTAATGTCTTTCCGGCGACGGCCAGTGTCGAAGCGGATGTAAGGATGATGGAGGGAGATACCGCCGAGTCTGTCATCGCCGCCTTACACAAGCGGATAAGAAATGAGGCCGTTGAAATTGAGGCAGTGAATGCTATTGAAGTGCGTCCCTTTTCACCAATCGGGACTGAGCCGTGGCAGCGCCTGGCGGAGGGCATCAGTCAGATATGGCCGGGGACATTGGTGTCGCCATACATGATGCTGGCCTGTACAGATTCCCGACATTTCACCAGGATTTGCCCCAATGTCCTGCGCTTTTGCCCTATGGAGCTCTCGGCCGAAGAGCGCAAGATGATTCACGGCAGCAATGAACGCATTCCCCTGGAGAAGATCGTAACTACAGTAAAGTTCTATATTTGTATGATGTTAAAAAGCTAGTACGGAGGATGACAATGGTCAAGAGGATTGCAGAGATCAGCCTGTTTGTAGTAATGTTTGTCGCAGCTTACGCCGCCATGAATTATTATGTCTACGTTCACGTGACGCTGGCACTTTTCCCCCTGGGTGATTCCCCTGTGGGGCAGGTTGTATTTGTGTTATTGGCCCTTTCCTATCCTCTCAGCCAGTTTTTTAAGTCCTGGAGGCGAAGGCCGCTGTTAATGGCGGGCTCCCTGTGGCTGGGGATGGTGGCCATTTCCACGGCGGTTTTTCTGCTCTGTGACTTCTTATCTCTGTTTTTGCCCCTGGGCAATCAAGCCTGGGCCATTGTCTTCATCCTTGCTTTGACCATCCTGGGAGCATGCAAAGCCTGGCGGGGCCCCGCGGTCAAAGAAGTGCACCTGCAGCGCAAGCGAGGGACCCCCTTTAGCATTGCCCATCTTTCAGACCTGCACCTGGGGCCCCAGACTTCCCTCAAATGGCTGGAGAAGGTTATCGCCCGGGTAAACAGCCTTGATGCCGATATCGTCGTAATTACCGGAGACTTGCTTGACGATACATACGAAAGAGCAGTTAGATTTCTGCCGGCCTTTCGCAGCATCAGGGCCAAAGGGATCTACGCCGTTTCGGGGAACCACGAATACTACCAAGACATTGAGCACTTCCGGCGCTTTTGCCGCGAGGCCGGGATTGAGGTTGCAGATGGCAAGGCCCTCAGAATCGCCGACGGGGTTAACCTGCTCGGCCTCGGCGGAAAAATTACGCGCATAGATTCCGGGACCGAGGCCCTCATCCGGGAGCAGTTGGCCAGGAGCGGCCCGGAAGATTACAATATCCTGCTCATTCACCAGCCTGTGGGTTTCAGGAAAACCGCTGCCCTGGGCATCGACCTGCAGCTGTCGGGTCACACCCACCGGGGGCAAATAATACCCCTCAATTTCCTCATTCACCTGGCCTACCCCTATGCTTACGGTTTGCATGCCCTGGGGGATTCACATATCTACGTTTCCTCGGGGACCGGCACCTGGGGGCCGCCTCTGAGAATTGGCTCCAGTTCGGAGATTGTGAAAATCAAGGTAAGTTAGGCTGGGTCTGCTCTCAGGCAACATTGCCCGGGATATCGGCCTCGCCATTTTTTGTGCTATAATTAATTGGCAGTTGGTCGGGAAAGGGGTGATGTGAATGCTCTATAAAGCAATCAGGCTTATTTTTTCCCAGCGGGTTCTTGTCAGTATTTTGATATTGTTGCAATTAACTCTGTTCTTTTTCTTTGTCACTACCTCTGTCAAGTACTTTGATACCATCGGGGTCATTCTTTCGGTAATCAGCTTGTTGGTTGTATTTTTTATTTTCAACAAAAAGAGTAAACCCGCGTATAAATTATCCTGGGTCTTTCTCATCCTCGCTTTCCCTGTTTTTGGCGGGTTATTCTATTTGCTCTTTACCTTTCAATCTACTACGAAAAAGGTCAAGCGGCAGATGGAAAGCATTGTCCGGGAAACTCAACCCTTATTTGCTCCTGATTACGATGCCCTGCCCTTTTTTGAAAAGGAAGTCCGGGACTCCTTGCGTCTGGTCCGTTATCTGCAGGAATACGCAGGTTTTCCTGCCTACTGTTATACCCAGACCGAGTACTTGACACCGGGAGAGGCGAAGTATGCGGCCCTGCTTCGGGAACTGGCAAAGGCTGAGAGATACATCTTTTTGGAGTACTTCATTATTGAAGAAGGGTTGATGTGGAATTCTATCCTGGAGATTCTGAAGGAAAAGGCCAAAGCCGGGGTGGATGTCCGCCTTTTATATGATGATATGGGCTGCCTTCTCCACCTGCCCCAGAGTTATCCCAAGACCCTGGCCCAATATGGAATTAAAAGCGTTGTCTTTAACAAATTCCGGCCAGCACTTTCAACCCTGCAAAATAATCGGGATCACCGCAAGATTGCCATCATCGATGGCAAGGTGGCATTTACCGGCGGCGTCAACCTGGCCGATGAGTATATCAATGCTGTGGAGAGGTTCGGCCATTGGAAAGATGCTTCTGTCATGCTCAAGGGGGAAGCGGCCTGGAGCTTGACTTTGATGTTTTTGCAGATGTGGGCCTTGACTACCAATGAAAAAGTTGACTATGCCAAATTCCGGCCCTGGCAGGACGAGGATTGCCCTGTTCAATCCGACGGCTGGGTGCTGCCCTACGCCGACAGCCCAATTGATGACGAACATGTCAGCGAGCATGTGTACATGGAGATCATTACTGGTGCCAAAGAGTATCTCTATATCAATACTCCTTATCTCATTATCGATGATACTATGCTCTCAGCTCTGGCCCTGGCGGCAAAATCTGGGGTGGATGTCAGGATTGTCACCCCGCATCATTGGGACAAGAAATTTGTCCATATTACCACCCGCTCTTATTACCGCGACCTCATTGAAGCAGGGGTGAAAATATACGAATACAGTGACGGTTTTATTCACTCCAAAACCTTTGTCTCCGACGACAAGGTGGCTACCGTAGGCACTACGAATCTGGATTTCCGCAGCCTCTATCTGCATTTTGAATGCGGCGTGTGGATGTATGAATCCCGGGCGGTGCAACAAGTAAAAGAAGATTTCTGCAAGACTCTGGAGAGGTGCCAACTCATTACCCTGGAGGAATGTCGGGGTAATGCCCTGTTGCGCCTGGTCCAGAATGTACTGCGAGTATTTGCCCCCCTTATGTAATGGGTTACAAAAAAACTTAAATAGGTTATTGACATATGTCATAAATGGAGTATAATATAAATGACATATGTCAATAATTATTTTAGGAGGTGTCTTTGTGCCTGGAAGAGATGGAACCGGTCCTTTGGGCCAGGGCCCGTTGACCGGAAGAGGATTTGGAGTATGCTCGGGGGCAGTTCCTGCAGGTTATGGCATGGGACTTGGACGCCGCAGAGGTTTCGGCAGGGGTTTGCCTTATCGTACTGCAGCACCTGTTGCAGGGGACAGGGAACTATTGGAAATGCGGAGGCAAGTGCTCCAGTCAAGGCTTGACCTGGTGAAAAAGCAGCTGGAGAATTTGTCGGAAGAAGATGAGTAGCAGGGGTCTTTACCCCTGTTACTCCAAAGTAACGGGGGTGAAGGTATGCCGAGACCTAGAAAGTGGCGCAAAGTCTGTTGCCTGCCCAAAACGAGTGTTTTTGGTCCCTTGAACTCCTCATCTGAAGGGGCAGTAATCATGACTGTGGATGAGTACGAGGCCATTCGCCTCATTGACCTCGAGGGTTTTACTCAGGAAGAATGCGCCGCACAGATGCAGATTGCCCGCACCACTGTCCAGGGCATTTATGCCCAGGCCCGGGCAAAGATCGCCCAATCCCTGGTTAACGGCAAGGTTTTAAAAATTGAAGGCGGTGATTACCAGTTATGCCAGGGCCTTGCATGCGGCCGGGGTTGTCACAGGCACAGGCGGGGTAACCGAGGCCAGGGAAAATAAGGAGAGTGAAATAATGAAAATAGCGATACCCGTTAACGCTAAGTCGATGGAGTCTGCAATTTGCCAGTCTTTTGGCCGCGCCCCTTATTATCTGTTCTATGATGGCGAAGAGGGCACAAGCGAATTCAAGGAGAACAGCGCTTGTGCCAGTCAAGGAGGCGCCGGCATCAAGGCAGCCCAGTTAATTGTCGATGAAAAGGCTGATGTTTTGCTCACTCCTCGTTGCGGTGAAAATGCTGCTCAGGTTCTCCGGGGAGCAGGGGTCAAGATGTATAAGACCATGAATGATTCAATCAGAGAAAATATTCAGGCCTTTAAAGAAGGCAAACTCAGCGAGCTGCGCGACATCCATCCCGGACACCATCGGGGATAGCAATGAAGATTGCAGTGCTCAGCGGCAAAGGCGGCACCGGCAAGACTTTTGTCTCTGTAAATCTGGCCGCTGTCGCCGGAGATGCAATGTATGTGGACTGTGATGTTGAAGAACCCAATGGACATCTGTTTTTTAAGCCCGGAGCTGTTAAGACCCGACAGGTTGCAGTTGAGATACCCCTTGTCGACTCGGAACGGTGTACCGGCTGCAGGGTATGCGTTGATTTTTGCAACTATCATGCTTTGGCATGGGTTGGCGGGGGGGTAAAGATATTTGACGAGATCTGCCATTCCTGCGGCGGGTGCATAATCCTTTGCCCTGAGAAGGCCTTAACAGGGAAGGAAAAGGTTATCGGTCAGGTACAGAGGGGTAAATCAGAGGCAGTGACGGTGCTTTCGGGGATGTTAAATCCCGGCATACCTTCGGGCGTGCCAATCATCAAAGAATTGCTAAAGGGCACAGAAGAAAAAGAGCGGGTATTTATCGACTGTCCCCCTGGCAGTGCCTGCATAGTCATGGAGACAGTTGCCGCCGCCGACTACTGTATTCTGGTGACAGAACCAACAGTATTTGGCGTTCACAACCTCAATATGGTCTGGGAATTGGTTACGCTTCTAGGCAAGCCCTGCGGTGTTGTTATTAATAAATTTGTCGAGACAGAAAACCCCGCAGAAAAGTATTGTGCGGAAAAGGAAATCGACGTCATTGGCAGAATCCCTTTCGATGCGGAGTTGGGCCTGCTTAATTCCAATGCCCTGATTGCCGTCAGGGAAAAGGCCAAATACGGTAGACTCTTCGGCGACCTCCTTGCCAGGATAACGGGGGAGGTGTGGTTATGAAGCAACTGCTTATTTTAAGCGGCAAAGGGGGGACAGGAAAGACTACTGTCGCCAGCGCCTTTATTGACCTGGCCCGGGCACAGGCCTTTGCTGACTGTGACGTTGATGCTCCTAACTTGCACTTAGTGACTAAGGTGACTGCAGAGCCCCAGCGGAAAGATTTTTATGGCCTTCCCAAGGCAGAAATTAATACTGAGGTGTGCATTCATTGTGACCGCTGCCGGGAAAATTGCCGCTTTGAGGCAATTTACAAAGACGACAACTACCAAGTAGATACTTTTGCCTGTGAAGGCTGTGGTCTATGTGCGGCGCTATGTCCTGTGGAGGCAGTAACTATGGTGCCGGCTGCAGCTGGAGAGTTAATCTTGCATGAGGAAGACACTGTCTTTTCTTCCGCTTGCCTGAAAATGGGCAGCGGCAATTCCGGGTTGCTGGTCTCAGAGGTGAAAAAACAGATGCTGGATGCAGCAGGAAGTACAGACCTGGCAATCATTGACGGTTCTCCGGGTATAGGCTGTCCCGTCATCGCGTCCCTCAGCGGCGTCGATATGGTCCTTATTGTCGCCGAGCCTTCCCTGTCCGGATTCAGCGACATGGAGAGGATTCTGCGTACCGCGGCTCAGTTTCAGGTGTCTGCTGCGGTATGTATCAACAAATACGATGTCAATCCCGGGAACACTGAAAAAATTATCAACTACTGCCGGGAAAATTCATTGCCCTTTGTGGGCAAGATACCCTTTGACAAGGAAGCTATCAAGGCAGTTAACAGCGGCAGGACTATTGCAGATGGGTCGGGACCTGCCAGCAAGGCAGTGCGGGAGGTCTTTACCAATACAATGGAAATACTAAATGCATTAGGAGATGAAGCGGATGAATGAAAAAGGCGGCAAAGGAGATTTCTCTGTCAAACTTCACCCCGCCAGTACAGTTAAGCGGGTCATTGGCATAGTCAGCGGCAAGGGAGGTGTGGGAAAATCCCTGGTCACATCGTTGCTGGCAGTGATGATGCGCCGCCAGGGGTACAGCACTGCCATCTTGGATGCAGATTTAACGGGACCGTCAATCCCTAAGGCCTTTGGCATTACGGAAAAGGCTGCGGGAGGCAAGGACGGCATCTATCCGGCAAAAAGCAAGACGGGCATTGGCATTATGTCTATCAACCTGCTTCTGCCAGTGGATACCGATCCCGTTGTCTGGAGGGGCCCAATTTTGGCGGGGACTGTCAAGCAGTTTTGGAGCGAGGTCATCTGGGAGGATGTGGACTGCATGTTTATCGACATGCCTCCCGGTACGGGGGATGTCCCCCTGACAGTGTTTCAGTCTTTGCCCATCGACGGAGTAATAATCGTCACCTCGCCCCAGGAGTTAGTCTCGATGATAGTGTCTAAGGCGGTAAAGATGGCTGAAATGATGAACATACCGATTTTGGGGGTTGTGGAAAATATGGCGTATTTCCAGTGCCCCAGCTGCGAAGAGCAACATAGAATCTTTGGCGATAGCCATATCGAAGATATAGCCGGCAGCCACGGCCTGAATGTCCTGGCCCGGTTGCCAATAGATCCTCAGCTGGCACAAGCCTGCGACAAGGGCGCAATTGAAGATTATCCTGTTGCCGGCCTGGAAAAGGCTGTAGAAGTGATAAAAGCAATGGAGGGAAAATGATGAAAATTGCTGTAGCCAGCGACGGCAATCAGGTCACTGAGCACTTTGGCCACTGCCAAAGCTTCTGGATATACCATGTGGAAGAAGGAAAAGTCGTCAAATCGGAAAACATCCCCAATCCGGGGCACCGGCCTGGGTTCCTGCCCAATTTCCTCAGTGACCAGGGAATAAATACCGTCATCTCTGGAGGGATGGGAGGCGGTGCGGTAGAGATATTTAAAGAAAAAGGCATTGAGGTTGTCATTGGCGCCAGGGGCAACGCCGACGATGCCGTCAGGAGTTACCTCCAGGGCAACCTGCAAACCAGCGGCTCAATTTGCCATGAACATCAGCATAGTCATGAGTGCGAAGAATAGTAGCAGCTTTGACCGTCCTAAAAAAGGGCGGTCTTTATATTGCCAATTACTTTTTGCCATGATATAATGACGATATCATAATGATATCGAAATGAAAGGGGATATAAAATGTCGGTTAACGTTGCCAGAGTAGAGCAGGATAAAATCCTTAAGGCTGCAAACGGAATGGTTATGCTTATCCTCAATACCTTATTGATTATAGCGGCCTTAGTGGGCTTCATCTATGGCATCAATGAAAGCGTTACGTCAAGCAATGACACGCCTTGGGTAATTCTCATCGTCGTTTCTGCCCTCTACTCCTTTCTCGTGGGGCCAATTCTATACCTTGGTTTAAAAGTAATTAGACCAAATGAGGCTCTTGTCCTCACCTTATTTGGCAAGTACTACGGCACGCTGAAGGACGCAGGATTCTTCTTTGTCAACCCATTTGCCACTGGCTTCAATCCCGCAGCTCGTTCAACTACCAGCGGCAAGCTGCTCAATGATGTGACCGTGCCCAAGATGCCTCAGGGGGTAAATATTCCCCTGGTGAACAAGAAGATTTCCCTCAAGGCCATGACTCTGAACAATGACAAGCAAAAGATCAATGATCAGTTAGGCAACCCAATCATCATTGGCATCGTTGTAATTTGGCGTGTGGTAAACACTGCCAAGGCGGTATTTAATGTCGATAACTTTACCGAGTACTTGTCTATCCAGACTGACGCCGCATTGCGGAACATTGTCAGCCAGTACCCTTATGACTCTTCGGATAGCGAGAACAATGAAAAGTCATTGCGGGGCAGCAGCCGAGAAATCGCCGACAGGCTTAAGAATGAGATACAGGCCAAAGTGGAAATGGCTGGCCTGGAAATTCTGGAAGCGAGAATCACCCACCTGTCCTACGCTCAGGAAATTGCGGCGGCAATGCTCCAGCGCCAGCAGGCGGCGGCGATAATCGACGCTCGCCAGATGATTGTCGAAGGGGCAGTGGGGATGGTGGAAATGGCCCTGGCAAAACTCAGTGAAAATGACATCGTCGAGCTGGATGAGGAACGCAAGGCAGCTATGGTCAGCAATTTGCTGGTGGTGTTGTGCGGCAACAGAGACGCGCAACCCATTGTTAACAGCGGCTCATTGTATTAAGAGGAGCCTAGGGATGATGAAACATGGAACCAGATAAAAGTAAAAAAATACTGTTGCGCTTGCCATCATCCCTGTGGGAAGAGCTTGCTGCATGGGCTGCAGATGATATCCGCTCCATCAACGGCCAAATCGAGTATCTTCTGACAGAGTGTGTCAAGCAGAGGAAAAAGAAAAAAAAGCAAGAAACCGAATAAAAAAACCGGCAGATTATCTGCCGGTTTTAAAAATGGAGGGTGTAGTCTTATTCAGCTGCCTTCGGCCTTTTCTCCCCGATGCTCAGAAGCAGGTTGAGGAGGATGCCAAAGATTGCTGCCCCTGCGATGCTGGGGATTTTCAGGCCGAAGAAGGGGATGTTGCCGCCAAAGGCATACTGACCGCCCAGGCCAATGACCATGATGGTGGCGATGACAGCAATGTTCTTGGCGCTAAAGAGATCGACTTTCTTTTCCAGCATGATGGCAACACCCTGGGCTGCAATGGCGCCAAACAGGTATATTTCCAGGCCGCCGATTACTGCTGTGGGGATGGCGTATATTGCGTTAATCAGGGGGGTAAAGCAGGAGATGACCATTGCGATGACGGCGGCGGCAATGAGGACAGGGATGGAAAAGACTTTGGTTATTGCCATGGCGCTGATGTTTTCGCCGTAGTTTGTGCCTGCGGGACCGCCGATGAAACCGGCCACGATATCGCCGATGCCGTCGCCGATGAGGTTGAGGCCCAATTTGCTTTCAATGTCATATCTCTTGCCGCTGTTTTTCTTTCGCGCCAGGTCATTGACATAGATGTCCAGCTGAAAGACATGGGCTGTAGATTCGGGGATGGTGGCAATGGCGATGGGCATAATTGCCGCTACTGCCAGCCAGGAAGCCTTGGGCAGGGTGAAGATGGGTAAGGCAAAGATGCCTCTGCCTGCAGTTTCGGGAAGTACCCTGAAGAAATCTATGCCCGTTGCCTTCAGGATAATGAAAGCAACAATGCAGCCGACGATGGGGCCCAGCAGCAAGGGGAGCTGGCTCCAGAAGCCCTTTAAGTATACCGAAAAGAGAATGGTGGCAAACAAAGTGGTGAGGGATATGACCCAGGCCATATTTCCCGCCAGGGCAGTCGCCGATTCGGCCACCTCAGGAATTGCCGTGGCATCCAGAAGGGCATTTGCGGCCAGGGTAAGGCCGATGGCCATGGCAATGGGTCCCGTTACTGTTGCCGGCAGGATTTTATTGATGGAATCCTTGCCAAAGCGGTTGACAATGAGTCCTGCGGCAATGGAGACCAGACCGGACATGACAATGCCGAACTGGGCGACGGCTATTTTTTCGTTAAGGGAGTAGCCTGACAGGGCTTCGGAACCCATCAGGCCGATAATGGCCGGCAAATAAGAAAAACTTGAGCCGTAGTAAAGAGGCAGCTTTTTGCCGGTAACCAGGATGAAGCACAGGGTGGCGAGGCCACTGGCAAAAATAGTGGTGGAAACGTGGAATCCAGTTAACAGGGCGACGGCAATTGTTGCGGGGAACATGACGATGACTTGCTGCAAAGCGTACAATACTAATTTGAAAAAGGGCGGGCGTTCATCGGGCAGGTACCCGACTTGGGGTTTTGTTGACAATGCAATTCCTCCTTTAGTTTGGAAGCAGGGCTTCCTTAAGTA
The DNA here is from genome assembly GCA_012727415.1 of Bacillota bacterium. GTDB lineage: Bacteria > Bacillota > Proteinivoracia > UBA4975 > UBA4975 > UBA4975. The sequence continues at coordinate 11,547 of JAAYHI010000181.1, forward strand.
GAATTTCCATGCTGCAGGCGAATTGCACAGAGCGGCCCAGTACGCAAAAAATGCCTTGACTGCAAAGGTGCAGGCAAGACATTAGGGCTTGCATACCGATATAAACCATCTTGCCGGCATCTCTGTGCCGATTTAAAGATTTTGTTTGCAGTATTCTACCACATTCCCGGCGAAGAGGGAAGGGGTAAAATAAATTTTTTTCAGTTGGCCTGCCATAATCCGCCAGGACCTCCTGCATTTCTTGAAGACATTACCTGTAAGGTTTATAATTGACCTATGTCCATCATCATTGCAGACAAAGGAGATATCTAATTGAAACTAACTGCCATTATTATTTTTGTTTTAACTTATGTACTATTGCTGGCGTTACCACGGTACCGGGCACACATAGCCCTGACGGCAGCTGCTATTTTTGTCGCTCTGGGGATTATGCCGGTCACCAAAGTGTTTGCCGCCGTGGACTGGAATGTCATCATGATGATTGCCGGCACCATGGGGATAGTCTCCTTATTTATCGAGTCTAAGATGCCAGCCAGGCTGGCGGATTTAATTATATTAAAAACCCCAAATGTTAAATGGGCAATTATCTCCCTGGCCTTGTTCGCAGGGGTTATCTCTGCTTTTATCGATAATGTGGCCACTGTACTCATGGTAGCTCCGGTGGCCCTGACTATCTCGAAAAAGCTGAAGGTTTCGCCAATTCCCAGCATCATTGCGATTGCAGTTGCTTCTAACTTGCAAGGGGCGGCAACACTGGTAGGCGATACAACGGCCATTATGTTGGGGGGGCATGCCAACTTGGACTTCCTGGACTTCTTTGTCCTGGATGGCAAACCCGGCATGTTCTGGGTGGTGCAGGCAGGGGCATTGGCTTCTACTTTAGTCTTGCTGCGGGTGTTTCGCAAGTACTCCCAGCCCATAACAACCACTGACAAAACTGAGGTAAAAGATTACTTTCCCACTGTGCTCCTTGTGAGTATGGTTGTTCTCTTAATCCTCGCCTCCTTTATCCCGGAGAAGCCCGCTGTTACCAACGGTATTATTTGTATTGGTTTGTTGGCCATTGGCCTGGTAAGACAGTATTTTATCGACGGCAACTTTAAGGGCGTCGCCCATGTCTTTGCGGACATTGACTTTTTTACCATCGGCTTGCTGGCCGGCCTCTTTATTGTCGTAGGCAGCATAACTGAAGCAGGTATTATCAATGATATCAGCCAGTTTTTTGTCCAAGTCAGCAATAACAATGTCTTTGCCATATACACCATTATTCTCTGGGCCTCAGTGCTGCTTTCTGCTTTTATCGATAATATCCCCTATGTGGCGACCATGTTGCCGGTGGTAGCCGGAATCTCCAATATTCTTGCCATTGATCCCCGGGTCCTCTACTTTGGTTTACTGGCAGGGGCAACCCTGGGGGGCAATCTGACACCAATTGGTGCCTCCGCCAACATTGCCGCCATGGGCATTTTGCGCCGGGAGGGCCATGAGGTAAGCATAGGCCAATTTATGAAAATCAGCGTTCCCTTTACCCTGGCCGCAGTTACCACCGGCTATGTGTTGGTTTGGCTGATATGGGGTTAAATCCACTCCATTCTCCGGTAAACGGAGAATGGGTATTTTTTTTCTTGCTTTAATGGTAAAATAAAATACTGTACTGTGTATCTTTGCCCATGGAAGGAGAGGATGGTATGGACAATCAACAGCGGCCACAGAAGCCACTGCTTTTTTACTACGCTATTATCCTGGGCATTGTTTTGTTGTTAAATATGTTTTTGTTCCCTTCGCTGCGCCAGGCCAAAGTTACTGAGGTGGACTACGGGACTTTTCTGCGGCAGGTTGAAGCGGGCGAGGTAAAAAAAGTGGAGATACAGGAGCTCCAAATTGTATTTACCATTGAAGAGAATGGCGAAGAGAAGCTGTACGTCACCGGCAAGATTGATGACCCCGGTTTAGTGGAACGCCTGCATGCATCCGGGGCAGAATTCAAGCGAGTCATTCCCAAAGAGATGTCTCCTTTATTGGATTTTCTCCTTTCCTGGCTCGTGCCTATCGGGATCTTTGTCCTTCTGGGCAGGTTTATAACCAGCAGATTCCAAAAAGCCATGGGCAGCAATACCATGTCTTTTGGCCGCAGCAATGCCAAGATCTATGTGCATGCCCAGACCGGCAAGACCTTTGCTGATGTGGCCGGCCAGGACGAGGCCAAGGAAGCCCTGGAGGAAATTGTGGATTTCCTGCATAATCCGAAAAAATATGTGGAAATTGGGGCGAAAATTCCCAAGGGGGCACTGCTGGTAGGTCCCCCGGGCACAGGTAAGACCTTGCTGGCCCAAGCAGTTGCCGGTGAGGCTCAAGTTCCCTTTTTCTCTATATCCGGCTCCGAGTTTGTCGAGATGTTTGTGGGCATGGGTGCTGCCCGGGTCAGGGATCTCTTTAAGCAGGCCCAGGCCAAAGCTCCCTGCATTATTTTCATTGACGAGATTGACACCATCGGCAAGACCCGCACTGGCGGGGGCCTGGGCAGCAATGATGAGAGGGAGCAGACCCTCAACCAGCTTCTGACCGAGATGGACGGTTTCCAGTCGGACAAGGGGCTGGTCATCCTGGCAGCTACTAACCGTCCGGAAATCCTGGACAAGGCCCTGTTGCGTCCCGGCCGTTTCGACCGGCGCATTCCTGTGGAGTTGCCGGACCTGGCCGGCCGGGAGGCTGTGCTCAAGGTCCACGCCAAGAAGGTTAAATTGGGGCCCAATATAGATTTTAATGCCATCGCCCGGGCCACCTCGGGGGCTTCCGGGGCAGACCTGGCCAATATTATTAACGAGGCCGCCCTCCGGGCAGTCAGGCTAGGCCGCAAAAGGGTGCTGCAAAGTGACCTGGAAGAATCGGTGGAAGTCGTTATTGCCGGCTACCAGCGCAAAAACGCCGTTCTCAGTGACAAGGACAAGTTGGCCATAGCCTACCATGAAATCGGCCATGCCTTGGTGGCTGCAAAACTGGAGAATACTGCCCCGGTGCATAAGATTACCATTGTGCCCCGAACATCGGGGGCCTTGGGATTCACTATGCAGCTGGAGGAAACGGAGAAGGTACTTCTCACTAAAGAACAAGTTCTGGAAAAGATTACCGTGCTGCTTGGGGGAAGGGCTGCTGCATGTTTACCGGTATTCAACCCTTTGCCGGCAGCCTCTACCCCGATCAGCTGGACCCCTTCATCCTCAACGTATTTACATCTTGAACGGACATATGGTAATCCAGTTGAGGCTTTCTGAACACTGAATATTGATTTGCGAATTAATGCTGACGTTTCTGCTTCATACATTTTGATTATATCTTTTATTATTGCTTTTATAGTTTTATTCGACACTTCTTTTCCTGATTTAGTTTCTAATGAATCAGAGAAAAAATGCTTTAAAAGAAATGTTCCATACGGTGTAGCCA
>JAAYHI010000182.1 GCA_012727415.1 Bacillota bacterium
CAGCACCCTGCGGGGCAAGACCGGCACCTCGGAAATCAGCAAAGAGAGGCAAATAGCGTGGTACATTTGCTACTTTGATGATTACGTGCTGGCTGTTACCCTGGAAGGGGATTCTGCTCTCAGCAGTCCCCAAGCGGTGCAGGTGGCAAGGGAGTGTCTCGAATCTGGCATCCGGGACCAGGGTTATTAGCCAACCCCCCTGTCTGGGGGGGATTACATATTATGGCCTGAAAAAGGTCCTGCCGCCTTTGCCGGGGAACCCGGCAGCAACTCAAAAGTACGGATATCGTTACGAACCGGGCTGCAGGTCGATGTCCAGCTCACTGTCGCCGTAGCTGAAAAACCAATTGTCTTCCCTTCTCAGGGGGGACAGGTCTATATCTGCCAGGGGACAGGCAATGAACATGTTATTGGCCAGGGCATTTTTCAGGGGTTTAAAGCCATACATCCCCAGGTAATTGTCAAAGACCCGGCCGGAACTGTTGATAATATGGCGCAGGCCTTTGCTGCGGCAATACTTGATGGTTGCCAGCACCAGGGCTGGCAGCTGGCGGGACTTGGCAGGACCCAGATAGTCGACAATGAAGCATGCTCCCCTGCTGGTAGTGCGAAAGATCAGCATTGCTACGGGCTTATCCCCCTCCAGGGCCACGACAAATTTGTAGTCCTGGCCCGGGCGCAGATTATAGCGCCAATGGAAGTAGGGATAATCCCGCTGCACCAAGACGGCAAAGGAATCTTTCATCTCGTCCCAGATTTCCTGGGTGGCAGGCGGGGCGGCGGAGAGAATGGCAGTTTCCACTGATCCGGCCTCTTTTGCCAAAGCAGCAATTCGCCTGTCGTCGATTCGTTGAAAGAGGTTGTTGCCCATAGCCGCCAGGGGCCTGGCCAGCGGGTATTTGGCGAGGTGGGCCTTGATGTCCAGGGGGCGGATCACTGCCCTGCGTTCCAGGAGGGAGTGCCAGCCGAACTTGGCATAGCCGGGATAGGAATTAGAGTTGGCGAAACCCAGGACCAGCTGAATGCCTAATTCTCGCGCCCTTGCCAGGCTGTACTCAGTCATTGCCCGGAAGATGCCCTGGCGCTGATAGTCGGGATGGGTCATGGTCTTAACGGACCAGGCTGCCAAATATCTCTTGCCTGCAATACACAAGGGCACTGGAATTAAACCGTCGGAAGCAATTACCCTCTCCTTGTCCCGGGCAATATGGAGGAGATGAATTCCCCGGGGGTTGTATATGTTTTCGGCAAAAAGCCATTGGTACATTTCCTTGTTTGTCACAGCTCTGGTGCCGTAAATGGACTGGCTGAGGGCAACAAAACCGGAGAAATCCCGCTGAAAATCCAACTGAGATATTGGATATTTCATAAGCTCTCCCCCCGTGTCCAATAAGGATTTTGCTCCAGTCTATGCAATTTGCCCAGCAAGGGGGAAAGAAAATATCTGGAAGAGGCAGGGATTTTCTATGCCGATGTGGAATAAATCAAAAAACGGCAGGAGGGGGAAAAGCCGATGACCAAAACTGCGATTATTGCCGATGACGATCCCATTTCCCGGGCAAGAGTAGAAGCCTTGGCAATCCAACAAAACTATAAAATTATCGCTTCGGTGGATAACGGTGCCGACGCGGTTTTGCGTATTTTGCAACACCGGCCAGACAAGATATTTTTGGATGTAATTATGCCAAAATTAGACGGGCTGGGAGTCCTGGAAGAATTGGCCAATTTCCAGGATTACAAACCGGATATCACTATGGTCACTTCTTACCGGCGCAGAGAGATTATTGAACATGCCCTCAAACTGGGGGCAACGGATTACCTTATAAAAACACCGGGGGGACTTCAGAAGGGCGACAACCTGCTGTTTGATTAACTGCGGCACAACTAATACGCCTTTCTAAAGACAATGATGCCAACAGTACGTTAGGCAGTGACGGTTCCATTATGGGGGGAGAGTGAGGTTGTGTCTGTTTGCATTGATATTGCGCTGGTGAAAACTCTCACCGCGCAGCCAGATTCTCTGGCGGCCGCCGCCGATAGCCCGGGGTTTCGCCTGTATTGGCGCAAAGCTGGCCTTGACCCCAATGAGGCTTTGACGGAGCTGGCAACACCTGAAGTGAAAGCCAGGTTGCTTGCCTTAAAAGAAGAGGTGCAGGGAAGAAGTGTCTTGGGAGCTTTAGGCCGAATCTCCGGGGCCTCTATTGAGCAGCAAGTTGCCCGCCATATTCCCGCCGGCGGGGTAGTTGATTCCTGTGTGGAGTTTGTCCCGGGAGGAAGACTTCCCCTTGTTGCCGAAGGGAATACGGTGGCTGTAAACCTCTTTGCCTTGGAGTTACAGGGCAATAAACTATATATAGGGGATTTCCCCCTGCTATCCATCCTTGCAAATCGCGTCCACTGCTTAGCTTCGGAAAAGCTTGTCCCTGGCCTGGATACTGCAAATGTTTCACCCCTTACTGTGTTCCTGGTCCGCATGCTCAGGGAGAGTTGTGCCACCCTCTTTTTTACAGTGCCAGTTTCTGGATCCATATATAACCTATGGCAGCAGGCGGAAAAACGGCGCGATGAGGATGTGGAGCTATTGTGCAAGTACATACAAGGCGGAAAGCGTGCTGCCGACCTTCAGGAGCTGGAACAGCATTTTTCCCTGGGAGTCAATGCTGCCCTTGTTGCCAGATATCCCCTGGGCACCTGGATGTGCCAGGTCATCGAAGGGGCCTTTGGCCGCAGCTACCTGGTTAACTTGCTGCCCCAGGCCCATAATTTTCTCACTGCCTTTGAAGAAGCCAGGATCAAGTTTGGCTTGCCAGATAAATTCAGCATGGTGAGTGTGTAATGAACTGGTTGCAGTTAATTGAACGTCGTGTTTCTGTGCGTCAGTATCAAGAGAATATCGATGAGTCAACCTTGGCGGCTGTCCGGAAGATTTGCGAGCATGTCAGGAACTATAATGACTCGCCTTTAAAATTTTATCTCTTGCCGGGGACTGAAGTTCATCAGCACCAAAAGTCCCTTGGTCCCTTTGGACGGGTCTGGGCCCCTTGGTACATTGCCGCCGTTGCCCCGGCTGATGCTGTTTCTCTGTTTAATTTGGGCTACAGCGGGCAGCGGGTGGTGCTGGAACTCACTGCGCTGGGCATAGGGACTTGCTGGTTGGGGTCCCTGGTTGATTGGTCAGCCCTGGGGGACAGCCTCAGCCTGGGTAAAGGAGAAGCAGTCAGGACCCTGATAGCCTGGGGCCGAAAACTTGAGCCCCTTGCAGAGAAGCCTGGTCGTCGTCTGCCCCCTGAGACAATCGCGGTATTTCCCGGGGATAAGGATGTTAAGTATCCCTGGAGGACGGTATTGGAGGCCGTGCGCTGGGCCCCGTCTGCAATCAATGGCCAACCCTGGCGCCTGTGGTTCGGCGCCGATGCAGTGCACCTGTACAGCCGGCCCCGAAGGATTACACGCCGGTACTGTCCGATTGATATGGGCATTGCCTTGTGTCATCTTGAGCTGGCGTGCCAGCAACTGAACATTCCCGGCCGCCTTGGCGAAGGGGAGCATCCCCGGCGAAAGGGCTGGGAATACTGGGCTTCTTATTTGTTCGACTAGAGAGAACTGACCGGTTCTCTTTTTTCATGACTCCCCGGGAGGAGGGACGGAGATGAAAAAGAAAGTGCAAATTTATACTGATGGGGCCTGTTCGGGCAATCCCGGCCCCGGCGGCTGGGCAGCTATCCTGATCTACGGGGAGCATTCTAAAGAGCTCAGCGGTTATGAGCCCGAAACGACAAATAACCGCATGGAGATGACAGCGGTTATCAATGGGTTTCAGGCTCTAAAAGAGCCGTGTCAGGTTACTCTGTTCAGCGATTCTCAGCTTGTAGTGCAGGCTTTTAACTCTGGCTGGATTTCCAACTGGCTGAAAACCGGGTTCAAGGGAGGAAAGGTCAAGAACATCGATTTGTGGCAGGAAATATTGAGGGTAATTGCTCCCCATCAAGTGCAATGGGTTTGGGTAAAAGGACATCAAGACAACCCCTTGAACAATCGCTGTGACGAGTTGGCGCGCAAAGCGATAGCCGACAACAATAACTAGCGGGTGGTGCCGGGAATTGAAAACCTGTTGGTTGACAATTCCATACATAGTCCTGGCAGCTGTTGCTGCAGTTCGATTCTGCCTGTTGTCCGTTCTGCCTGGTGACCAGGAGGACAAGTGGTCCAGGCAGTTTTTTCGCGCCTTAAGAGATCTGGCTTTTCTGTGCCTCCTGACTCTCCTGGCCTGTTCCTGGCTTTCCGGTTTCTTCCCCTGGGTTAATTTGGTGATGCTGTCTGTTCTGGCCACGGTGTTGTTGGTCAAGACTGCCCTAGTGTCGATTTTGTGGCTGTTATGCGCTGGGCAAGCTGTTCCCCACCGCCTAAGTCGCTGGGCGATTGCTGTTGCCAGGTTTCAACCTGGCCAGGGCAGCCGGGCTCTTGGTTGGGGGGCGGCTTTTGTGTTCACCGGGGCAGCAGCCTTAATTGCGTACTTGTATTCCGGTGACATGCCCTTGCTGCTTGCGGCTTTTCTGTCGTTGACCCTGGGCTTTGTTTCTTTGCTGCAGGGGGCATCCCGCCTGTTAAAGGCAAAAAAGGCATAGCGGGTAAAGGGTCTGGTTCCCGTATAGCAATGCACGGTAGAGGCACACTATGAAAAAGGAGGGATTGCATTGAGTTGCAACGATACTAAGCAGCCCCTTTCAGTGTTGATTCGCAATGGCGCATATCTTATAGCTCTCCTGGCAATCCTTTGGTTCATAGGCCGCTACGTGCTTCCAATTATTTGGGCCCTGATTTCCAAGATATGAGCATAAACTAAGTAAAACTCCTGGGGGAGGAGTTTTACTTAGTTATGGGGGTTGTGTACTGCTCTGTCGATAAAATATTCGCTGCCTGGCCTCCCAATTTGGGGGTAGGGAGAGAAATTTGACATTCTCCCTTCTGCCTGTATATAATAATCCATACTGCAATGACAGGAAGAGTAAGAGGGACAGCGCACCCAGTGAGCCGGGACAGTGGGAACCGGTTGCATAAAGCCCTTTGAACATGGTCCTGGAGCTTTGCGGCCGAACCATTTGGCCAGGCCGTGACGGAGCGCCCGTTATCGCGTTTAAAGAGGCCGCTTCATGGCGGCAATGCGGGGTGGTACCGCGGGATAAATGCCCGTCCCGGCCGAATGGCTGGCACGGGTATATTTTTTGGAGGTGGAGACCCATGACAAGAAAAATCTTAATTTGCAGCGCCTGGCCGTATGCCAATGGTTCTTTGCATCTGGGCCACATTGCCGGCCTGCTGCCTGCGGATATTCTGGCCCGGTATTTCCGCCTGGCGGGAGATGATGTGCTCTTTGTTTCCGGCAGCGACTGCCACGGCACCCCGATTACAGTCAGGGCCAGCCAGGAGGGGCGGCTGCCCGGGGAAGTGGCCAGCCAATTCCACCAGGAGTTTGTCGAGAGCTTTGCCGGCCTCGGGTTCAGCTACGACCGCTACGCGGCCACTATCGACGCCCCTCATCAGGAGCAGGTCCAGGAAATCATTCGCCATTTATATGACCAGGGCTGGCTGTACCCCCAGGAACAGGAGCAGACCTGGTGCCAGCACTGCGAAAAGTTCTTGCCGGACCGCTATGTGGAGGGCACTTGCCCCCGCTGCGGCGCCAAAGATGCCCGGGGGGATCAGTGCGACAGCTGCGGTAGCTTGTTGGATCCCGGCGATTTGGCTGATAAGCACTGCAAACTCTGCGGCCACCAGCCTGGAATTAAGAAGACCCAGCACCTCTTTTTCAAGCTCTCAAATTTCCAAGAGGCTATTCAGGACCTGGCAGGCAAAAAAGGCCCCCATTGGCGTATCAATGCCCGGGAAGCCACCCGGCGCTACCTGCGGGAGGGCTTGCACGACCGGGCCATCAGCCGGGACATCGATTGGGGAATTCCCATCCCCTTGCCTGGCTATGAAGACAAGCGGGTATATGTATGGTTTGAAGCGGTGCTGGGCTATTTAACCACCAGCAAGCGCTGGGCAGAAGAGAAGGGAGACCCGGATGCCTGGAGAGTTTTCTGGAGCAAGGACGCTGCCAGCTACTATGTCCACGGCAAGGACAATATTCCCTTCCATACAGTAATCCTGCCGGGACTGTTGCTGGCTATCGACCCTGATCTCAATCTGCCGGATCGAATTATCTCCAGTGAATTCCTCAATATCGAGGGAAAGAAGCTGTCCACCAGCAAAAACTGGGCGGTGTGGATTCCAGATTTCCTGGAGAACTACTCCCCTGACTCTCTTCGCTACTTCTTGACCGTCAACGGCCCCGAGTCCAGGGATGCTGACTTTTCCTGGCGGGAATTTGTCGAGCGCAATAATGGAGAGCTGGCGGGGGCCTGGGGGAATCTCGTCAATCGCACCCTTACCTTTGTGCACAAATACTTCGAAGGTCTGGTTCCCGGAGGCAGCAATGAAGAGGGCGATTTGCTCCTGGGGAATATCAAAGCCCTGTATGCCACTGTCGGCAGCCTCATTGAAGAGGGGCATCTGAAAGAGGCCCTGAAACTTGTCTTTGAACAAGTGCGGGCCTGCAACAAGTACTTTGACAGCCAGGCGCCCTGGCAGTCAATAAAAACAGATAAAGAGGCCTGCGCAGGGACAATCGCGGTGTGCATCCAGGCAATTGCCAACCTGGCAGTCCTCACAGCTCCCTTCTTGCCCTTTGCCTCGGAAAAAATCTTCGCCACCCTGGGGCTTTCCGCTGCAAGCTGGCAGTGGCAGACCGTTCCCCAGGGGGGACAGGTGTTAAAGCCGGAAATTCTCTTTCCCAACCTGGACAAGGAGGTTATCGAAAAAGAGATTGCCAAACTGGGGAAATAGCTAGAACAGCATGGCTGCTACTAGCAGGGCCAGGAGCAGGGCATAGCCCCAAAACAGCAGTTTTTGCTTGCCCTCCAGGTGCCGCTGTCTGGAGGCATAGCTCTCCAAAAGCTGTATTTTCTCTTCCAGTTGGGAAATAACCGCCCCCTGCTTCCGGATATCCCCCAGGAGGCTTTGTCGACCTTGACTTACTTCCTCCCTCAATTCATCCAGCAGGCCCAGCAGCTCCCGGCGGCGGAGGCTGAGGTCAGTCCTGAGATTGTCGAGAGCTTTGCCGGTAGCCTGGCTGTGCCGGTGGAGCTCTTCTTGTACCTGAGCGGCAAATACGGCATTTTCTTCAGCCTGGGCCTGGCGGAACTTTTCCAGAAGACGGAGATCTTCAGCCACCTCTGCCTGGATTTTTTCGGTGCGGGCTATTTGGCTGGCCAAGTTTTCCAGGGCTTCATTGCCCCGGGTCAGGAGTGCTTCGGTACTGCGCTGCTGGCTTTTGAGATTGGCAACCCCCTTTTGAAAATCCTTCAGGGCTTGTTCTACCTGCAAGTAGAGTTCTGTTGCTCCTTCAGCAGTCATGGGAGGGCACCTCCTTCAAGACTTGGATTATCTGCTGTAGCAAGGGCAGCATGAGGGTGAGATGGACTCTGGGATACTGGTCCGGCGGGTCCAGGGCAGCAGCCACTTGCCGGAGGGCTGCAGTATCCAGGGACCCCAGGTATCTTTCTGCCAGAATGTTGACCACATCGGGGCTGGGCACCCCCGCAAAAAGCTCCGGCACCAGCTGGGGACAATCCTCCAGGGCAATAGCCAGCGCCCCCTCAAGATTGCGCAGGGCGATGGCCCGAGTATCCGGGTTGACGCAGGCATAGATGCCTGCCAGATAAAGGGCTGCCGGGTTATAAGGCCTGTCCTCCAGCTCCCGCATCGACCGGACGGTGATGTCGTCGGCAATTTCATGGCTGTTGGCTCTTTTGGCAAGGGTTATGGCCCGGGATAAATCCTGATTGTTCAGGGCCTCTGCCAGCAGCTCCAGGCTGCGGGTAATCCCGGCTGCCCTGACGGCTTTGGGGGCGGCTTCCAGGGTGATGCCATCGCAATCGCAGAAGTTGCAGCGCTGGTAGTGAGTGCTGTCGCCAAAATATTGCATGAGGAACCGGCGCCTACAGGTGTCGGTCTTAATATACAGGTGGACGGTGTTGAGCATGTTCAGTTTTTGCGCTTTGTACATTTCAATGCGATCCGCCACTTGCCCGGCCAGCCAGTGCTTGTTTTCCAGGCTGTTGCACGCAGCCAGCTCTACTTCCAGCAAGAGATCAAACTGGTCAGTGTCGACTTTACGGTACTCCAGCACTTTATAATCCCGCACTGCCCCCAGCTGTTCCAGGTAGTACAGGTATTTTTGCTGTTGGGAGGACTGCAGGGCGGGGCAGACATAGCGAAAGAGCACGCCTCCCCGGGCATAGTCCTCCAGCTTGCAGAGGAAGTTGGTAAAACTCCTCAACACCTCCTGCTCGGAAGGATACTCCAGGGCCAGTAAGCCAGCCTGAATGCCGTAGCTGCATTTTTCGCCGCCGGTGTATTCGCATTGCCAGCCATTACAGCAGCCGGGCAGGACTGAGGCTGAAACTTGAAGGCATTTTTCCTGACGGGGACGGGCAATGATGATTGAATGGGCGTGCTCTCCGTCCCGTCCAGCCCTGCCCGCTTCCTGGTAGTACGCCTCCAGGGAAGCGGGTGCAGAAAGGTGGACTATGTAATCTATATTCTCTTTATCAATTCCCATGCCATATCCTTTTGTCGCCACCAGCAAGGGGAAGCCATTGTTCTTAAATTCGTCCTGTATGGCTATGCGCAAGGCATCGGGAAGCTGAGCATGGTAATGGCGGCAGTCCAGGCCCGTTTCCTGCAGTCTGTGAGCGACTTCTTCGCTGCCCAGGGGCTGTGTATACCTGCCCCGGGGGGCAGCATAGGGGGTAAATATTACGCCGGCGCCCCGGGTGTGAATCTCTTCCAGGCTGCAGTCCAGGACCCGGGGAATTTCGGTATCCAGCATCTTCAGCAGCTCACTGTGATAATCCTCCTCCGGGGCCATCAAGCGCACCTGCAGGCTGATTTCCCTCCTGTCCAGGGTGTCGGGGGTGATCATATCCTGATAATTGAGTCCCAGTAGGGTGAGAATGTCCTGGCGGACATAGCGGGAGGCAGTAGCGGTCAGGGCGCAGACCGTGGGGTTTTGCATTCGGGCAAGAAAATGGCGCAGGCGCAGGTACGAGGGCCTGAAATCGTGTCCCCATTCCGAAATGCAATGGGCTTCGTCAATGGCAACCAGGCTGACGGGGTGGGCGGCCATGGCCTCGGCCAGTTGTTGCTGAAAACTGTCAATCTGCAGGCGTTCGGGAGACAAATAGAGAAGCTTAAGATCTCCGGCCTTGAGTTTACCGAGGACAGCTTCTTTTTCTTCGGGGCTTTTGGAACTGTCGATATAATCTGCCCCCAGGATGCCGTTCTTCACCAGGTTGACATACTGATCCCGCATGAGAGATTTTAAGGGACTGACTACCAGGGTAATGCCCGGCAAGAGCAAGGCGGGAAGCTGAAAACACAGGGATTTCCCTGCCCCCGTAGGCAGGATTGCCAAGGTATTCTTTCCCTGGCTCAAGCGTTCCAGGATTTCATACTGGCCCTGCCTGAGACTGGTGAACCCCCAAATCCTGTTTACCAGCCACGCCGCCAGTTGGGGTGTTAGGAAGTATTTCTGTTGCCGGTAAGGGGAACAGCGGCCCGTCTGCAAGGGCGGCAGAAAGCAGGAGAGTGAACCGTCTGGATTGACAGGGATGATATCTTCCTCAACCTCCAGAGGAAGAACTTCCAACCAGGGATGCTGAGTTTTTGTGGCCCAGTTGAGATGCACCCGGGTTTTTTCACCGGAGTAAAAGCAGCGTATGGCCCCGTAAAGACTTAACATATCCAGCAGCGGCTTATTGAGGCCCAGCCCCGGAGGCACTCTAAAGTGCCAGCTCCGCGGGGGTTGTGCCGTCAGGCGGATCAGGTCCGACGCCAGGGTCTGAGCGGGACTGCCGGGCAACTGCCGTGCCCTGGGGGTAATGAAGCTCAGGAGGTAGCGGAAAATAATGCTGATTGTCCTTTCCATTGAAACAACCCTTTCTAACAGTTTGTAACGGGGTTACTCACTAATTTCCACAACAACAATCTATTTCCTGCCTGATGATTATTAATTATCACCTTCCTTTTTGCAGGGAACGGGGAAAATTAGGCGAATTAAATAAGGTGGAGGGGATGTATATGCTGCGAAAAAAAATAGACAGTTGGGGAAGATTCACCTTCTCCCTCCTGGTTTTTTGGGCAGTTCTCTGCCTCAGCAACGGCTTTTTTTCTGACCTTGCCCGCTTGAACGGCAGATTGACTTTAGCGGCTGTAGAGTCTGGCTATATTGCAGCCATGCGGGGCATTTTTCTCTTGCTGATATTAGCGGCCACCCTGTCGATGACGGCCTTGGTGCGCCGGGGGCTAATCATTGTTCCCCTGGTATGGGCGGCCAATTGCCTGCGCTTCTCCCTGGCGGGCTCATATCAGGCGATGCTGAAGTACATATTTTTTGTGTCCGAGCTTCTGAACTTGCTGCTCTTGATTTTCCTGCCCATAGTACTGGTCATCCTATTGTGGTGGTCCCTGGATAATCTGGACCCCTCTTTGCAGGCAGGGAAACTCGCAGTACCGGGCTTATGGGCACTATTGGTTGTTACGGTGTCTGCCGGCAATTATTTTGTCTGGCACTGGTCCCATTCCTTTGGCATAGACTTAACGCCACCCCATTATTCCCTGCTGTTATTGCTCACTGGCTTGGGACTTGCAGTCTTGCTTACGAGACATCGCCCCTGGGAAGCCCTGCTCTTGTACTTCCTCGGGTTACTCCTGCCAGCTGTCATCCCCATGGCTCTGTTAGGTTGGTACGATGGCCTCGGCATATATCTGACAATTCTCTTGCCTTTTGCCCATGGCGGGTTTTTCAGTGTGTGGCTGGAGCTGATGCTGTTGCTTGCCGGCCCGATTTTGCTGGTCCTGGTTCTGAGCCAGTACTATAATTGGAAACGGGGGCAAAAATTAATTGAAATAATCTAACTGGAACTCCTTTCCCGGGCAGGAATTTTCAAAACGTCCGTTGAAATATATTTGTAATATTTTTATGGGGGGTGGGACGTGGTGGATGTTGTGAATTATTCCAATCAATTTTTACCCCACGTCATTCGTCTTTTCTGTCCCGGAGATATTCGCATCGACGGGAAGCTTGATTTTTTCCGGCAGACTTTTGCCTTGTATCAGCCAGGCCCCGAGGAGTCCTGTTTGCTGGCAAAGGGCAGCGATGGGCTGCTGGCCTGCGTATATCTGGTTTCTTTCGAAAAAGTCCAGCCCGGCTTGATTTTCATTAAACTAGCTGTGGACAGAAAAATGGGGGAAGAGGATTTTACTGAGTTTTGGGAGCAGTGTCTGGCCCTGGCAAGGACTTTGGCCAAGGGGCAGCTTATGTTGCGGGTGGAAGTAACCGGCAATCACGTGGTGAATTTTTTGGCGGCAAAGGGGTTGAAGGTTTCCCGGGAAATGCAGGAACTATATGCCTCCCTGGATCAACTGCCCCAAGAGCCCAATGCAGGGGACGGGGATTTTAAAGTTGTATCCCTGGCCCAGCAGCCTGATCTTGAAGCCCTGTGGCTGAACACCTTCAATCAGGGCTCTAATACCCCCTGGGATATTCCCCCTCTGGACAGTGGTTGCCTTGACCGCATGCGGCAGGAGTCTGTCTTTGATGCTGACACATTTTGGGTGGGGTTCAGCGGCGGCGAGGCGGTGGTTGCTCAATTTTATTCAATAGCTGATAAAAATGAGGGCGTTGTTCGCATTTATATGTCCTCCCCCCGCAGCCGGGCATTTGGCCGGCGCATGCTCAAAGAGACTCTCAGCGCCCTGGAACAAAAGGGATTCAGCAAGGCAATACTCTATGCTGATGCTGCCAGCCAGGCTACTAACCTGCTGTATAAAATGCTGGGTTTTCTGCCCCAGGGGAAAAAGATGCTAATGGAATGCCTCCTGCCGGCAAGGCCATAAATTCGGCAGTTGCCGGACAACCCATAATATCAAAAAAAAAACCGGAAATCCGGTTTTTTTTAGCGGCGAGAGAAGCAGGTGCTGCAGTAAACAGGTTCGCCGGTAGTGGGCTTAAAGGGCACTTGTGTTTCGGCGCCGCATTCGGCACAGATAGCAGAGTGCATTTCCCGGGGGCCTCCGGCACGTTCCCGGCGCCTGCGAGAACGGCAGTCGGGGCACCGGCCAGGCTCATTGGCAAAGCCCTTTTGGGCGTAAAATTCCTGTTCGCCTGCGGTGAAGACAAATTCTGCTCCACAATCACGGCACTGCAGGGTCTTGTCGGCAAATTCCATGGTAAATAACCTCCTTTGGTTTGGCCCTGTTTGGACTGACAGCCGAATAAACCTAAAGGGGTAGATTTACCAGGAGCAGCCAAAAAATTTCAGGGTTCACCAGTATTATACTCTATGGAAAATTCTAATGCAACAAAAATGTTATAAATGAATTCGATTTTTAATAAACTGGTTTTACCATAATAAGCGGGAGGAACTTGTCACTGGGATGGAGAATAAGTATAGGACTTTACTAAAGATGGAGGTGTTTGGGTGAAACCTATTATTAATTTTGAACAGGCTGCCAGAATGATTGAATCCGGCAGCCGTGTTATGATCGGCGGTTTTCTGGCCGCTGGCAGCCCCCATGGTATCATTGGGAAATTAGTGGAATTGGGAACAGGCAATTTAACTGTCATCGCCAATGATACCGGTTTCCCGGACAAGGGGATTGGCCGCCTGGTTGTCAACCGCCAGGTGAGCAAGGTCATAGCCTCCCATATAGGCACCAACCCCCCCACCGGTGAACAAATGAATGCAGGTGAACTGGAAGTGCAATTAATTCCCCAGGGAACGCTGGCAGAACAGATCAGGGCTGCAGGGTCTGGCCTGGGCGGCGTGCTGACGCCGACAGGGCTGGGAACAGTTGCCGAAGAAGGCAATGAAGTTATTACAATTGATGGCAAAGAATACATCCTCGCCAAGCCAATTTTTGCCGATGTGGCCCTTATTAAGGCCCATAAGGCCGACACCCATGGCAACTTGGTTTATCGGCGTTCTGCCCGCAACTTCAATCCCCTTCTAGCTATGGCCGCCAAGCTGGTATTGGCCGAAGTCGAGGAGATTGTGGAGCCAGGTGAAATAGATCCTGACCACGTAATCACTCCTGGTATTTTTGTCGATTACCTGGTAAGGGAGGGTGAATAACATGGATGAAAAGATGGCGAAAAGGGTCATGATTGCCCGCCGGGTCGCCAAGGAGTTTTCCGACGGAGATGTTGTCAACCTGGGTATTGGTCTGCCCACCATGGTGGCAAACTATATTCCCGAAGGCGTCCACGTCATTTTACAGTCGGAAAACGGGTTTTTGGGAGTGGGGCCGGCACCGGCGCCGGAGGAAGTCGATGAAGATATTGTCAACGCCGGAGGTCAGCCGGTGACAATTCTCCCCGGGGGCAGTTGCTTTGACAGTGCAACTTCCTTTGCAATAATCCGGGGCGGGCATGTTGATGCCACCGTCCTTGGCGCTTTGGAGGTTGACGCCCATGGTAACCTGGCCAACTGGATGATACCGGGAAAAATGGTTCCCGGAATGGGTGGCGCCATGGACCTGGTGGTGGGAGCGCGCAAAGTAATTGTCGCCACTGAGCATGTTGCCAAAAACGGCTCCCCGAAAATCCTTGCTGAATGCACGCTTCCCCTGACGGCGAAGGGGCAGGTCACCCATATCATTACCGACATGGCAGTGATTGAAAAGACCCCTGAGGGCCTTATGCTCAAGGAGTTGGCCCCTGGAGTCAGTGTTGAGGATGTTGTGGCAAACACCGGGGTAGAACTGATCATTCCCGAGGAAATAGGCTTGATGGAATAAAATTTGGAGGTGCTGTAATTGGATAAAGTAGTAATTGCGTCGGCAGTGCGGACCCCTATTGGCAACTATGGCGGGAGCCTCAAGGACATCAGTGCAGTTGCCCTGGGGGAAATAGTCTACCGGGAAGCAATCAGGAGAGCTGGTCTGGAGCCCAGCCAGATTGACGAAGTTATTATGGGCAATGTCCTCCAGGGGGGTCAGGGGCAGAACCCTGCCCGCCAGGCGGCACTGAAGGCGGGACTGCCTGAAGAGACTACTGCCATGACCATTAACATGGTGTGCGGCTCCGGCTTGCGGGCTGTAGCCCTGGCGGCACAAGCCATCAGGACTGGGGAAGCCGAAATAGTCCTGGCCGGCGGTTTTGAAAGCATGAGCACTGCTCCCTACTATCTCGACAAGGCCCGCTGGGGTTACAGGATGGGCAACGGTGCTTTAGTGGACGGCATGATTAAAGACGGCCTTTGGTGCGCCATGGGAGACACCCATATGGGTATTACCGCCGAGAACCTGGCAGAGAAATACCAGCTTAGCCGCGAAGAGCAAGACGCCTTTGCCGCTGAAAGCCAGCGCAAGGCCCAGGAGGCAATTGCTGCCAAGCGCTTTGCCGAGGAAATCGTGCCGGTGGAAATCCCGCAACGCAAGGGAGATCCCACCATTTTTGACACTGACGAGTTCCTGCGGGCAGGAGTAACTGTCGAATCTCTGTCCCGGCTGCGTCCCGCCTTTAAGAAGGACGGCACGGTTACCGCCGGCAACGCCTCCGGTATTAACGACGGGGCAGCTGCCCTGGTGCTGATGACGGAAGCCAAGGCCAAAGAGTTAGGCATCACTCCCCTGGCGACCTTTGTCGCCTCTGCCCATGCCGGTGTTGCCCCTGAGATTATGGGCATTGGCCCTGCCAGTGCTGTGCGCAATGTGTTGACCAAGACAGGTTTGACCCTGGAAGATATTGACTTAATCGAAGCCAACGAAGCCTTTGCCGCCCAGGCCCTGGCTGTCAACAAAGAATTGGGCTGGAACACTGACATCATCAACGTCAATGGCGGCGCCATTGCTCTTGGCCACCCCATTGGCGCCAGTGGGGCCAGGATTCTCATTACCCTCCTCTACGAAATGAAGCGGCGCCAGGTGAAGACCGGCCTGGCCACTCTTTGCATTGGCGGTGGCATGGGTATAGCCGCTGTTGTGCAACGCTAATAATGTTAAGGGGTCCAGGTGGCCCCTTTTTCTTTTTCGTGCATGGCAAAGCGGCAATGGATGTGATACAATGACTTGCGTAATTGATTACACAGACTGGAGGCAAGAGCATGGCTAAATTGCCTGCCTATATTGGTCCTGCAGCATTTGGACTCAAGATGGGGGTCATTGTGCCGGGTTCCAATCTGCTGGCGATGGTCGCCGCCATTGCCAGGGAGTGTCACGAGGATTCCCTGCTGGATGATGGCGATGTCCTCTGTATTACCGAATCGGTTTTGGCCCGGTCCCAGAACATCTATGTCACCATTGCCGAAATTACCGGGGAAATAAGGGAAAAGTTAGCGGTCGGCCCCCGGGGGAAAATTGGCGTTGTCTTTCCCATTGTCAGCCGCAACCGCTTTGTCATGATTATGCAAGCTATCGCTGCAGCTGTTCCTCAGGGTGAAGTAATTGTCCAGCTTTCCTGGCCCCGGGATGAGGTGGGCAATCAGATTATTGGCGAGGATTATCTCAGCAGTCTGGGCAAGGAGCCTTCAGACACCATCACTCCCCAGGAGCTGGAGGGATACAGCTATAAACACCCCGTTACCCAGGTGGATTACATAGATCTCTACAGACAGACCATCGCCGCCCAGGGGGCCAGGGCCACCATTGTGCTGGGCAATGACCCGGAGTATATCCTTTCCTTTGCTCCCGATGGCGTCATTACCGCCGACGTTCACAATCGGGACAGGACTCTGACTGCCATCGCGCCCAAGTGTAAAGCGATTACCCTGGCACACCTGTGCTCTTCGCCCCGCCGCCAGGCCTGGTCAGAGTGGGGACTGTTGGGCAGCAATATGTCTTCGGGAGGCAAGTTAAAATTAGCTCCCCGAGAAGCCTCTGCCTTTGCTGAAAAGGTGCAGCAGGAGGTTGCCAGGCTGACGGGCAAAAAAATAGAGGTCCTGATTTACGGGGATGGGGCCTACAAGGATCCCTCAACCCAAATCTACGAGCTGGCGGACCCAAAGCCCGTCTTTGGCGCCACCTCGGGATTTGCCAATCTCTTTCGGGAGGGTGTTAAGTACAAGTACTTAGTCGATTACTACCATGATCAGGGACAGAGCGTGGGAGAAATCCAGCAATTGCTGGCCCAGAAAATGTGTGCCGGGGACAGCACCGAGGGAACCACCCCCCGGTGTCTGGAAGACGTTATTGCCAGCCTTGCCGACCTGGTCAGCGGTTCCGCCGATGCCGGCACTCCCGTCGTCCTGGTCAAGGGTTTCTTTGCTTAATCGACAAGAAGGAATTTGGGGCTAAGCAGTAGAATATAAATACCTATAGCATTGCAGAAGGGAGGGGAATGAAGTGGAAGATCAAAAAACATTGGCGATTTTGGCCCATGTTCTTGGTATTTTTACAGGTTTCCTTGGCGCTTTGATCATTTACCTGGTGGCAAGAGAAGATCAGCCTTTTGCTAAAGCCCATGCCAAGGAAGCCCTTAACTTTCAAATTACCATGGCTTTGGCAGCTGTCATTTCCGGCATACTTATACTTGTTATAATCGGCATCTTAGGTATAATCGCTGTCAGCATCTGTACAATTGTCTTCAGCATTTTGGCTGCTATGGCCGCAAGCAGAGACGAAGAATACCGGTATCCAGTGTCGCTCAGGTTTATCAAGTAGTTCTTCCAGGGCCGCGAAGGCCCTGTTTCTATTTGTACCTATTTTACAAACCAGGGGCCAGTCTAGTATAATATGCTGAAGGGACGCAAAAAGGAGAGATTCTCATGGCGGAGAACTACGAAGAGAAGAGCAACTTTATTCGGACCATCATCGATAAAGACCTGGAAGAGGGCAAAAACGACGGGCGGGTTCATACCCGGTTTCCCCCTGAACCCAGCGGCTATATACATATTGGTCATGCTAAGGCAATATTGCTGAATTACTCCATTGCCAGGGATTATAAAGGTAAATTCAACCTGCGCTTTGATGATACCAACCCCATCAAAGAGGAGCAGGAATTTGTCGATTCAATTATCCGGGATATAAAGTGGCTGGGTGCTGATTGGGAAGACCGCCTGTTTTTTACTTCTGATTATTTTGATGTCAAGTTTGAGTTTGCCTGCCGCCTCATAAAGGCCGGCCGCGCCTATGTGTGCGATCTCAGTGCTGACGAAATTCGGGAGTACAGGGGAACTCTTACCGAGCCAGGTATAGAGAGTCCCTATCGCAACCGTTCCGTCGAGGAGAACCTGGACCTGTTTATGCGCATGAAAAACGGCGAATTCCCTGACGGGGCCAAGGTTTTGCGGGCCAAGATCGACATGGCTTCAGGGAACTTAAACATGCGCGATCCCGTGCTCTATCGGATACTGCATGCCCATCATCACCGCACCGGCGACAAGTGGTGCATCTATCCCATGTACGATTTTGACCATCCCTTCTCGGATGCCATTGAGGGTATAACCCATTCTCTTTGTTCACTGGAGTTTACCGACAATCGCCTCCTCTATGACTGGATTGTCGATAACGCCCTGGAGCTGTACCCCGAGGCAATTAAGGGCAGGCCACGGCAATACGAATTTGCTCGCCTCAACATAACCCATACAGTAATGAGCAAGCGCAAACTCCGCAGGTTGGTGGAGGAGGGCTTTGTCCAGGGCTGGGATGATCCCCGCATGCCCACCATTGCCGGCCTGCGCCGGCGGGGTGTTACACCCGAGGCGGTGGCAGATTTTTGTGACCGCATCGGCGTCGCCCGCGCCAACAGCACTGTGGATGTGGCTTTATTTGAGCATTGTATTCGGGAGGACTTAAATGCCAAAGCTCCCCGGGTAATGGGGGTACTGGAGCCCCTGAAAGTAGTAATCACCAACTGGCCTGAAGACAAGGTGGAATGGCTGGAGATTGAGAATCTGCCCGGCAACGACACCGCTGGCACCCACTTAGCCCCCCTGACCAGAGAAATATATATCGAAAGGGAAGACTTTCTGGAGGATCCGCCCAAAAAGTTTCACCGGCTGTCCCCTGGCAAGGAGGTTCGCCTTAAGGGAGCATACATCATTAAATGCGATGAGGTAAGCAAGGATGCCTTCGGCCAGGTTGTGGAACTGCGCTGCAGCTTCGATCCCGATACCAAGAGCGGGGAAGACAGCAGTGGCAAGAAAGTCCGGGGTGTCATCCACTGGGTTTCAGTTCAGCATGGCTTGCCCGCCACCATTCGCATCTATGATAAATTGTTCTTGAACGAAAACCCCGAGGACACTGAAGAGGACCAGGATTTTACCGACAACATCAATCCTCACTCCCTGGAAATTCTCCAGGGCTATGTCGAACCTGCGGTGGAAAAATTTGACCGCGACACCCGCTTTCAGTTTATGCGCAAAGG
>JAAYHI010000183.1 GCA_012727415.1 Bacillota bacterium
GCACGGGGGTGGGATCGGGATCAGGCTGGGGGGCAGGGGAATATCCGGCTTTTTTAAGTAGTTCCTTCCTGCTGGCTGCCCGGGAGCTCCAGAAGTTTTCTTCTGGTTGAGCGGGTTGTTCAGGTTGCCCAGGAGACTGCTGGCCATTGAGGTACTGTTGCAGATAGGAGTAGTAGGAGATTGCCCGGGCGCCGGGTGCAGCTGCCAACATCAAAGCAACTGCCATCAATACTACAGCGGTGAATTTGACTAGTCTGGCATGCATTTAGGTACACCTCCGGATTTTTATAATATCTACTTTACATAAAGTAAAGGCTTTGGACAAGCTTCTGATTCCGCTAATGCGGGATTTCACCGCCGGTAGTCTTGCAGTGACGGGCTGCAACGGCTTTTCCCTGAAAATTAAGGGCATGGGGCAGATATTTCCTGCCGGGGAGCACCTGGGCAGCGGCAAATGCCTATCACCAACAGGCTTGCGCTCTCATAAGTTATTGTGAAAGGAGGGTAATAAAGATGGATAAAAAGAAACTCTGGCCGGGAAAAATTTCTGACGTGAGGCAGGAGCCAACCGAAATAGCCTGTATCTGGGTAAAGAAGATTTATGACGCCTGTTCCCAAAGGGAATGCGAGGAGTTCTTCTTCGAGGATCTCAATTTCCCCTCAGGCGCCGAGAGCTTTACCGTTGAATGCTTTATCAAGCCCTGCAGCGAATCTTTCTGCGATTGGAGCATTGAACCAATTGATGATGGTCCCTTGGGCATAGTCAGGGTGCGCGTCTGCGCCGTGCTCAAGATAATTATTCGGGATGCTGAAGATCCCTCGAACTATACTGTCAACTGGGAAGAAGTTTGCTTCTGGAAAGAAGTAATTCTCTATGCTCCAGACCCAATCCATATGCAGGTCCTGGTAGAATCCATTTTCGAGGCCCTGACATGTGAAATAGTCGAAGAAAACGGCAACGGTGAAATCTTCTCCCCCACCGTCGTGGCTACCATCGGAGCCTTCATCGTCGTCAAAACTGCTCTCAAGGTTCAGTTGTTAGTGCCTGCCTTTGGTTTCTGCCCGACTCCTCCCGAGTGCGAAGAGTTGGGAGATGTCTGCGAACAGTTCCTGGAGAGGCCATTCCCGCCTTTCTTCCCACCGCAGCTTAGCGATCTGGAGGGATAACAGAGCAACTGCGGCGCCGGCCCGACGCCGCAAGTTGGCATGCAACGGGGTGATAAAGTGGGCAAAATTGTTCTGGCAGCGCCCCATTCTCTGCTTTCCGCCCACCCCCAGCTAGTACCCGCTTTGGAGCGCGGATATTGTGTGGAAGCATTCTTTGAAAATAAGTTGAGCAACTGGCGGCTGCAGCAATTATGGCAGAGCAGAGATGTGGATGTCATTATCCTCTTTGGACCCATGGTGGCTGCCGCTCAACTGGCCGGGCTGCCCCCCCGGAAATTTGCCTTGATTTTTATTAACCCGCCCTTTTCCCTTCCTGATGACCTCAGCAGGGATCCCATGTGCATGGTGCTGAAAACCGGCAGTGACGGATTCCAGTTGCGCATGTGGGGGCAAGGGGAGAAATATGCCGAATTGGTGTGCCAGCTAATCATGGGGTTGTACTCCATTGTCCAGGTGGATTTCACCAATACCAATTTCACTGAAAAGGAAAAGGAAGTCCTTGGCATGTTACTCCAGGGGTTGAGGGATGATTACATTGCCAGAGCTATGTTTATCAGTCCCAAGACCGTCAGAAATCACATCAGCAACATGCTGAGGAAAGTGCGGGTGGACAGCAGGACTCAGCTGGTGCTGTGGGCATTGAGCAGACATTTGCAAAACTGAAAAGTGCCGGGGTTAACCCGGCTCCTTGTCTTAAGGGGTAATATGCCTTTGTTGACCTGGGATTGCAAAAAATATTGCAAAATGACTAATTGCCGTGAATATTGATTAGCCCAGGGGAAACAATAATATTGGTTAATGACCATTCATTAGCCCCCTGTGCTGACCCCGGGCAGAAATAGGCCGCTGTCCGGGGTAAATTTTATTTGCAGCAGGGAAAACGGCGCTTCTGTAGAATTTTTTAGTATTACCCAGGGAATATGCACATAATCTTGTACAAAACGGCCAGGGGGAATAGAATTGCTGAAAAAAATCGTATCGGTGTTCATATTCATCATTCTGTTGGGAGCATTGGCCCTTGCTCAGTCCGCGAATACTGAAGAGGTCTTTACTTTTCCTGACCCACAGGGAGACTCCTTTGGTCCCGGCAGTTTTACTTATCCCGGGGACCAGTCTTTCCCACAAGAGCTTCCCAACATGATTGACTTGGTTGAATTTCGGGTTGTCAACACCGACACCGCCACTCGTTTTGAGTTTGAGTTTGCTCAGCCCCCCAACCTTGTGCAACCCTGGGGCGGGGCAGGTTATAACTTCCACCGCATTGACCTGTATATTGCCAGCGGCGGCAAGGGCAGCAAATCCACTTTTCGCCCCGGAGCGCAAGTGCGGTTCCGGGAGCCATGGCAGGTTCACTTGCGCATCCGGGATTGGCAGGGCGCGTACCTGCTCCATTGGGAGGATGACCCCGAGGACAACCAGGCCGGAATCTGGCAGGGAGGGATTGAAGACTTCCAGGTCGATGTCCAGGGGAACTCCATTGTGGCCGAAATAGGCCACAGTATTCTCGGCCCTGCGAAAGCAAACTGGAGATATTACGTCCTCGTAGGCCTGCAGGATGCCTACGGCTTAGATCATTGGCGCAAAATTGCTGCTGAGCCGGGGCCCTGGACCGGGGGCGGAGGCTCGGAGACAGAATTTAGCCCGAATGTCTATGATATCCTTGCCGCCGATGTCAAATCTCAGGAAAAGCAGCTGGACTGGGCCCCGGGTAAGTTGGCGACATTGAAGCCTGTCGGGGAAAAATCCGGCACGGGTTTGCGTCTGGTGGCCATTGGGGCAGTGGTATTGATGGCGGTGGGGATGGCCATCCTCATCTGGTTGTTCAGGAAGAAATAGCTCCGGATCCGGAGCTATTTTGCTGTCCCGCCGTCATTGCCGCCGTGGGAGGTAAGGGGTATAATATTGCGGAGAGCTAAATATCTTTAGGGGGAACTTTCGTGAAAGTACATGCACAAGGGTTGAAGCAGCATTACGGGTTGGAGAACAAGTCCCTTCTCCAGTTTTTTGGGGCAAGTTTTTTAGCCCAGGCAGCTATGGGAGCAATTGGCGTTCTTCTCAACCTGTATATTCTTTCCCTTGGCTTTGGCGAAGACTTTGCCGGTACTGTCATGTCAGTGAAACTCTTTGTAACCGGGATCATCAGCATACCCGCCGGCTTCCTTACCTCACGCTGGGGGCCGGGCCGGACCCTCAC
>JAAYHI010000184.1 GCA_012727415.1 Bacillota bacterium
CGGACATATTCTGCAAAACAGCCGTCGGTATCGACGCCGATTATCTCGACATCCTGGCAGATGTGGGCCTGGCCGGTGCGGCAAAAGTAACATGTCCCGCAGACAAAATGGCCCTCTGCGCTAACCCGGGTGCCAAGGGCGATGTCATCCACCCCTTCCCCCAGCTCCACAACCTCGCCGCAAAATTCATGGCCAAAGACCAGGGGAGGCTTAATCCTGCCCTGAGCCCACTTGTTCCACTGATAGATGTGAACGTCTGTGCCACAGATGGCTGTAGCGGTGACCTTTACCAATACTTCTCCCGCCTGGGGCGATGGAACAGGCACTTGTTCCAGCCTGGCGCCCTCTGCCCTGGCCTGTTTAACCAGGGCCTTCATAGTACTAGCCATATTATCCACTCCTCCGCTTTGATTTGGCACCTTATTACCGTACTTAGATTACGACATCAAAGGGGAAATACCTTCTGCTCAGCCTCTTCTATGGCATTAATTTCATTGCACCTGCAAAGACAGCTTTGGCGGTAAGGCCATATTTCTCCAGCAGGGCCGCCGGTTTCCCCGACTCACCAAAGGTATCCCTGACGCCGATTCTCACCATGGGTGCAGGAACTTCCTCGGCCAGGACTTCAGCAATGGCGCCGCCCAAGCCCCCGATAATGCTGTGTTCTTCGGCAGTAACCACCCGGCGGCAACGGCGGGCGTAGCGGCAAACAGTGTCTGTATCCAGAGGTTTAACAGTATGGACATTAATCACTGCTGCGCTGACCCCTTGCTCAGCCAGCATATCAGCTGCCTCCAGGGTCACATGAACCATATAACCGCAGGCGAAGAGGGCAACATCTTCTCCTTCCCTGAGGACTGGGGCCTTTAACAGGTCAAAGACATAAGATTCATCGTGAATATCGGGAACTGCCGGCCGCCCTAAGCGCAAGTAGACGGGCCCCCGGTGCCGGGCAACTGCCCGGGTGGCAGCAGCGGCTTCGACACCGTCAGCGGGAACTACCACGGTCATATTGGGCAAAGCCCGCATCAGGGCAATGTCCTCATTCATCTGGTGGGTCGCCCCGTCCTCCCCGACGGTGAGGCCGGCATGGGTGGCGGCAATTTTTACATTGAGATTAGGATAGGCAACGGAAGCGCGGATTTGGTCATAGGCCCTGCCGGCAGCAAAGACAGCAAAAGTGCTGGCGAAGGGAATCTTGCCGCTGGCGGCCAGGCCGGCTGCCGTGCCAATTAAATCACTCTCGGCAATGCCGACGTTAAAAAAGCGCTGGGGAAATTCTTTGGCAAAGGCAGCTGTCTTGGTTGAGCCTGACAAGTCAGCGTCCAGCACAACCACATCTTGGTTTTCGGCGCCTAATTCCGCCAATGCCTTGCCGTAAGCATCTCTGGTAGCTGTGGCCATTTACTCCACCTCCAGTTCTTTTAATGCCTGCAGAGCTTGCTCCTGGCCGGGAGCCTTGCCGTGCCAGCCCGCCTGATTTTCCATAAAGGACACCCCCTTGCCCTTAATTGTTCGGGCAATAATGACTGAAGGCCGGCCCTTGGCCTCCTTTGCCCTTTCAACGGCGGCAAAAATCTCGCCAAAATCATGGCCGTTGATTTCCTGGACATGCCAGTTGAAGGCGGCAAACTTATCTTTTATACAAGCCACATTCATCACCCGGCTAACCTCGCCGTCGATTTGCAGGCCGTTCCAGTCGACAAAGGCAATGACATTATCCAGGGCGTAATGGGCAGCAGTCATGGCCGCCTCCCATACCTGGCCCTCCTGGAGCTCGCCGTCGCCCAGAAGGACATAGATCCAGCGCTGATGCTGACCATCCAGTTTCGCTCCCAGGGCCATGCCATTGGCGGCGGAGAGCCCCTGACCCAAAGAGCCTGTCGTCATATCCACTCCAGGGGTCTTTTCCCGGTCGGGATGGCCCTGGAGGCGGCTGTTGACAGCCCGGAAACTGGTGAGCTCCTCCGGGGAGAAAAAGCCCCGTTCCGCCAGGGCAGCGTAATATACCGGAGTGGCATGGCCTTTGCTCAGGACGAAGATATCCCGCTCCGGCCATCTGGGCTGAGCAACATCAACATTCATCAGCTTAAAGTACAGGGCAGTTATTATTTCTGCAGCTGACAAAGAACCTCCCGGGTGGCCGGAGTTTGCCGCCGCCACCATATTGATGATATGCCGGCGCAAGCGGCCTGCAATGGCCTTTAACTTCGAGTAATCTTCCATTATGTTCACCTCTTTAGATTTCCTTTGGGCTGCTATGCCCTGCCTGCCAGCGCAGCCAGGCATCGATAAACAAATCTATTTCCCCGTCCATTACGGCGTTGACATTGCCTGTTTCCGCCTCAGTGCGATGATCCTTGACCAGGTTATAAGGGTGAAATATATAGGAACGGATTTGGCTGCCCCAGGCAATTTCCCTTTGTTCGCCGCGGAGTTTTGCCAATTCTGCCTCCTGCTCCTGGCGCTGGCGCTCCGCCAGCCTGGCCATGAGAATTTTCATTGCCGCCAGGCGATTGGAATGCTGGGAGCGCTCATTCTGGCAGGTGGCGACAATTCCCGTGGGAATATGGGTAATCCGCACCGCCGAGTCGGTGGTATTGACATGTTGTCCCCCGGCTCCCCCCGCCCGATAAGTATCTATGCGCAAGTCATCGGGGTGAATCTCCACTTCTCCTTCCTCAATCTCCGGGAGCACATCCAGGGAGGCAAAAGAAGTGTGCCGCCTTCCCGAAGAATCAAAGGGGGAAATGCGCACCAGGCGATGGACACCTTTCTCCGACTTAAGATATCCATAGGCGTAATCCCCTTTGACCAGCAGAGTGGCACTGTTGATTCCAGCCTCCACATCTGACTGGTAATCGAGAATCTCTGTGGTAAAACCCCTCTGCTCCGCCCAGCGGGTGTACATGCGCAAAAGCATCTCTGCCCAATCCTGGGACTCCAGGCCCCCGGCACCGGGATGGAGAGAGATTATTGCATTGTTGAAGTCGTACTTGCCTCCCAGCAACTGGGTCAGTTCCAGGGAGTTAAGCTGCTGTTTCAGCCTGCTCAGACCCTCACCAATTTCCCCGGCCAAATCGTCTTCGCCTTCCTGCAGGGCCAGGTGGGCCAGTTCCGCCAATTCGGCACAGTAACTGCTGATTTCTGACCAGGTATCGTGAACCTGCTTTAAAGAATTAACTCTCGCTATAACAGCCTGGGCCCGCTGCTGATCCTCCCAGAATCCCGCCGCGGCCATTTGCGCTTCCAATTCCTGAATCTCTTTGCCCTTAGCAGCTACTTCAAAGGGAGACCCCCATTTCTTCAATTCTCTTGCCAAGCCTTTCCAATTCCGCCTGGTACTCGCTTAACACCTTTATCACCTCGTTTGCTTATTGCCCGCAACAGCGTTTGTATTTTTTCCCGCTGCCGCAGGGGCAGGGTTCGTTGCGCCCCACCTTTTTCCCTTTCCTGGCGGGACTGGTGTTGCTGTCCCCGCCGGGAACAGGGTTGGCCACCGCCACCGAGCGGCGCACAGGCTGGCTGGCCAGCTGCACCCTGAGGATTAAGCGGGCCACTTCTTCCTGAATGCTTTCCGTCATATTGTTGAACATATCATAGGCCTCAAATTTATACTCCGTCAGGGGGTCTCTCTGGCCAAAGGCCCTGAGCCCAATGCCCTGGCGCAAATCATCCATGGCCACCAGCTGGTCCATCCACTTGCGGTCAACGGTACGCAATACCACTTCCCGCTCCAGCTCCCGCATAACCTCGCTGCCTATGGCCTCCTCCCGGATTGCATACAGCTCCCGGGCTCTTCCTTTCAGCCATTCCTGAATCTCAGAGGAATGCTTGCCGGCAAGATCTGACTGCTTTACGCTGCCGGGGACCAGGATATAGTTTTCCGCATATTCCACCAGTCCCTTGAGATTATACTCGTCGACATAAACATCGGCGCTGGCCCAGGTATTCACTGCTCTTTCAATGACAGCGTCGATCATCTTCTGCACCTGGTTTTTGATATTACCGCCCTCGAGGATCTCCCGGCGCTGCCGATAGATGATTTCACGCTGCTGGTTGAGGACATCGTCATATTGCAACACATGCTTGCGAAGGTCAAAGTTCCGGCCCTCCACCCGTTTCTGAGCGGATTCAATGGTCTTGGACAGCAGCGGATGCTCAATGGGAATGCTGTCATCCATTCCCAGTCTGTCCATCATCCCCATAAAGCGCTCCGACCCAAAGAGGCGCATAAGATCGTCCTCCAGGGAGATAAAGAACTGGGAAGAACCGGGGTCTCCCTGGCGGCCGGAACGGCCCCGGAGCTGGTTGTCTATGCGGCGGGCTTCATGGCGTTCAGTGCCGATAATATGTAAGCCCCCCAGTTCGGCGACGCCCTCTTCCAGAATAATGTCAGTTCCCCGGCCGGCCATATTGGTGGCAATGGTCACCGCCCCTTTGCGGCCTGCCTGGGCGACAATCTCCGCTTCCCGTTCATGCTGCTTGGCATTGAGCACATCATGGGGAATTCCCCTTTTTTTCAGCATATCACTTAACATCTCGGACTTCTCAATGGAGATTGTGCCTACCAGCAAGGGTTGCCCCGTCCTGTGCCTGGCCACTATTTCGTCCACCACCGCCTTGAACTTACCCTTCTCGGAGCGATAGACCACATCGGGCAAGTCTTTGCGAATCATGGGCCGGTTGGTGGGAACAACCACGACGTCCATGCCGTAGATCTTGCGGAACTCATCTTCCTCGGTTTTCGCTGTGCCGGTGAGACCGGAAAGCTTTGTATACATGCGGAAGTAGTTTTGCAAGGTGATGCTGGCCAGAGTCTGGCTCTCCCTTTCGATCTTAACCCCTTCCTTAGCTTCAATGGCCTGGTGGAGGCCGTTGGAATAGCGGCGGCCAAACATCAGGCGGCCGGTAAACTCATCGACAATGATGACCTGGCCGTCCTTGACGACATAATCCCGGTCTCTCTTCATAAGTACATGGGCCTTGAGGGCTTGATTAACATGATGGGATATTTCCATATTTACAGCGTCAAAAAGGTTTTCCAGGTTAAGGGCCTTTTCCACTGCGGCCACGCCCTCTTCCGTCAAAGCCACTGTCCTCGCTTTTTCATCCACTGTGTAGTCTTTCCCGGGACGCAGGCGAGGCACCAGCCTGACATAGCGATAGTATTGGCTGGTATCCTGGTCAATAGCACCGGAAATAATCAGCGGCGTGCGGGCCTCATCGATGAGGATGCTGTCAACTTCGTCGACAATTGCAAAATGCAGGGGGCGCTGTACGAGATGTTCCTTATACAGCACCATATTGTCCCGAAGATAGTCGAAACCAAACTCGTTATTCGTGCCGTAAGTAATATCCGCCTCATAGGAGCGTCTGCGCTCCTGAGGCTCGATGCCGTGGACAATGAGGCCAACCTCCAGGCCCAGAAGGTTGTATACCTTCCCCATCCACTGGCTGTGGAAACGGGCGAGGTAATCGTTGACGGTGACCACGTGCACCCCCTTGCCTTCAAGGGCATTCAGGTAGGCGGGCATAGTCAGGGCCAGGGTCTTGCCCTCACCGGTTTTCATTTCTGCAATCCGCCCCTGGTGGAGGACAATACCCCCCAGCACCTGGACATCATAAGGCCGCTGGCCCAGGGCCCGCTTTGCCGCTTCCCGAACAAGAGCATAGGCCTCCGGCAACAAGCCGTCCAGTGTTTCACCCCGGGCAAGGCGTTCCTTAAACTCTCCCGTCTTTGCCGCCAAGGCATCGGTATTTAAGGACTCGAACCGGGGTTCCAGGTTGTTGATCTCTTCCACTATCCGCATCAAATTCTTAATCTCCCGGGCATCGTCTCCGCCCAACAGCCCCCTGAAAAACTTAAACATCTCTACACCTCGTTCAACTCTAATTCCCTTTATTCTACCATCATTGGGAAGGCACTGGCAACAAGACCCTCCCCGGAGAAAATAAAAGAGGAGCCCTCGCTCCTCCTGCTGTATTGGCTAAAAAAAAGATTCCACTGTAACTGGTACAGTGGCCGGGATGACTCCTGTCAAGTGAAGCAATATCTATAACTGCTCGTCTGAATGCGTATGGTAGTATGTTCGTTGCTGGATATCCTGCTGCAAATAGAATATTACAGTGGAATCATCTTTACTATAACAAGGGGAAGGGGGCCTGTCCAGCCTTGTAGTCTAATTCTAATATAGATGAAATATTATTACATTCATTGCAAAAAAATGGGGACTACCGCCCCAGCCTGGCTTCAGCCCAGGCCAATTCTTCAGGAGTATTGATATTAAAAAAGCTGATTCCCTCAGGGTCTGCCAGAGCGATGTCCCGGTCCACCGCCGGCTGCAGGCGATCCAGCAGGGCGGCCAGGTGAAAGCGATTTTCCGCCAGCATAGAGGCTATCAAGGGCAGCCCC
>JAAYHI010000185.1 GCA_012727415.1 Bacillota bacterium
CCATTATGACATAACCCTTGTCCCCAATCCCCGCAAACGCGAAATTCAGGCGGAAGCATCGGTGGTTCTGACACCCCTGCAGCGCACCAAGGAAATCTGTTTTTTGCTGGCAGAAAAGTGCAGTGTTGACCGCATAGATTTCCTGGGCATTTCCTTGCCCTACAAGTCAAAGCCTGCCCGTCCGGGGCTCAATCTAATCACAGCAGTACTGCCCCTGCTGGCAGAGACTGGGGCAAAACTCGTGGTGAATGTTATTTACTCCTGGGAAGAACCTGCCTGGAACAGCTCTCTCAATCTGTCGCCAGATACCCATTGGTACCCCTTTTCCCCCGCCCCGCAAAAATATACCTGTGCCCTGGATGTAGTCTTCTCCGACTCAGTGCGGGTGCTGGGCCCCGGGGAATTCATGGGTACTAAACCAGTGGGTATTAAAGTCAGCCATCGCTGGGTTTCGGAGACACCTTTTTGGGGAATACACATGTTGGCAGGAGAGTTTCTCAGGACAACCCGGGAAACTCAACCCCCTATGGAAATTGTCTATCCCAGAAAACTCCTCAATCAGGCCAAGGCAGTTGCCGACAGCTGTGAAGAGTTGATGGCCTTTTTTGGGGAAAAGCTTGGCCCCGCCCCCTTCCCCCGCGTAACTGTTGCCCTCACGGATGATGCCGAGCCCCTTGTCCGTTCCTCTTTCTATATCACCTGCATCAGCAATGGCACCCTTGAGCAGATAAAAGCAGAGCATCCCGGCAGGGAAAGATATATGTATCAATATAAATTGCTGGCCCAATGCCTTGCCCACCACTGGCTCAAAAGCAACCTGACGGTTCCTCATCCCAGGGAACGCTGGTGCCTGGAAGCCCTGGCAGAATACTGCAGCTGGCTGGCTGTGGAGGAAAAGTACGGCAAGGCCCGCAGGGAAAAAATCATGGCCCAGGCCAGAGAACGGGTACTGGCTGCTCCCCGGATGTCGCTGCAAAAAGGGGCAGATATTATTGACGGCGAACTCCCCCAATGGGTTACAGATAAAGGAAGCTGGATAATGCGGATGTGCCACTGCCTGGCTGGGGAGAAATTCCTCCCCGGCATTCAGGAGAATATCGCCCTCTGCCAGGAGGATTCCCCCGGGGCTGAAGAGTTCTTCCTCAGATTAGGCAAAGCTGCGGGCGTAGATCTTGCGCAGTTTTATAAATCCTTGTGTCTTTCCCCTTCGCCCCTCAATATAGGGATTACCAGGGTGGACAAATTCCAGAAGGAAGACGGAGGCTGGCATCTTTCCTTTATCCTGGGCAACAAGGGTGGACTGAAATGGCCCCACCCGGTGGAGGTTGAACTGGAATTGGCAGACGGCCGCAAGGAAAAGCATTCTCTGCTCCTCCAGCCGGAGCCCCACACTTTTGATACCGACAGCCCTGCCCAGTCCCTGACAGTTGACCCGGAAATGTGCCTGCTCAACTGGGCAGATACAAAGAAGTATTTTATTTAAAGCTACAGGCCCAACTCCGGAGCAATTGCCTGCATGGCCTGGAGGCCAATGGCTATGAACTCTTCCAGGTCAATGCCCAGTTCCGGACGGCACAGGGCGATTTGTTCCCGGTTTGCACCCCGGGCAAATTGTTTTTCTCCATAGCGATTGAGGACAAACTGGGGGTCAATGGCCTCCAGTTTCTTTTGTGGGGAAATCAAGGCGGCAGCGACAATTAACCCTGTCAGGGGATCGGCAATGTGCAGAGCGCTGTCCATGAGGCTTAACCTTTCCAGGCCATGGGCGGGATTGTGGGCTTTGACGGCATAGACTATATCGGCGTCGACACCAAGACCTTCAAGAATCTCTGCCCCCACCAGGCTGTGCCTTTCCGGTTGGCAGGAAGTTTCCTCATAATCTATGTCGTGGAGAAGGCCGGCCAGTGCCCAGCTGTCTTCGTCGCCGCCCAATCTTCTCGCCAGGGCTGCCATCACTGCTTCGACAGCATACATGTGTTTACACAAATTGCTGTTGTGCACCCGTCTATGCATTTCCTCAAGAGCCTGTTGGCGATCCATTGCACTACCTCCTTTATTGCAGCAGTATACCACGTTTTTCCCCTTTGCGCCAAGAAAGGAACACAAAAGCGGCCTCTTAAGGCCGCTTATTCGCTGTCCGGGCAGCAATGAGGCTGACGCCGGTGCCTGCAAGGTCAGGACAAATTACCTGGCCTGCCTTTACTGGAGCCTCTACCCGCAGGCTGTTGGCGTGATCCATGCAATCCATGAGTTTGCCCTTGGGCACAGGTTGCTGAGTGCGCACCGGCAGCAGGGGATACTCCCCTCCCAACAACATAACTGTAGTGGTCAGGGTACGCACAGGCCTGGTGGCTTCCTGCTCTGCCCAGGCCTTCCCCCGCAGGCAGGTATAGCCGCTGGCCTCACCGGCGGTGACGCTGATCTGACAGCCCAGGGGACAGACGATGCAGGTCATGGTCCTGGTCACCTTTCCTCACCTCTGCATTGGATTGAAATCTCTCCCCCGGCAGGTACGGCGCCGGCGGGGAGTTTTAATTCCACCATCTCAGCAGGCAGGGCGACGGGACGCCGCAGCCTGAACAGCTCCTCTCCCCGGTGGCTTACTGTAAATACCGGCTTGTTCAGAGGCCTCTTTACCCGGAATAAAAAGGTGACATCCTCCCCCGCGGGCAGGGTGAGGCGCTGGGGAACGACATAGCTTATATTCTCGCCGGGAGTGACGACCATTGTCTGGCCGGGATTGGGACTGCGCAGCCAGGCCACAGCCCCTGAGGCGGCGCGGCGGCTCTCCAGGGTGACGAAATCCACCAGGTCGTGGACATGCACCACATTGCCGCAGGCAAAGATCCCGGGGACGCTGGTATGAAGGTGCTGGTCCACCAGGGGACCGTTGGTGACAGGGTCTATTTCAATGCCCAGCTGGCGGGACAATTCATTTTCCGGGATGAGGCCCACTGAAAGCAGGAGCAGGTCGCAGGGAATGAAGCGCCGGGTTTCCGGCAGCGGCTGCAACTTTTCATCCACCCGGGCCAGGGTCACCCCTTCCAGGCGCCTGGAGCCGTGGATGTCCACCACGGTATGGCTGAGGAGGAGGGGGATGCCAAAGTCATCCAGGCACTGGGCGATATTGCGGGCAAGGCCGTTGGACCAGGGCAGCAGCTCTGCCACGGCCTCCACCTTGGCCCCTTCCAGGGTCAGGCGCCGGGCCATAATGAGCCCGATATCCCCGGAGCCCAGAATCTCTGACCGCCTTCCCGGCAAAAACCCTTCCATGTTTATCAGGCGCTGGGCAGCACCTGCGGTGTAGATTCCCGCTGGCCGGGTGCCGGGAATGTTGATGGCCCCCCGGGTCCGCTCCCGGCAGCCCATGGCGAGGATGATGGCACCAGCCTCAATCTCCAGGACTCCCTGGGTGTTCACTGCCCTTACCCAGCCGGAATCCACTTCCAGCACCATGGTGTCGGTGAGGACACGTATTCCCGAGGCAGCCAGTTCGTCGATAAAGCGCTGGGCATATTCGCCCCCAGTCAATTCTTCGCCGAAGAGGTGGAGGCCAAAGCCGTTGTGAATGCACTGTTGGAGAATGCCGCCCAGAGTGAAATCCCGCTCAATGATGAGAATATCCTTAACCCCCAGGCGATGGGCCTCCAGGGCCGCCCCCATGCCGGCAGGGCCGCC
>JAAYHI010000186.1 GCA_012727415.1 Bacillota bacterium
CCCCTGAAGATGTCAAAGCTGATGCCGTCCACTGCTTTGGCGAAGACCTTGGTCCGGGAAAGGGGCGATTTTTTTATTGGATAATATTTTTTTAGATCCCTGACTTGCAGCAAGGCCGATGTAGCCATTGTATCCCCTCCTTAGCGCAGCCAGCAGCTGACCCTGCGGCCAGCCCCCAAGCTTTTCAGTATCGGCGATTGCTGCCGGCAAATATCCTTGGCATAGGAGCAGCGGGGATGGAAACTGCAACCGGCTGGCAGGTCCAGAAGATCCGGAACGGAGCCCGTAATGGGCCTCAGCCGTTTAACAGGCTTGTCCAGCCGGGGAACAGATAACAACAATCCCTCGGTATATGGGTGCAGGGGATTGTGAAAGAGGTCGTTGACAGATGCCTCTTCGACAAACTTCCCGGCGTACATGACTATCACCCGATCAGCCATTTCCGCAATTACCCCCAGGTCATGGGAAATCAGCACAATAGCAGTGTCAATATCTGTGCGCAGCTGTTTCAGCAATTCGAGAATCTGGGCCTGAATGGTTACATCCAGGGCGGTACTGGGTTCATCGGCAAAGAGCAGTTTAGGGTTGCAGGACAGGGCCATGGCAATCAGCACCCGCTGCCGCATGCCCCCCGAAAGCTGATGGGGATAATCCCGGAAGCGCTTTTCCGGCATGGAAATGCCCACCAGTTGCATCATATCTATAGTCCGCTCTTCCAGATCTCTGCCCTCAATATCCTGATGCAGCCTGATTGCTTCGGCAATTTGCTCGCCAATGGTCAGCACAGGATTGAGGGCGGACATGGGTTCCTGAAAGATCATGGCCATCTCGTTGCCCCGCAGCCTGCGCATTTCTTTTTCCGAAAGGGAAAGGACGTCGCGGCCGTCAAAGAGGATTTTCCCTGTTACCTTCCCGGGTGGGGATGGAACCAGGCCCATTATTGACAGGGCGGTGACACTTTTACCGCAGCCCGACTCCCCTACCAGCCCCAGTGTCTCACCCTGGGAAACGGAAAAGTCTACCCCGTCTACCGCAGGCACAATCCCCTTGGCAGTGTGAAAATGAGTCTTTAAATTATTTACCTCCAGGAGAGCCATACCCTCACCCCCTCAGTCGTTGTTGAAATGTCTGTGATATCTCTTTTTGGCTTTCTGCACCTTGTCCAGGTAATTCCTCGTCTCGGCATAGGGAATCTGGCGGCGATTTTTCCAGGTTCCGTCCCAGGTTCCCGCTTCCAGCCAGGAGCGCAGCTTATTGGGGCCGGCATTATATGCCGCCAGGGCCAGAATCTCATTGCCGTTAAACTGCCTGAGCATCTGCGCCAAGTAGCGGGTGCCCAGGATAATATTATATTCGGGATCAAAGAGCTTATCGGGGAAATCGTCACCTACGGTGTGGCCCAGTCCCCTGGCCACTTCCCTTGCCGTGCTGAGGCGCAGTTGCATCAGGCCCCGGGCATCAGCCCGGGAAACTGCCCGGGGAGAAAAGTTGCTTTCAACTTTAATTACTGCCGCCACCAGGGCTGAATCTAAATCATTAGCTTCAGCCTGCTCTTCAATATATTTTTTATAGCGCAGAGGGTAGAACTGGCGCCAGAAAAAAGGCAGCTCAAGGAGCAAGCTTACCAATACTGCCAGCACCAGCAGCACCACCAGCCTCGTAACCAGCTTTAATCTCATCTGCATCCTCTTTCAACATAGCGCTTCCATAGCTCTGTAACCACTTCCCGGGTTTCCTCGGGGCTGCCG
>JAAYHI010000187.1 GCA_012727415.1 Bacillota bacterium
GGTGCTAACCCCTGCCTTAGAACTTGCGGGCTACAGTGTAGAGTACAAGAAAATCAAAATAGAAACGGCGGAAATGGCAGTGAAATACCAATTCCTTTCCTCCCCAACGATTCGGGTCAATGGCCAGGACATTTTTCAATCCGTTGTTGAAAACGATTGCGGCTGTTGCAGTGAAATCTGCGACACTGATGTAGAATGCCGTGTCTTTGAGTATAAGGGAAAGAACTATGAGATTCCGCCTAAGGAAGCTCTGGCAGCAGGTATTCTTCAGCTAGTATTTGGCCTATCAGGCAGAGGAGGGCATAGCGACAGCTACGAGTTACCCGCAAACCTGAAACGTTTCTTCGCTGGCAAGGAAACCAGGGCCGGGTGTTCCTGCCAGGGCAATTGCTGCTAATATCCATACAGATCACAAGATAAGGAGAGAAAGGTATGGCTTTGTTCGGTAAGAAAAAAACAACCTCCTGTTGTTGCGGAGACTGCTGTGAGACTGAAAAACAGGAGGTTTGTGGCGCAAGGGTTAAGGTGCTTGGAGGCGGCTGTGCTAAATGCCTTCAGTTGGAGGCGAACGCAAAAGCAGCTCTGGAGCAGTTGGGCATGGACACTGCAATCGAGCATGTGACGGATTTTGCTGAGATCGCTGCCTTTGGAGTGATTACCACTCCTGGCTTGGTTGTTGACGGAAAAGTTGTAGCCTATGGTAAAGTCTTGAAAGTTGAAGAGATAATAAAAATCCTGCAGGAAGAAAAGGAATAAGTAATGCGGCCTGGCGGTTTCCCGCCAGGCCGTTGATATTAGTGATTATCCCAAAATCCTCAAAAATCCAGATTTTCATCTGGGCGCAAAAATAACAATACCTGGTATAATTAGAATATGATTTAATTTTAGCAAGGACCATCTGGCTTTGTGTTATTAGGACAAAAGGTTTCCTACGGGCAGACTGCCCCCCTTAGGTCTTTCTGGAATGGACAAAGAAAGTCGCAATAATTTCGCCATTTGATTATTGGAGGTGGAAAGCGTGTCCAATTTCAAGCTGGAACTTACCAAGATTCTATCTTTACTGAAGAAAAAAACAGTGGCACTGAAAAAATCCGGCTTACGCAGCCCGTCAGGCGCATAAACATTCTTCTTGCCAAATTAGGAGCATCTCTTGTCTATATCTTTGCCTTTCTCATTGCTACTGCCCTGGTCTCGTATCTCCTGGCAGGACTACTGGGCGGCGGGTTTGGTTCCATACACTACCCGGTTGAGATTGATATTGGCTACATAAGTACCATTGGGCCTGTTGGAAAATACGTTGCCCTGGCAGGCCTCTTGTACTGCCTCTACTTGTTAGTTATTATTTCCTGCATAACCCTGCTTGCGGCAATAGTTAAGGAGACTTCAATTGTAGCTGTTCTGGGAATTTTCTTAATTACCATTGGCAGCAGGTGGCAAGCAAATGCCAGCCATTTCAATCCTTTCTCATTTCTGAACTTTCAACACTTCTTTACGAGTTCATCCCAATGCATTACCGAAATATGGATTGCCTTTGGTATTGCTCTAGGCATCTCCTCCTTGCTAACCCTCCTGGCCCATTATGTCAGTACCACAACCTGGGGCCAAAATCTCTCCCTTTCTCCGAAAGAAAAAGAAGGCAATAAGGAACTGACAAAATATGAAAAGAAAAGGGCATTGCCATTACCTTATTTCAGGTTTGAAGTGCTGAAGATCATGAAAAGGAAGACGGTAGTAGTTCCCTTTATCCTGCTGCTTGTTTTTACAATGTTGTATGGATTTGAGCAATATAGTCAGTACGAAAGGTTTCGCGACTCCGAGCTGGCGATTTATAGAACTCAGGCTGAAAGTTATTGGGATTCAATAAACAGGCTTCAACGGGGTGTCGCTGAAGGTATTTTTAAGCCAGAGATGGTAGAAGAAACACTGGCCGATAATACTGACACGTATAATATGTATTTGTACGCTATTGAAGCCTTTGAAAGAAGAGATACCGCTAAGATTGCGGAAGGGCAAAAGAGCATTTTCAAGTATGAGACATCGAATTGGGGAAACTTCTATCCTCCCGATACCATTTCCGTGTACTGTGCTACTCAGGACGAAATAATTAAGCGACAGGTGCAGACAGTCCACACTAAATCTCCTCCACTTGGGGGGCTAATTTCTTCTCCCTTCGCTATGGAATCTGATTTGAAGCACATTAAAAGTTGGCATATCCGCAACTCCCAACCCTCAATTACCTATATATTTAACAGCCTGTTTAAGAACGGACTGGCCATAATCGCCCTGGCTATCTTTGCTGTTTCGCTGTCAGTGGGATTCAGCGACGAAACCCACGATACCCGCACCATCTGCTTGCTGAACACTCAACCCCTCCACCGAAAGAGAATCTACTTTGGCAAGCTCCTGGCCCAAAGCGCAGTATTTATAAGCATGATCCTCATTATCGCTGCAGTATTCTGTGCAGGCCTGGGAATTGCCGGCAGCCCCCTGGAGAAAAACTTCCCCGCCGTGCAATACCTCAACCAAGTAGATGGCAATTATTCCGGTGTGAAGCTGTGGAGGGCAAATTTAAGGGAATTCGAAGGCAAAGCCTTTTCGGCTTCATCATCTGGTTATTTTGTCGGTTTTACTTTCAGAGATATGCTTGTCGAGAACATCGAGATGGTTGCACTGCTCATCCTGTCCGGACTTGTCATGGTGGCCTTTGCCATGTTTGCTTCGCAAAAGATTCGCCACAAAATCGGGGTGAGCCTGGGGACGGTGCTGATCTTTGGTATGGGTTACCTTGCTTCCCGCTATGCATTAAGGGGAGCCGGGATAATCTTCCCCTTTATATGGCTGAACCAGCCCCTGGTGGCCACCGGCGAAGCCAGCATGATTTTCGATGTAAACATATTGAACAGCCTAGTTGGTATTGCCATCCTGGCCCTTTGGCTGGCGGCCTTGGTGTTTGTTGGCTATAAAATGTTCAGCAAAACTGGGAGGTATCTGTGATGTCAGTGTTATCGGTGAAAGACCTGTCTAAATCCTATGGCAAGCATAAGGTGCTGGATAATGTTTCCCTGGAAATAAGGCCTGGCGAGCTTGTGGCCCTGGTAGGTCCCAATGGCAGCGGCAAAACCACCTTTTTGAATTGCATTGCCAATGTCATCAATATTGACTCCGGCACAGTGGAGATACTGGGCAAGCCCCATACCGATGTATCCATCTTCCACAAGTACTCCTACATGATAGACAATACCGTTCTCTACGGTTATCTGACTGGTTTGGATCATTTAAAATTTGTCTGTGAAACCCGCAAGCTGAGCAAAGATGCCGTCAGAAAAGCAGTGGAGACAATAGGTATCAAAAATTTCATTACGAAAAAAGTAAAAGAGTACTCCCTGGGGATGAAGCAGCAGCTTCTCCTGGCCATGGCCATTCTCAATGAACCGGATTTTTTGGTGTTGGACGAGCCCTTTAACGGCCTGGACCCCACCACCATCATCAAGGTCCGCAAGCTCCTGATGGAGCTAAGAGAGCAGGGGACCACAGTATTTCTTTCCTCCCATAACCTTGCAGAAGTAGACCAGATGACATCCCATATCGTCTTTGTAAAGGACGGGAAATTCATTGTGGAAGATATCTCCAAGTACCAGGAAGATGTGTACTTCTTTAAGGTCAAGAATCCTGACAGCACAATCGGGCACTTGCAGGCAATGGGCCAGTTAACAGTATACCGGGAGAACGGGGAGATAGCTGTTAAGACAGAAGGGGTTGGTCTAAACCCAGTCCTGGAAAGGATTCAGCAGATGGACGAGATAGAGAGCATGAGAAAGGAAATTGTCGGCGCGGAAAAACGGTATGTCTCCCTGTATGGAGAGACATAGGAATATTAATATTAAAGCGGCCTAGCGGTTTCCCGCCAGGCCGTCATAGCTTTATTCGGTTTCTGCTGGGGCAGGGTCAGGTTCGGACTCCATCTGCTTGGGCACGACAAATGTCTCCGCCATGGCCTCTGTGGGGGAGATGAAGACCTTGATCTTGCCATCTCCAGCCAGTTGCTCATTGGACAATAAGCTGTTGGCTATCGCCCCGCTGACCTGCTCCCTGGTGACAAACAGGACTATTTCCTTTTCAGGCTGCAGCTCAATATTGATAATCGGCAGCTTGACCTTCTGATGCTCATCGGTGCCCCTGCCCCGCAGGATTGTGGCGCCGCTGGCACCAGCTTCTCTGGCCACCTCAATGGCCTTTTCTGCAAATCCCCTGTCGACAACAGCTATAATGCACTTGTGCAGCATATCTCTCTCTTCCAGCAGATGTGAGGTAGGTACCTTTTCCTTCTTCTCGAGCTCAGGATACTCGACCTTCTTATGTCTGAATATGGTTCCCAGGAGGTTTATGGACAGGACAGGTGCCGTTGCAATCATGGCAATGACGCCGAAGCCGTCCACCAGGACATTGGCGGTAGGAATCACTGCTGCGGCTCCCTGGGCAAAGGCGAGGACAAAGGTCGCCGCCATGGGACCTGAGGCCACCCCGCCGGCGTCATAGGCTATCCCCACAAAAACAGGGTCAGACCTTAAGGAGAGCAGGATGGCGATGACGAAGCCTGGAATGACAAAGTACCACAGCTTTACTGCCGGGACGACGATCCTCACCATGGACAGGGCAATTGCTGTGCCGACTGCAATGGACAGGGTCATCCGGATTAGCTTAACAGGAATGTGGCCGCTGGTGACTTCTTCAATCTGCTGCCCCAGGACATGGACTGCTGGCTCCACCAGGACGACGATGAGGCCCATCATGAAGGCGATGCCAATCAACAGCCAGGGGCTCATAGCAGCAAGTTCCATGCCGATAATCCGTCCCATGTCCATAAACCCTGAGTTTACTGCAGTGAGGAAGAGGGTCAGCCCCAGCAGGGTGAAGGACAATCCCTTTAGCACTTGCACCATTTCGTCCTTGGCCAGCTTGAATTTCGCAAAGTTAAATATGAAGAACAAAATCGCTATCGGGGCCAAGGCCACTATTGATTCCAGGAAGATAGCGGGGAGGGCAGAGAGTATCGGGCCCAGCACTCCCTGGGCAGGGGCCCATGCTTCTGCTGTTCCTTGAATATGCTTCTGGCCGGATATGATGGACATCAACATCACTGCCAGGATGGGGCCGGCACTCATGATGCCGACGAGGCCGAAGGAGTTTTCTTCGGATTTCCTGCCCCCCTTGACGGTGGACAATCCCAGGGAGATGGCCAGGACAAAGGGAGTGGTGAGGGCGCCGGTAGTGGCACCGGAGGCGTCAAAGGAAATAGCGAAAAATTCTTCAGAAACAAATACCCCTAAGCCAATGATAATCGAATAGGTAATGGCCATGAAGATGTTTAACGGTCGGTCCCTGAGCAACCGGAATATACCCAGGGATATCATGATGCCTACGCCAAAAGATATTACATATACAATGAGGCTGGCACTCACGGTCCCTCCCGATGCCGCCTGAATTTGCTGCCCCAGGACAAGCAGATCCGGTTCGGCAACGGTAACCAAAAAGCCTAGGAGGAAGCTGAGGATGCCAATCTTATAGATGGATCTTGAAGTGGCGATTTCATGAGACATATGCTCGCCGATGGGGTTCATAGCCAAATCCACGCCCCATAAAAATACCGACAGGCCAATTAAGAGCATCACACTTCCGATAAGAAAGCGCACGATGACACTTGTATCTACATCCACTATGGTGAAGCAGAGAATCATTACCAAAATGACTACAGGCAGGAGGGTTTGGGCAACTTCTTTGAACTTTTCATAGACCAGGTTCATAGCACCGCCCCCTTGCTCTCTTCAGCCCTGTTCTCGTAGAGGCCGGTGGTCTGAGTTACTGGCAGGGTAAAGAGAATGCCGTGGCCGGGTTTACCCAGTTCCAGATCGGTAAAAATCTTGTTCTGTATCGCTGCCACCTTTTCCTTAGCTGAGACCACCAGGAGGATTTCTTTTTGGGGCTCAATCACCAGGGGGAAATAGAAATCCGTGGGAATGCCGGCTCCTCTCCCGTGGATCAGGGTACCTCCCCTGGCACCGGCAGCTCTTGCAGCTTTTATGCAGGCCTTGCCCCGACCCTTGTCGACAATGGTGATAATGCAGTAATGGGAAGGGTTAAGGTTGTCAAGGGCTTCCTCGTCCAATTTCCTGCCCGGCTGCCATTGTGTGAAGGGAATAGAAAAGGCAATGCCCTGGTTCCGCTTGGAAAGCATAAATTCTTTATTGAGCAGTGCATGCAATTGGCTGCATAAATCTCGTGATGAGGAGATCATGAGAATTTCCTTATGGGTCTCTGTAAGGCCAATGGCTTCCAGAAGCTTGGATTGAACAGTGCCTTCGCCCAAAAAAATAGTCCCGCTCGCTGCGCCGAGTTCCTGGGCCTTTTTCAGAATGGCGTTGGCCTTGCCTCGGTTTACGATTACAAATAGCAATGTGTCGATGTCAATCACTCCTTCACCATAAGTGTTGGAAATCTCCTGATACAGATATAAACGGCCTTGACGGGGCCGCTGGAACCGAAGAATTAGATACTGATGAAAACATGGAAAACTTCTTAATTCCTAATAATAATAGTAGCATAAACAGCCCTGGTCGGCAAGGAATCCAGAAGCCCGAAAGGGTTTCCCGGCCGGGTGTTGAAGATATAGGAGAAGGGAATCCGGACAACATAAAGAGGTGATTGTATGCCCTTTACTATTGTTCGCAATGACATCACCAGGATGCAGGTTGATGCCATAGTCAATGCCGCCAATACATCTCTGCGGATGGGCGGTGGGGTATGCGGCGCCATATTTAAAGCCGCCGGCCCCGAAAAACTGCAGGCAGCCTGCTCTGCCCTCGGGGGCTGTGAAACAGGACAGGCTGTAATTACTCCGGGTTTTAACCTGCCTGCTCAATATGTCATTCATACCCCCGGCCCTGTATGGAAAGGCGGCCAGCAGGGGGAGGAAGCTTTGTTGCGGCAATGCTATATCAATTCTCTGCT
This sequence comes from Bacillota bacterium, assembly GCA_012727415.1. Classification (GTDB taxonomy): domain Bacteria; phylum Bacillota; class Proteinivoracia; order UBA4975; family UBA4975; genus UBA4975. The sequence continues at coordinate 7,006 of JAAYHI010000187.1, forward strand.
CCTGGCCGAGAAGCACGGCCTGGAATCCATTGCCTTTCCTCTTATTTCTGCGGGTATTTACGGTTACCCCAGGAAAGAAGCCCTGCAGATAGCCGTTGCCGCCATTAAGGACTTTCTTGAGGACAGGGACATGGAGGTCTACCTGGTGGTCTTCGACAAAGCTGCAGTAGAACTCAGCGAAGAACTGCTGGGGGCCGTTCAGGCCTACATTGATGAGCACTATGTTGATGAGTATTCGGTCTTGGCCAGGGAATCCCTGCAGAGGAATAACATAGCGGAAGCCAGTGTTCCCTCTTGCTTGCCCCAGGGCCTTGCCCCCTTGATAGGCAACCTGGATGAGCCCTTCTCCCGGACCCTGCTGCGGCTCATCGATGCCAAGGGCAAGACCGATGTGGAGGTCTACAAAGGGGCCAATATCGACAGGAAGCTCTTCTCAAAAATTCGCAGCAACATGCACTACATGCCCAGCAAAAAGACTGCAGTTGCCCTGGCCATTGCCCTGGAGCTCAACCTGGAGGAGACAGAAGACTTGCTGGCCCGGGCAGGCTATGCCCTCTCTTCCAGCCAGAAATTCGACGTCATCATTTCCTGCTTTATTTCCCGCGGCATATACGATATCTTTGCAATCAATCAGGCCCTCTTTTATTACGACCAGCCCCTGCTGGGCTCTTAGTTTGTCGCCTGGCAAGCGACCTCCCCGCCCTAATGCCATGTTATCCTCTATTCATTAAGATATGAATGGGGGATTTTTATATGAAGAACCGGACGGAACTGGTGTTTATCCTGGACAAGAGCGGGTCGATGAGCGGACTGGAACAGGATACTATCGGCGGATACAATTCCATGCTGGAAAAGCAAAAGGCCCTGGAGGGGCAAGTCCTTGTGACGACGGTGCTGTTCAACCACGGCTATCAGCTTCTTCAGGATCGCGTCGACCTGAGAGGGGTATCGCCAATTACTGAACAGGACTACATGGTGGGAGGCTCAACGGCGCTGCTGGATGCAATCGGCATCACCATCAATAAAATTGCCAATGCCCACAAAGGCACCTCCAGCGAGTACCGGCCCGACAAAGTGCTCTTTGTCATCACCACCGACGGCATAGAGAACTCCAGCCGGGAGTATAGCTGTGCCAAAATCAAGAAGATGGTTGAAGAACACAAGAGCAAGGGCTGGGAGTTTATTTTCCTGGGCGCCAATATCGATGCCATTGATGTGGCGGAGCGCTTTGGCATTGATGCCGACCGGGCCCAAAACTACCATGCCGACAGCCAAGGAACGCGGTTGAACTTTGAGGTGGCCGCCAGGACCATTGCCTCATACCATGAAACCGGCGTTCTCCATGACAACTGGAGCGCTGAAATTGAGGAGGATTACCGCCGCCGCCTGCAAAAGGACGAATAAGCTATCGGCGAAAGCACTCACTGAGAGTGCTTTTTTTGCCGGCAGTTGCTGTCAACAGGAATACTGATTTATAATGAAGCGGGGACAGCTGGCCTGCCTTTATAAGGAGCGATATAATGAAGATACCTGTTATCTACGAAGATAACCACCTTCTGGTGGTAAACAAGCCTCCCAATATTTTGTCCCAGGCAGATAAGACCGGGGATGAAGACATGCTGACCTTGCTGAAGCGGGATCTTAAGCAAAGATATAACAAGCCCGGCAATGTATATTTGGGGTTAGTCCACCGCTTAGACAGGCCTGTAGGCGGTGTAATGGTGTTTGCCAAGACCTCCAAGGCCGCCTCCAGGTTGTCCAATCAGGTAAGGCTGCGGGAATTCAGCAAGATATATCTGGCCGTTGTCCACGGCAGGCCGCAAGATGCAGCCCGCTTGCAGCATTACCTTATCAAGGACCGTGGCAGCAACAAGGTTTCTATTGCCGGCAAGGGAACTGCAGGCGCAAAGGAGGCAGTCCTGGAGTACCAGCTGTTAGCCCATAAGGAAGACTACAGCCTCCTCCGCATTAACCTGTTCACCGGACGCTCCCATCAAATCCGGGTCCAGCTGGCTGCCAGCGGCCACCCCATCTTCGGAGACTTAAGATACGGGGCCAGGGTCAACAGGCCTGGCCAGCAAATTGCCCTGTTCTGCCACGAACTATCCTTCCTGCATCCCACCCGGAAGGAGCCAATGACCTTCACCCAGGTCCCTGGGGAAGCTCACCCCTGGAACTTGTTTGCGCCATATCTATACGAAGGAGGAATATGATGCACTACCGCAACGCCAAGCTTGAGGACATACCGCTGGTGGCCGCATTGCAGGAAAAGTACCATGTCTCAACTATCAGCGATGAGGACAGGCCCGATGGCTTTGTCACCACCTTATTCACCGATGAGCAGTTTGCCCGCCTCATTGAAGAGGAAGACGGCCTGGCCATTGCCGCCGATGGCGAGAGAATAGTGGCTTATGCCATGGCGGCTTCCTGGCAGTATTGGTCGCAGTGGCCCCTCTTTCAATACATGATTGCTGATCTCCCCAACACAGTATACCTGGGACAAAGGCTTTCCACCGAGAACTCCTATCAATATGGTCCTATCTGCATTCACAGGGATTACCGAGGGACAAAAGTGCTGCCAAACCTCTTCGAGTTCTCCCTGCGGCAAATGGCACCCCGCTATCCGATACTCATCACTTTTATTAACCGGATTAACACCCGCTCATATAAAGCCCACAAAAAGCTCGGTCTGGAGGTAATCAAGACCTTCGAGTTTAACAACAATCAGTACTATGAACTGGGTTGCGACACTTCCAGAATTACTCCGGGGCAGACATTAACCAGGTAAAGGGGGGAGGACGATGCAAAGCCCGTACGTCAATGTTGAGCGACTGGATGTGGGCGGCATACCAACCCTGAAGTTTTCGCCGAAAGGCATAGACAACCCGCCCACAGCAATCTACTACCATGGCTGGAATTCCAATAAGGATTACCAGCGCTTTCGGCTGTCAGTTTTCGCTGCCTGGGGCATTCAGGTCTTTGCCCCCGATGCCATCCACCATGGGGAGAGGGAAGCCAAGGACTTATCTTCCGACCACCTGGAGAAATATTTCTGGGGGACGGTTATCCAAAATGTCCGGGAGGCGCCGGCAATGATCGAAACAATTATTTCTCAGCACCAGGTGGATCCTGGCCGCTTAGGGGTAATGGGCCATTCCATGGGCGGATTTACTGCTGCCGGTGTCTTCGCTGCCAACCCCCAATTAAAGGCTATGGTATCCTTCAACGGATCCTGTGCCTGGCTGAAGATGGAGGAGCAATTTCGCAGCAACCTTAACCTCGAACCCATGCCCGAGGCCCATCGCAACTACCTGGCCCGTTATGACTTGCTGAGCAATAAAGAAACCCTGAACCAGAGGCCTGTGCTTATGCTCAATGGCGCTAAAGATATGATTGTCCCCGTCGACAGTCAGCGCTGGTTTTACCAGGAGGTGGCTCCCCTGTACCGGGATTGCCCCCAGCGCCTTCAGCTTCACGAAATCCCAGGCGTCGGCCACTGCATCGCCGCTGGAATGCTGGAGAGGGCAATAGCCTGGTTTCATGAATACCTGGTGGCGGATTAAACCATCAGCATTGGAGTGATGATGTTGAGGAAGATAAAGAAACTGCTTCTCGGAATAACAATGGTCTTGGCAGTGCTAAGTTTTGTCTTTGCTTTCTTTTATACCGCATTGCGCTACACCCCGATACTGGGCACAAAGCCTCCTGAATTCTATAGTTATCCTGATTACACTCAGATTCTTACTCCCCAGGAAATGAAAGAAGACTTAAGGCAGTTAAAGGCTGATTTAGAACAGGTGCATCCTGCAACCATCTACGGCCTGCCCGCGGATATGGAGGCAGCTTTTGCGGAAGCTGAAAACAAGGCAAACCAGGAAATGACTGTAGGGGAATTTGCCTTTCTTGTGGCTGAGCTTACTTGCATGTTGGGAGATGCCCATACAGGAGTGATGCTGGGGTTTGGCGAGAGGCTTCTTCCCATGGAAATTAAGATATTAGACGGTAAGATCTTCGTCCTTGGCGGCAGGAATTTATATCCTGGTGATCAATTGCTGTCTCTGGGCGGGGTCACTGCCGATGAGATTCTGGCCCAGGCAGAAAGGGTGCTGCCTGCCGAAAATCCCTATTGGCTGAAGGACTACATCCGAAACATGCTCACCGAATCGGTCCTCACCCAGATGGGGGCGGAGATTGACTATATGCGGGGGCTTGATGCCGAAGTGCTGCGCAATGGGGAAACCCAAGTCATTCGCTTGGAATTTGGCTTTACTTATGAAAAAGCGGATCCATATCCCGAAAGGCAGTTCTACCCCAGCAATGACTCATACCAGGGATATTACCTTGACCAGGAAAACAGCCTCTGCCATTTTCGCCTGCAAAGCTGCATCTATGATGAGGAGTATGTAGATTTCGTCAGGACAATGTTTCAGGATATAAAGAACCAGGGTATTGAAAACATCATCGTTGACCTCAGGGGCAACTACGGAGGCAACACCTATGTTGCCCAGGAGTTCCTTAAATACATAGATATTGATGAGTACAAGTATTTTGGCTCCGTCAGAAGAATGTCCCGGGCAGCTTCAGAACAAAGGGGATACCTGGCCCGGAAGGGAACTGTGACTTGGGAGCCGGAAACAGTCACAAACCAAAAGGCAGAGGAGCTTCTCTTTGCCGGAAATATCTACACCCTTATTGACAACGGCACTTTCTCGGCGGCCAAAGATTTTGCCGTGATTCTGGCAGATAACGGCATTGGCACAATCATTGGCGAACCCTCCGGCAACGCTCCCAACAGCTACGGGGACATCCTGTCCTTTCAGTTGCAGCACTCGAAATTGTTCTACAACATTTCTTATACCCAGTGGATGCGGCCCGATGAGGGGCTGGCTGATGCCGACGCCCTCTATCCCCACTATCAGGTGACTTATACCATTGATGACTACATTAACAATAGGGATTTGGCAATGGAAGAGGCACTGAAGCTTATCCAGGGGGACAAGTAGTCAAAGAAATACCGGCAGGACACTGCGTCCTGCCGGTTATTGTTTACATCCGCTTCCATATCTGCAGCTTCAGTTTCCATATTAAATTGGGACCAAAGATGATGAGGATTACCGTCATTACTGCTGCTGCCCCGGCAGCTATGGCTAATTTCCAGTACAGCTCAGGCCGTTTAGTTTTGGCAACAGCTGCCATCAGATCCGCATCGGTAATCCCCCCACTGGGGATGGTGAGTTTAATGTCTTTGTCAAAGCCCCGCCAGGTCTCGACGGTCTTGTCACTAATGGAGATTCTCCATATATGCTTAAAGTCATTGTTGAGGGCCAAGTAAACGTTGTTCTTCAGGGGGTCACAGACCAGGGAACAGCGTGTGAAACTCTGGGTGGTCTGCTTTAATGCCCTGAAGGCATGGTCAATGTCAAAGCTGTCCAGGTTTTGTTCAATGTATTCGTAAGCCGTGATATAACGTTCTGCTCCCGTGCCGGACACTTGGTTATAGGGCCCATCTTTGAAGGCAGAGTTGGGGAAATTTGTCATGACGATAAAGTCTCCTGCGATAGGCACAATTTCATTTCCTTCGTCCACGAGTTCAAATATCGCGGCATTGCCCTGGGGGTCAGCAACTAAGATATGGCATCCGTGGGGCGTTGTCTGGACAAATTTCTTCTCCTGGTACTGGGCTATGATTGCTGGAACGCCGATGTCATAGCCCTGGGCCTGAAGGACAATCTGAGTTTGCATCGCTTCATGTATTATCTGACTGATATAGTACTCACCTACATCAAGCTCCCTATAATCAGACTTGCCCTCAGGGGCAGGGCGCTGTTCCTGATTAGAGTAAAAAATGCCATTGCACATTACAGTTGAAACTGAGTCAGACCCTTCGTAGTCAAATAACAGGCTGAAGCTTTCAAAGTTGCCAGATATGCTTTTATGCGTTACTATAAACTTCATTTCTGTGGGCAGGTACCAATCAAAATTCATTCCGTATACTGGCTCCTGGCCGTAAACGGCAAAACTGGTGCATGCCATGGCTGGGGAGCTGCTGAGTATCAACAGGCATGCTAATGAGAACAAGACCAATCCAACCTTGACGCCCAATCTCCAGGCAAAATTCATAAACTTCACCTCCTCAATGAAATTATTGCCAGCCTATCCATTATGTAATATACGCAATTATGTAGAAA
>JAAYHI010000188.1 GCA_012727415.1 Bacillota bacterium
AAAATAGGAGGGAAAAACTTTACATCGATGAAATCTGTCACCCAATGGAATATAACCCGGTCCACCAGGTTGCCCACTGCACCCCCCAACATCAGGCCAAAAGCCCATTGCAACATTGTCTTGTTCCTTACTTCCCGGGAGTACAGGAGCAGAGCCCCCACCACCACTATGGAAGCAATGATAAAAAATAACCTCTTCCCCGCTAAAATGCCAAAAGCTGCCCCGGTATTGCGCACGTATGTAAGATGCAGAAACTTGGGAATTAAGGTAAGCGATTGGTTGAGGTGCATGGTTGCCCGAATGGCATACTTAGTGGCCTGGTCAATTGCCAGGACCAGAATGGCGATGATATACATTCTCTTCATACCCCTTCTCCTCTCCTAGTATTGCTTAAACCCGGTCAGGAGGCTGCTCTCCTTCCCCGCTGCCGGTCCCGAATTGCCTGAATCGCGGCCAGGTAAATTCCCCATGGGGAGGATAGCTCTTTGTTATCCCAGGGGCTTCACTGCCACTTTTTGCGCACTCACTGCAGGTATCTGCATAGGGCAGAGCCTGCAATCGCCGGGAAGAAATTTTGCCCCCGCACTGGGTGCAGATGTCGTATTCGCCTCTGTCGATGCGAGCTATTGCCTCCTGTATTTTCTCCAGAATTTGTTCGTTGAGTTGCTGAAAATAGGCGTCGAGGTTGCGCAAGTATTCCTCAGTGCCAATGTCACCGGGATGATTGTCGATGACAGCTAGCTCCTTGATGTTGTCCCGGAGGTTTTCCCTTCCCCCCCTGTCATCCTCGTCCTTTTCCATTTGGCGGAGCATATTGACCAGCCGCTGCCGCTGCCTAGAAGTATCCATTACATCTTCTCCTGTATCATTTTAGATGCTCCTGGACAATGCGGACAATATCGGCGATGAAATCGCCGATGATGGGAAGGTTTAAGTACATCAGCCGTCGCAACAGCATCAGCACAATGGCGCCGAGAATGGTAAAGCCAACAGCCATGCCCAAGCCTCGGAACAAACCCCCGACGAAATTTATCATAACATATCTGCGGGGATTGTTGAGCATTTCCATGTACTCGGCCAGGTTAAACTTCTCCAGGTTCTTGGCCAGCCGCTGCAGCTGCGAAGAGACTTTGTCCAACAGGGATTTGTCCATGAGCACCCCTCCGCCTTTACTTTTCCCTGGGGAGCGTAGTTTTAGACAAAGGGCCCGCGAAAAAATCCCTGTAAAAGCAAGAAGCCCTTGGCTATCAAGGGCTGTATTCCTTAAGGCATGTAGTCCTGCCCCCCAGCAGCCTCTGCTGATGAGGAAGCGAAACGCTCAAGGGCTCGCCATTCTTCGCTGTTGACGATTTCCAACTGGGATTCCAGCAGGGTTTTAAACCGACTGCGGAATATAATCGCCTGTTTTACCATTTCTTCAATCTCTTCCCGAATCTTCTCTGCCTTGGCCATATTTGCTTCAACATTTCGCCTTGTTTCCTGCTCAGCTTCCTTGCGAATAAGTTCTGCTTCCCCAAGGGCTGTTTCTTTTACTTCCTGAGCAGTCTGCTGTGCTACGATAATGGCATTGTGCAGAGTTTCTTCGATTTGAGTATAATGCTCCAGCTTATCGGCAAGCTCCTGAATCCTTTGTTTAAGTTGGGTGTTTTCCCGAATCAGTTCTTCGTAGTCCTTGACCACTCTGTCGAGAAATTCATCTACTTCATCTTCGTCGTAGCCGCGAAAACTCTTGGCAAATTCCTTATTATGAATATCCAGTGGCGTCAATGCCAACCAAAACACCCCCTCGTTATTCTTCTCTATAAAAATTCGACAACTTCCCACAAGTTTCCTGCCCTTAGCTAAACTTTTTTACCTCTATGCGAATCCTTCCCTTTCTCGTTTCATCCCCTGCCATACTTAACTCCAGGCGTCCCCTGCCCCTGATTGAAATGATGTCCCCTTCCTTGAGCTGAAATCCCGGCTGGACTATATGGCGCCAGTTGACCTTGACCTTGTCCCCTTTAATGAGTTCAGCAGCTTTGCTGCGTCCCATCCCCAGGCCGGCAGATACCACTGCATCCAGCCTCAGGGAGGCCACCGTACTGCGAATGGTGCGGGCAGGCTGCTCCTCCCGGCACAGCTTGTACGGAGGTATTTCAACTGCTTCCGCTTTTAACCTGTTAACCTCTTCCAAAGTGCAGATGACATTTGCAACTTCCCGGGCAGATATTAGGTGAGCACCGCCAGCAAAGGGCAGGATGTCGCCGAGAAAAGAAACCTTAATCCCCAAAGCAGCGATGGCGCCCAGATAGTCCCGATGGGAAAGGAGGCGGGTGGGATCAGATAAGCTCACCGCAAAGGCGGCAATTGGCATCTCGATGTCGCCGGGAGAATAATAATCCGGGAATATCGCCAGTCTTTGCTTTTCCGCCCCGGCATAGCCCCCGTCCTCCATGTGGCGGATGCCAAAGAAATTCCCCACCAGGGGCCGGACATACTCCCTGTGGAAGGGGTCAAGAAATTCGGTGAACTTAACCTCTTGCCTATCCCGGACGATTTCGCAACTCTCCAGAACCCGGGCAACCAGGTGCGCATCGACGCCGGCAGGCAGATTATCCAGGTTATATGCCTTCAATATAATAGCCCCCTAACAATATTCAACAGCAATATCAGTATTAAGGGAGAGAGATCCAAGTACATCGCCCCTACGGGCAGCGGCGGAATAATCTTTCGCAGGGGGGCAAGTACTGGTTCAGTGACAGAATACAGGATACCAATTATATCGGCCAAAGTTCCCCCTGGCCGCACCGGTAACCAGGACAAAACAATCCTGGCCACCAGCAGCAAGTAAAATACCGACAGCAAACCATCAATAATTCTAATCAAGTAATCAGGCATATTGGCCATCTTCCCCGGCAAAGATTGCGCTGCCTACACGAACCATATTTGCACCGGCAGCTATGGCAAGTTCAAAATCCCCCGACATGCCCATTGACAGCCATCTCATCTCTGTATTTTCGGGCAGAGGCTTTTGGGACAGAGCGGCAAATTTGCCGGCAAGAATGTCAAACCACTGGCGGGTCTGCTGGGCTGTTGCATCTAAAGCAGTTATCGTCATCAGTCCCCGCAGGGTGATGCCGCCCAAAGCCGCGACCCCCTCGATAAAATCATCGACCTCCTGCAATAATATCCCTGCTTTGGCAGGATCCTCTGCCACATTGACCTGGACAAGGCATTGAAAATCCAGACCTTTATTGAGAGCATAGCTGGACATCTTTTCTGCCAGTTCCCAGCGATCCAGGGACTGAATGAGGAAAAAGGGGGATAAGTACTTAATCTTATTGGTTTGCAACCGGCCGATTAAATGCCAGCGCACATCATCAGCAGTGACGGCAGCGAGCTTCTTTCTGCCCTCCTGGACCCGGTTCTCGCCAAAATCCCCATGCCCTGCTGCCGCCAAAGCCTGGACAGCCTCGGCAGATGCCAGCTTGCTAACGGCAACCAAAGTAATATCCTGGGGGGCTTTGCCAGCTGCCGCTGCAGCCCTGGCAATCCTTTCCTTTACTAAAGCTAAATTCTGTACGACATTTATCATCTCAGCCACCACCGCTTGACAAAATTTGCCCACCAGGGCAGCGTCAAAACCCTTTGGCCATGCGCCAATCCGTTAACTCCCACTTGGTCCCCCTGATTGAGGAGGACTGTAACCTTATTAAAAACTGGTTTTCCCCGGAAAAGGACCAGCACTCCCTGTTCGCCATCCTTAATGCACAGGGCTTTAGCAGGCACCAATACTGCCTCCTGCTCATCGGTAACCAGTTGGGCAGAGAAAACCCGCTTCATGCCCAGGGCTTCAGAGAGGGAAGTGACATCCCAAAGAACCCAAAATTTGCTGTGGACTTGAATAACCTCCCGGGGGATGATTGTATATGTACCGCCATCCTCAGCGTTGATCTTCAAACGTTTGCCATGATAATGAACATTGAGGGAAGTCAGCAACTGAAAGCCCGTATTCCCCACAATCACACCCACTGCGTCACCAGTCCCCACCTGGGACAACTTTTTCGACTCTGGAGATAAATCCATGTACTTGGTGACAGATTCCACCAAGGCCAAATCCAGTGAATCCGGGGGGAAATGGCCTTCAAAGCCGTCCAGCTCATAGAAGATCAGGCCTGCCACCGGCGCCTGAATGAGGATGGTTCCCCCCTGGCCCTCGATGCGGCCAACATCCTGGCCAACCCTGACCCTGGCGCCGTTGTTCACCAAGGGAATGTATTTGCCGTTTCCAGGAGCCCGCAACAGATGCTCATTTCGCAAGACAAAACATTGCACTGGGGTACTGGAAGCAATAGTAGTCTTGGTCACTACCGTTACATCGGCAGCCCACAGGGCAAGATAACCCATGCTGTTCCACAACAGAAAAAGGGCCAGGGCCGCCATTCCCACGGCAAAAGCAGCGCGCCAAAGCTTATTCCCCCTCTTTCTGCCTCCCTGAACTACCTTTAATTTAGTCGCTCTCACTTATCTCACCTCAGGCCACAAGCATAGATAATATTATACCATATGCCTATGGCCAGTTCACCCTGATGGTCTGTGGGATTATCGGCGCATAAAAAAACCCGCCAAAGCGGGGCTATTCTATAGGCTCTTTAGGTAAGCGCTTATCTTCGCTGCCGTCTCAAAGCGGTCGCTGCCCGAGAGATCGATTATTTTCGCCTTTGGTGCCGCTGCTTTTATCGGCTCAACTGGCCCTCCACAGACATAGATGTTAGACACCTTTGCCAGCTGGCCCAGAGCAGTGCGGGAAAACACCGGGCAATTAAGCCGGTCCCGCAAGGGTGCCGCATTAAAATAATCAACTTCACCGCCCAAGACAATCGCTACATCCACATTTTCCACCTCTTCTTCAAAATAATATTTGTCGGGATCGCCGAAATATCCATTTGACCGTACACCCGTTCCCGGCTTATTTATTTGATAGTGGAGGTGCGGGCCGGTGGCCTGGCCAGTGCTGCCGATTGACCCGATTCTGTCTCCCCTTGCCACCTTATCCCCTGGCTTGACCAGCATATCCTGAAGATGGGCAAATAAATGATTGTACCCCTTTGCATCAGTAACCCCTACCAGGTTACCCCAGCCGCTGTATGTGCGCGCCGCAAACACATCGCCGCCTACGGTGGACAGGACCGGGGTCCCCCTGGGGCGGCCGCCGTAATCGATGCCGGTGTGAAAGTCTGTTTGTCCCGGGTTAAAGGGATCGGGGCGGGGGCCAAAGGGAGAAGTAATTCTGAAACCCTGCTCGGTATAAAAACGGGTAGGGAATCCGTATCCCAACTGCAAAATAAACACCACCCTTCCCTTTACTATATTCTACTTATTGTTGTTTTGCCCCCAGCTCAAGGGCATGTCGACGATAATGACATCTTGTCCGATCTTTTTTATATTTTCCCAGGGGACTTCTACTTCCCGCTCGCCCCCCAGGAAAAAGGGCAACTTGCTGCCGCCCGGCATAATGATCGCCTTGATATAGCCGCGGCTGACCTCCATGACCAAGTCTGAAATCCTGCCCAGAATTTTGCCGTCGGCCATGTTGACAATCCGCATTGTGCGTAAATCTGAAATCTTCATTTCTCTCCCCTCTATAAACATATGAAACAGCGGTACAGAAAAAAACAAGGCACAGAAGATTTTCTGTGCCTTGGCCTTTAAGGTTCTTCGCGAATATATTTACGTAAATTCTTCAGAGCTGCTTTTTCCAGTCTTGAGACCTGGGCTTGAGAAATTCCAATTTCCTCCGCCACCTCCATCTGGGTCTTGCCGTCAAAAAACCGCAGGTGGAGGATAGAGTTTTCTCGCTCATTCAGCCGCTGCATGGCTTCTTTCAAAGCAATCTCCTCCAGCCATACCTTGTCGCTTTGCCGGCCGTCGCCGATTTGATCCATCACGAAAATCGGGTCTCCCCCATCATGGTAGATGGGTTCAAAGAGGGATACCGGCTCCTGAATGGCGTCCAGGGCATAGACAACCTCTTCCCGCTTGACGTCAAGAGCCTCGGCAATCTCAGACAGAGATGGTTCCCGGGAGTTTTTAAACACCAGCTCATCCCGCACCTGCAAGGCCTTGTATGCCACATCCCGCAGCGACCTGCTGACCCGAATGGGATTGTTGTCCCGCAAATACCGGCGAATTTCGCCGATAATCATCGGCACGGCATAGGTGGAAAACTTAACGTTATGGCTTAGGTCGAAATTGTCGATGGCCTTTATCAGGCCGATGCAACCTACCTGGAAGAGATCATCGACACATTCACCACGGTTATTGAAGCGTTGAATGACACTTAGCACCAAGCGCAAGTTGCCTTGAATCAATTCCTGGCGTGCCAAAGTGTGTCCCCCCTGCATGGCGACGAACAATTTGCGCATCTGGGGATTTTTTAAAACTGGCAACTTTGCAGTGTTGACCCCGCATATTTCAACTTTGTTGATCATGTGTGCCCTCCCTGATTTTGTGCCAGTACAGCATTAAGTATCTCCAGGGAAATATTAAATATGCGCCGACGGGGTCAGCCTAATTTTGCCATTTCCTTTTTCAAACGGAGAATTATTTTCTTTTCCAGCCTGGAAATATAGGACTGGGAAATGCCCAAGTGCTCAGCCACTTGTTTTTGAGTGCGCTCCCTTCCGTCCCCCAGGCCAAAGCGCAGTTCCATTATCTTACGCTCCCGGGACGAAAGCTTCTCCAGGGCACCCAGGAGCAGCTTTTTATTAACCTGGTATTCCAAATCCCTGTAGATTACATCGGGCTCGGTGCCCAAGACATCGGAAAGAAGCAGTTCGTTGCCGTCCCAGTCGACATTTAATGGCTCGTCAAAAGACACTTCTGCCCGCAGTTTATTGTTGCGCCGCAGGTACATGAGGATTTCATTTTCAATGCATTTGGAAGCATAAGTGGCCAGCTTGATCTTCTTTGCGGGGTCAAAGGTGTTGACCGCCTTGATGAGCCCAATGGTGCCTATGGATGCAAGGTCCTCCAGGCCTATGCCTGTATTGTCGAACTTGCGGGCTATATACACCACCAGGCGCAAATTCCTTTCGATTAATATGCGTTTAACCTGTTGTTCGCCATGGCTTAGCTTGTCTATTAGATACATCTCTTCATCCAAAGTCAAAGGCGGGGGCAGAGCTTCGTGGCTGCCCACAAACATAATTTCCGGAGCAAGGGCAAAGTAATCCAGGAACTTGTAATAGGCAATTACAATAGTCCAGCGCAGCTTCATCCACATTCTTCGCAATTTGACCCACCTTCCTTTTTAATGCCGATGGGGAATGCCAATGCCTGGTATTCCAAAGGTGCTTGTTTTTTTGGGCGTACTGCCACATAGACCTGGGTCAGGGTTATACTTCCTTCGGGGCCGCGGATGACCACTTCATCGGGCTTGACAGCTGCCAGGATGCCCTTTTTCCCCAAAGAAGTATACGGAATTAAAGCGATCCTGTTATCGATTGCGGCGGGTGGCAGTCTCAGGGGCGCCTCCAGCCAGTCCAGCACATCCTGCCCCAGCAAACCGGCCACCGCCGACCCCTCGACAATGACAACGGGCCAGCTGTTAACGGGATGACGCAGGGTATTTCCCGAGTCCAGCAGCGCTGAAAGAGTTGTGGTCTTGTTCTTCCAGCAGATGCTGATCTCCCCCAGGTATGAGGCCAGGGACTTGGTACGCTGCATTCTCCCGGCCCACCAGGCAGCCACAGCCAGCAAAATAATCCCGCCAGCGGCCACCACAGCCAGGGGAATCTTCCCGGAAGGTGCCAAAGGAGTGGAGTCCAGCAAGAAAACCAGGCTATAGATTCCCCCTCCCACCAGTTGTCCTGCCACCAGCAGGAGGAGACCTTTGGTCAGCAAATGCCTTCCCCTTGCCCTAGGCCAGGCGATGCGGGTCATAGCCAGTCCACCTGCAATTCGGCAAAGCCAATTTATAAATATGTATTTGGGGGCAAAGAAAAATATGAACCAAAAAACCGTCCCCGTCAGGGCAGCTGTTCCATAGCGGGCAAAGCTGAACGGTTGCAAACTCAACCAGCCTGTAATGGTCAGCAAGGCAAAATTAAAGCTGAAGTTGATCAGGGCCAGCAAGTCCAGGTAGTAGACCATGGAAACACCCCTACATATATTACCAGAGGGCAGAGGGCGAAAAATGTCAAAAAAAAAGACCCTCGCGGGTCAGATTTATTTTTTTCTGCGCAGGTAGGCGGGAATGTCAATATCTTCATCAGGCGTTTCCGTTGCCTGCCAGCCCTCGGCGGGCTTGCTCACCGATCCATCCTGAATGCCAGTGGCAATCACTGTGACGCTGACTTCATCCTGCATCTGAGAATTGATGACAAGGCCGTAAATGAGGTTGACATCTTTGTCGGCCTGTTCTTTGATGACCCTGGCGGCTTCCCCGGCCTCAAACATGCTGAGGTCCTCACCGCCGGTAATGTTGAGGATAACTCCTTTGGCTCCGTCAATGGAGGTTTCCAGCAAGGGGCTGGTAATTGCCTGCATGGCTGCCTCCGCTGCCCTGTTTTCACCCTTGGCACGTCCGATTCCCATCAGGGCAGAACCCGTCTCTTTCATAATGGTCTGTACGTCAGCAAAGTCCAGGTTGATAAGTCCGGAAGTGGTAATTAAGTCGGACAATCCCTGCACCCCTTGACGCAATACATCATCGGCAATGCGGAAGGCCTCTACAATCGGGGTTCGTTCCTCCACCACCTGGTAGAGCCTGTCATTGGGAATGACTATTAAAGTATCCACCTTGGTCTTGAGGATTTCAATGCCCTTATTGGCAAAGAGTTCACGGCGGCGCCCTTCAAAGGAGAAAGGTTTCGTCACTACTCCCACAGTCAGGGCCCCAGCTTCCTTGGCCAGCTCAGCAACAATGGGAGCGGCGCCAGTACCTGTGCCCCCACCCATGCCGGCAGTTACAAAGACCATATCTGCGCCGGCGACCTGAGCCCGAAGCTCCTCGATACTTTCTTCAGCTGCTTTGCGGCCAACCTCAGGATTCGCCCCTGCACCAAGACCCTTGGTTAGTTTTGCTCCAATCTGAAGCTTGACGTCGGCACAGGACATATGCAGAGCCTGGGCATCGGTATTAACAGCAATAAATTCAACGCCCTTGACCCCGGCCTCCACCATGCGATTGACAGCATTGTTGCCGCCGCCGCCAACGCCGATAACTTTTATGCGTGCATATTGTTCAACTTCTACATCAAAGATATCTGCCAAAACAGCCCCTCCTCTTAGCCGAAAAATTCTGCAAACAAAGATTTAATTCTATCCCATAAGCGCGGGGATTGCCGCCCGCTCCAAGCTTGCTTTTGCAAGGGATCCGGATTAAATCGGGTAATATACTGCAGGACGGCAGTGCTGGCTGTAAACGAGGGATCTGTAACTCCAATTTGTTTGGGACGAAAGACCCGGACATTGGCTCCCAGTTTAATAGCAGCGATGTCAGTAAGTCCAGGGAGCTGACAGGCCCCGCCCGTCAAGACCACCCCGCCTGCAGGAGGCTTGTCGAAACCTGCTTTAATCAATTCATTGCGAATACAATCAAAAATCTCTTCAACCCGGGGCTGTATAAACCCGACTAAATCAACGGAGTCAACTTCAGTAGCCTCAGTAGCGCCAACTGTCTCAATCTTAAAGACTGTGTTGCTGCTGGTTTCAACTGTTGCCGCTCCATAGAGAAGCTTTATCTGTTCAGCCTGGGAAATGGGAACGCGCAGGCCATGGGCCAAATCCTGGGTAATTAGATCCCCTCCCAGGGGGATGGAGGCAAAACTAACGAGGGTGTCATGCATATAAATGGAGATTTCTGATACGCCTCCCCCGATATCTACCAAGGCACAGCCAAGCTCCCTTTCATCGGGAGATAAGGCCATTGATGGAGTAGAAAGGCCTTTAAAAATCACGCCGTCTATTTCTAAACCAGCACGTTCAACACAACGGCGGATATTTTGCAAATATGTTGTTTTGCCGGTAATAATCAAAGCATCCGCTTCCAGGCGCACACCAATCATGCCCACAGGGTCTTTGATCCCTTCATACCCGTCAACTATGAACGACAGTGGGGTAACATTGATGACCTCGCGCTCGGGGGGAATAGCCAGGACCTGAGCAGCAGCAATAACCCTGTCGACATCAGTGCTTGTCACCTCTCTCTGCTCACCCTGAACAGCGACAATGCCCTTATTTGACAACAGGTCTGTCTGGGGACCGCCAACCGCGATGTAGACACTGTCCAAATCTTCGCCTATCATGCGCTCCGCTTGGCTGATCGCATCTGCAATTCCTCTGACAGTTGCTTCGATATCAATCACAATCCCTTTTTTCAAACCCGTGGACTTGCTTTGACCAATGCCGATGATATTCATAGTCCCGTCCCGATCAATTTCGCCAACTATTGCGCGGGTATTTGTTGTGCCGATATCCAGACTGCAGATTAAATTGTTTTTCGCCAATTATGTACACCCCGCCCTCATCCTAAATGATAAATTCCACAGAGGCAATGAATTTTCCTTTATTATCTCTATAATTATTGCCCGGGAGAATTCCCTGGCCAGGGAATAAATACTCCCCTTCCATCCATACCTCTGAAATCAATTATACCTTTCTTTTTGTTTCTCCTCAATTCCTCAAGCAAGATAACACAATCCTGGATTTTTTCATGGGGTACTGCAGATGGGTCAAAAATAATTTTGTACCCGTCGACAGTGAAAACCGAGATAAATGAAGGGTAGGAATCGAGGTTGATTTCCGAAACCTGCCATGCGAAAGGCTGAATTTCTGTAGCCCAGGTAAAGGCGATGTCAGGAACTTGTCCCTCTAAGTCGGTCCCTGGAGCGAGGCCAGCCAAGTCCAGCCCCGTCAACCAGGGAAGCGAAAACCCGTTGTTTTCTGTCAACACCACCTTATCGGTGGCCACCACCCAGTTGCCGTTATTGCTGCTTATTATCGCTACCCCAACCCGTTCCGAGAGAGAAATAGATATTGTGTTGGGAAACTTCCTCTCAATCTGTGCCTCAAGCACCCACTGGTTTCCCAAGAGCTTGTCCCTGCAGGCCTTTAAGTTAATGCGCCAAAGGTGCATCCCCTCTTGAAGGCCTGCAATTTCCAGGATCTCATCAGCCTGCAGGTTAGAGTTGCCCCTGATTTCCACCGTCGCCACCTTTGCCAGGGGAGAAGCAAGGTAATAAGCAAACAGAGCCAACATCCCAAAGGTAAGCAGGAGGCCTACAAATGCCTTATTGCTTTTGGATTTCTGTTTCTTGCGTCTAAAAGGTACTACATTCTCCTGCGGCAAAGCCTCAAGCCTCCCTTTCCCTGTATATCTTTGCACCTAAGGCAGCCAACTGTCCTTCAAGGTTAACATAGCCGCGGTCAATGTGCTGTACACCGCTGAGAGTGGTGACCCCCTCTGCAGACAAGGCGGCAATTGCCAGAGCTGCGCCTGCCCGCAAGTCTGTGGCCTCAACGCTGGCGCCTCTAAGTTTCTCCACTCCCCGGATAATGGCAGTGCGGCCATCGACACTGATGTTTGCCCCCATGCGCCGCAACTCATCAATATGCTTAAAGCGGCCGTCAAATATTTTTTCAGTGAGAATGCCCACCCCCTGGGCAGATGCCAGCGCCGCCATAAATTGGGGCTGCATATCTGTGGGAAATCCAGGATAGGGGGCGGTGATAATTTTCTCCACAGATTTTAGTTGCTCAGGGGCGTATAGGGTAATATAGTCTTTTCCAACATCGATAGTGGCACCCATTTCTGCCAGTTTGGCCACCACTACCGACATATGAGCGGGGACAACCTTGTGCAAAGTAACCCTGCCCCCGGTTACGGCAGCTGCCACCAACAAAGTTCCTGCGACAATGCGGTCAGGAATAATTTCATGGCAGGCGGGCTCAAGCTTGTCGACCCCCTGGATGATTATCTGGTCGCCTCCCGCTCCCTCAACCCGGGCCCCCATTTTATTCAGAAAGCTTTGCAAATCAACAATTTCTGGTTCTCTGGCAGGGTTGTTGATAACCGTCGTTCCCTGAGCAAGGACGGCAGCCATGAGAATATTTTCTGTGGCCCCCACGCTGGGGATATCCAGATCAACAAAGGTGCCCCGCAGTTGACTGGCTCGGAATTCAATTTGCCCTGAAGGCCCAGTGGTGATTTTCGCCCCCAACTTTTTCAAACCCTGCAGATGAAGGTCAATGGCCCGGGTGCCGATGGCACAACCTCCAGGATAGGTTACCCTCACTCTGCCCAATCTGCCAAGGAGAGGACCAACTACGATAAAGGATGAACGCATTCGCCGCATTAAATAGTCTGGAATCGCCCAGTTATCCAGCTGCGTACAGTCAACCCTCAGTTGGTTCTCGCCTGTCCAGGCGACTTTCGCACCAATGGTTTCCATTATCTGCGCCATCACGGCCACATCGCTTAAGGCGGGCACATTGTCCAGGATACTGGCACCATTGCCAAGAAGGCATGCAGCCATTATTGGCAATGCGGAATTCTTTGCCCCCTGCACATCCAGGTTGCCATTAAGGGCAATTCCACCTTGAATAACATAGCGTTCCACAGTCCTTCCCCTTTCCCGGTCAACTAGCTAAATCATTGTATGCTATTTGGGGAAAGGCTGTGTTTTTGCCCTTAATCTGCGTAACGGGATATGTTCAGGAGTATGCCAATAAAGGTGAGATTCATCATAAGAGAAGTTCCCCCATAACTTACCAGCGGCAGGGTAATGCCGGTAACCGGCAGGGTGCCCAGGACAACTCCCAAATTTATTGCGGCCTGGACAGCGATAATTGTTGTCAGCCCCATAGCCAGGTATTTGCCAAAGAGGTCAGGAGCAGAAATGGCAATGCGGAACCCCCGCCAGATTAAGATAAGGAAGAGAATGATGACTGCAGCACCGCCAATGAAGCCCAGTTCTTCGCAGATAATCGCATAGATGAAGTCGCTCCAGGGCTCCGGCAGGTAGAGAAACTTCTGTCTGCTTGCGCCAAGGCCAACGCCGCCAAGACTTCCCGAGCCGATTGCCAGCAAGGACTGAATAATTTGCCAGCCTGTTCCGGTGGGGTCCTCCCAGGGGTTGAGAAAGGAGGTCAGGCGAGACAGTTGATATCGATAGCGCGGAACAAAGAGCATAAGGCCAGCGATAATTGATCCCCCCGCAACCGCCACTCCGGAAAGGTGTAATATCCGCACGCCGCCCCCGTACAGGAGGATAAAAACTGTCAATAATATCGTCAATGTCGTGCCCAGGTCCGGCTGCATCATAATCAAACAAGAGGTAATGCCCGCTATAATTAAGACGGGCAGCAATCCCCGCTTGAAAGTATGAATATATTCCTTCTTTGCCACCAGGTAATTGGCAGTGAATAACACCATGGCAAACTTCGTCACATCGGTGGGCTGAAACTGGACAAAGCCTAAGTTGATCCAGCGCTGGGCCTCACTGCGGGAAAAACCGATCCCCGGCACGAAAACCAGCACCAGCAGGGCCAGGTTCACCCAAAACACAGGCTGGACCAGGCGCCGCCAGTTCCAGTAGTTAAAGCGGGAACACAGAAACATGACGGCAAGGCCCATGAGGGCAAAAATCCCCTGTCGCCGCAAATAGTAATAGCTGATATCAAACTTATACAACGACCAGACAGAGCTGGAACTGTAAACCATCACCAGGCCTATTCCCAACAGCAAAAAGGTCGATAATAGCAGCAGGGCATCAGGCCCTTGCCTGGTTTTCAAAGCTTTTCCCTCCACGATTTAATCAGGGCTTTAAAATGTTTTCCCCGCTCTTCAAAGTTGGCATACTGGTCCCAGCTTGCGCAAGCCGGAGACAAGAGGACAATGTCGCCGGGGGAAGCAATGCTGACGGCTTGATTAAAGGCGTCTGCCAGGTCGAGGGTGGGGGATACCTCCATAAACCCGCCGGCAATGGCCTCTCTCCGAATTTTCTCCCCGGTATCGCCAAAGGTAAAGAGGTGCTTGACCTTTTCCAGAAAAAGCGGAACTAACTCAACAAATTCTGCTCCCTTGTCATACCCCCCGGCCAACAGCAGAACCTTGCCTGCGAAGGAATGAAGGGCAGTGCTGGTTGATTCCGGGTTTGTTGCCTTGGAATCATTGTAAAATTTTATGCCCCTTACTTCGCCCACATATTCCAGCCGGTGCTCAACGCCTGCGAATCCCCTTAACCCCTGGCGAATCTCCTCGGCAGGCAGACGCAAAGCTTTTGCAGCTGCGATTGCAGCCAGGGCATTTTGGAGATTGTGTTCTCCGGGAAGTGATAAGTCCCCGGCAGGAGCCAACCTTTCCCCGCGCCAGCAAAACCAGCCATCTTCAATATAGCAATCTCCCTGGCCAGGCTTCAAGCTGTACCATATTTTCTGCCCGCGGCCAAAAGACTGGCGGGCAAGAATGGGATCGTCCCTATTGACGACTACGTAATCATCACTGTCCTGATTTTGTATAAGACGGAGCTTTGCCGCCAGATAATTTTCCATAGACTTGTGGCGGTCCAAATGGTCAGGGGTTAAATTAGTGAAAATAGCCACCCGCGGATGCAACTTATAGCAATCTTCCAGCTGAAAACTGCTGGTCTCAACTACCAACAGCCACTCAGGGCCTTTGCCGAAGCTGATACTCGTCAGGGGAATGCCAATGTTACCTCCCACTGCCACCGGCCGCGAACCCCTGGCTAAGATCTCACCGGTGAGGGCAGTGGTTGTAGTCTTGCCATTGGTGCCGGTGATGGCAACAAATTCTGCCTTGGTGATTAGCCAGGCCAGCTCCAGTTCACTGATCCAAGGGACACCTAATTCCCGGGCAGCCTGGAGGAACTCAATCTCCGGGGAAATACCCGGGTTTTTCACGATTAAATCGGCCCCTTCCAGCAGGGTTGTGGGGTGACTGCCGGTTACGAGGCGTATGTTCATATCCTGCAAGGCAATGCGTTCAGGTTCCGGCATCTGGTGCAGGGGAGTAATGTCTGTCAAAGTAACCTCTGCACCAAGCGTGACTAAGACCTGGGCAGCGGAAATGCCACTTTTCGCCCCGCCCAGGACTATTACCTTCTTCCCTGAAAACATATTATCCCCTCCTTAGTACGCCAGCAGATAAACAGCAACGGCGGCAGCAGTTCCCACCAGCTGGATCAGCCAAAAGACCAGGCAGATCTTCCATTCACTCCATCCCTTTAGTTCAAAGTGGTGGTGTATGGGAGCCATCAAAAACACCCGGCGGCCGGTAAGTTTAAATTTCAACACCTGCAAGATTACCGAGACAGTCTCGAGGACAAAGACAATTCCCAGACCAAAAAAGAGCAAGATCTCAGTATGGCTTAACACCGCCATGGCTGCAATTGCCCCCCCAATGGTGAGAGAGCCGATGTCCCCCATAAACACCTTGGCAGGGTGGAGATTATAAACCAGAAAACCGAGAATTCCCCCGGCCAAAGCCGCTGCGGCATAGACAATACCAGGGATATCAGCAGAATATCCAATGACGGCATAGCCCAGGAGAGTGATTATGCCCAAGCCGCCTGCAAGGCCATCTATGCCGTCAGCTAAATTCGTCGCATTGACAGTGCCCACTGTTACCAAGAGGACGAAAACAGGGTAGGCCCAGCCCAGGTTAACGGGGCCCAGCCACGGAATCACAAGCGCCTCATCGAAATTAATGGCTTTGAGAAATAAGTAAAATACTACCGAAAACACTATTTGCCCCGCTAATTTATACCGGGCCATTAAACCCAGAGGCCGTTTGCGCACCACCTTCAAGTAATCGTCAGCGAAACCGATGCCGCCACTGGCCACAGCCATGAAGAGCACCAGGTATCCCAGCGGATTCCTGGGCATAAAGACCACTGTTACCACCAGGGCGGAGATGAGGAAAATCAAGCCTCCCATTGTTGGGGTTCCCGACTTGCTCAGATGAGTTTTGGGGCCGACAGTGCGGACATTTTGCCCAATCTTCAAGCGCCTGAGAACCGGGATGAGAATGAAGCCCAGGACTACGGCAAAGATAAAAGCAACCAACAGTATTCCAGCATATTCTAGCACTATTCAGTCCTCCCAGCTTTAACTGCATGCACAATTATTTCCATTTTTGCTCCCAGGGAGCCCTTGACCAGGACAACATCCCCTGGAAGCAAGCTCGCAACAGAAGCAAGGGCAGCTTCGCTGTCAGGCCAGGCAACCACCAGCTGCTCCTCCATTCCTCCCTGCACAGCTCCGCACCTGATCTCCCCGGCGTACTGGCCGACTGCCACCAGCAGGCCAAGCTTTTGCCGGGCAGCCTCCTCACCCAGTTGACGATGTTTTTCCGGAGAAGAAGGCCCCAGTTCCAACATATCCCCTAAAAAGGCTACCTTTCTGCGCTCAGGAGGGTAGGCAGCCAACACCGTCAAAGCCTTGCTCATGGAATCGGGGTTGGCATTATATGAATCATCTATTAGGGTGAGGCCGTTAACTTCCATGGCCTGCAGGCGCCGGCCTTCCCCCTTGACGGTGCCAAGGCCGTAAGCAATTGCAGCAGGTTCTATACCCAGCACCAGCCCCACAGCAAATGCGGCCAAAGCATTGCTGACATTGTGGGCACCCAGCAGGCCTATTTCCACGGGAACCGATTTGCCGTTCCACACTGCTTCAAAAGTGCTTCCCCGCTCACTGGTGTGAATATTAACCCCGCGGATGGAGTTCCCTGCATCAAGTCCGTAAAATATAACCTGGCACCCCGGCAAGCCCCCTTGAACCTTGCGGCGCTGCCAGGGATCGTCTCCATTCAATACCATCAAAGCGGGAGAGATGAGGTTTTGGGCCAGCTCAAACTTGGCCTCCATAATCCCTTCCCGGGATCCCAAGTGCTCCATATGGGCCTCGCCGATATTTGTCATCACTCCCAGGCCGGGGCGGCTGATGGCGCATAGTTCCTTAATCTCCCCCCGGGCGCTCATACCCATCTCCAGCACTGCCCATTGGTGATGGTCCTCAATCTCGAAAATCATCAGGGGCAGACCAATGGCATTGTTGTGGTTGCCCCGGGATTTAAACACCGAGAACTTTTGCGCCAGGACCCCCGCCACCAACTCTTTGGTAGTGGTTTTGCCGCTGCTGCCCGTCACTCCCACAACCTGCAGGTTTTTATGCTGCATGCGCTGCCAGGCAGCCAGTTGCTGCAGGGCAGCCAGGGTATTGGCAACTCGGATGTTCACCATGTCTCCCCATTGAGGCACATCCTGTTCCACCAAGGCGGCAACCGCTCCCCGGGCGGCACACTCTTCAAGATATTTATGGCCATCGGTGCGCTCACCGGGAAAGGCCACGAAGAGACTGCCCGCTCGGACCTCTCTGCTGTCTATGACAACAGAGCTGACAGCCCTGGAGAAGTCCCCTCCTGAGGGTTCTCCCCCTACAACTTTTATTATTTGTTTTAAGCTGGTATTCACTTTCATCTCACCTTTAGCAGGGTTCACACACTGCAATCAATTATAATACAAAGGGCTACTCCTGACCAGGTTCGCCAAATTTTACCTTGATGACGGCCCCTGCCTCTACCCGGGTTCCGGCAAGGGGCTCCTGGTCAATGGCAATCCCGCTGCCCGTTGCCTCCAGGCGCAGGCCCAGGAGAGACAAGAGTTCGCTGGTTTCCCGCAAGGACAGGCTCTCCAGCAGAGGCACAGTTATTTCTCCCTCGTTTCCGGCGCCAGTGTAGACAATTATCGTGGTGCCGAAGGGGACCTTGGCTCCCGGCGGCGGCACCTGCCCCACCACCAAATCCCCTTCTCCCTCAAAACGCAGGCTGAATCCTTCTTGATCCGCTTTGTCCATGGCCTGTTCCCGGGTAAGATTTGCAAAATTAGGCACGGCAATATCTTCCGGCAGCTTGGGCTGCAACATCTCATCATTGGGCGGAATGTTCCAATACTGCATAACCTGAGTCATAATCCTTTTAAATACAGGACCTGCCACCTGCCCTCCCCAGTTAGGACCTTTTGTGGCGCCATCGACAAAAACATACATGGCAATCCTGGGGTCTTCGATGGGGCCAAAGCCCACATAGGACAGAATGTAGAGATTGCTTAAGTAACCGCCGCCAGGGGCGATTTTTTCTGCTGTACCGGTCTTGCCTGCCATCCGATAGCCTTCCACCATGGCGAAGACCCCTGAACCCCTCTCGACGCCATCGGCCAAGGCTATTGAAAGTTCCGCAGCAGTGTCTTCGGTGATAACCTGGCGCACCTTCTTTGGCTGCATTTCCTTTACCAGGTCTCCATTTTCGTCGCGGATCTCTTTAACAATCATGGGCTTCATCAGTGTTCCGCCGTTGGCAATTGCCGCTGCCGCCATCACCTGCTGGATGGGCGTTACTGCATTGCCCTGACCGAAGGAACTGACAGCCAGGTCTGCATCACTCATAGTTTTTACATTAAACAAGATCCCCGGGTTTTCTCCCGGCAAATCAACTCCCGTCTTGCTGCCGTATCCAAAGGCGCGAATATACTCAAAAAGTTTTTCTTTGCCCAGCCTGGTGCCCATGGACATAAAGCCGGGGTTACAGGAATTCCACAGCACCTGCTTAATGGTCTGCGAACCATGGCCGGCACTCCAGCATTTAATATTGCGCCCGCTGGCAGTAAAGAAACCCCTGCAATAATAGCCATCGTTAAGAGTGACAATGTCTTCCTCCAAGGCGGCGGAAATTGTCGCCAGCTTAAAAGTCGAACCCGGCTCGAAGGAATGACTGATTAACGGATTGCGCCAGGCGGTTTCGCTGTAATCAGCATAGTGTTCCGGGTAAAAATCAGGCCTTGAGGCCAGAGCCAATATTTCCCCGGTCTTAGGGTCCACAGCGATAACACCTGCATATTCGGGAGCGAATTCGACCATGGCCCTGTCCAGTTCCTTCTCCACAATATGTTGAATAACCTCATCAATGGTCAGCACCAGGTCATAGCCATTGACGGGAGGAAGGTAGGCCTGCACTGCATCGGGCAGCTCCCTCCCCCTGGCATCGGCTTCATAGACGATATAGCCGTTTTTACCCTTGAGCTCATCCTCATAATAAAACTCAATGCCTTCAAGCCCCTCGTCAATGCCGACAAAGCCAAGAACATGGCTGGCCAAATTCCCCCCTGGATAAAAGCGCTTGCTCTCAATGGTTGTGCGTATGCCGCGCAGTTTTAGGGCCTTGACTGCCGCGGCGACTTTATCGTCCACCTTGCGCTTGAGGAAGACTTCAAACTGGTTGCGCTGCAATCTTTCCCGCA
>JAAYHI010000002.1 GCA_012727415.1 Bacillota bacterium
AATGCCTCCCATATTCTCGCTGCCGAAGCCCTTGGGAGCCAGGGTAATCTTCAATTTGTCCCCCGGAACCAGGCGCAGGTGTACAACTGCCGGAGTGTTGTCCCCGGTATTCACCCTATCCAGGGGATGGCGAACGATAGATTTGCGCAAGTACCCATCCTTGTAGCCCTTAGCCACACCGGCATTAATGGCGGCGTATAAATCTCCTTCAACCCGGAGTTCCTGGCCCAGGTCGACAAAGACCACAGCCATACCGGTATCCTGGCAAATAGGCATTTGCTCTGTCCTGGCAATGCGGGCATTTTCAATAAGGCAATCCAGCATCTGGCGCCCTATCGGCGATTCCTCTCTTTCGGCGGCTGCTTTCAGGGCAGCGCAGACATCCTCGGGCAGCTCCCTGTTGGCCTCAATGCACAGTTGCGCCACGGCGGCAGTTATTTGCTCGGCCTTGATTCTCATTTAGTCCTCCTCCTCTTCTACAGGCACTTGGATGGTCAGCAAGGGAGCATGCTGCTGAGCGCCATAGACATCGGTTTCCCCCAAAGAGCCGGCGGGGCGGGGCCGGACAATGGTAGCTTTAATTGCTTTAGCCGGGGGATATTGGATGACCCCCAGGACTTCTTCTTCAGGGATTTTGTAAAGGCCCGCAAAGAGGGCAGGGGTAAAGACTCCCGAGTTGACGGCCAATGTAAATGAAGTGTCATCCTTAAAGATGATGTCAAAGGTAAGCTCAAAGGGTCCTGAATTCTTACTGCGGATGACATGGGCCAATTCCGTCAGCGCCACTTTTTTCATCTAACCCACCTCCACTATCTCTGGCTTAAAGAAATCAGGTGTTGCAGGCAATAAGTGATGGATGCAATATTCATACACTGCCCCCGCAGGCAAATCCGACGGGGAATAGGGCAGGGCCAGGTTGCCTGCAGTGGCAATCCTGCCTTCATACCCGTAGTGGAGCAAGGTAGTGCGGCAAAAGGAGCAGATGGTGTTGGCTTGTTCCTGGGTGCCGGCAACTGCCTCGATAATTATTCCCACTTCATGGCCGGGAACTGGATTGGGCTCAAGTTTTCCCATGACGCCGTTAAGACCATAGATTTTAAAATCCAGGCTGTAGTTGGAATTATCTTCAAAATTATCCCTGACGGCGGAGCGCACCTGCTCCAGGACATCCTCCAGCTGGCTGATGAAAATGGGATCCCGAACGCCGGCAATAGTCAGGGTGCGATAGCCCACCAGCCTGGCGCCCTCCATCTTTATGGCATAGTCACTTTCCACATATTCACTGCCGGTAACCCGGACGGCATTGTCGCTGACCTGCCGATAGAGAGTGTGCCGCAAGTCCAGGGCTCCTCCCGGGCCCGGCAGCAGCCAGGGATTGGACTTCTCATACAGGGAGTGGGCGGCAACCGACTTCACAGTACAGCGCCGTTGGGGATTGGTGGGGAAAAGAGTGAAACCCTCTTCGTCCAGGACACCGATCATGCAGTCACGGCCGCTGCCCGGTTCCGCTGCAATGGCAGCGCATTCGAGAATTTTCCCCATGTGCAGAGCCGGTCCTTTGGGAAAGCCCAGCTTCAGGGCAAGGGCGGCGAAAACTGCAGGGTCGTAGGTCCGCCCTCCCAGGATTACCTGGGCCCCCATGTCCAGTGCCTCCTTATAGGGCTCCCAGCCCATCTGGGCAACAATGTAAGTTGCTTCCCGGACATCCCTGGCAGTCAAGGGAGGCAGCGGCCCCAGAGGTACAGTTTTGTTCAGATTGGCCAGGAGATGATCCTTATCAATATCTGCTGGAATGACGGCCATCTTAAAGGACAGGTTTTGCTCGGCAGCAATTTCTTCAATTATTTCCCGGTTCCAGGCTAAATGCTCATGGGCACCGGATCCGCCGGCGGTGCCAATGAGCAGGGGGATTCCTCGTTTCAAGGCTTCCGGCAGCAGCAGGGCCAGGTCGCGTTTGACGGCTGCCCTGTCGGTAAAGGAGACTCCCGCTCCCAGGTAATAAGGGCCAGGGTCAACTGAGCCTGCATCGACGCCAATGATGTCGGGATCATGGGCCAGTGCCGCTGCAAAGGACTCCCTGGGGAACCCATATCCCAAGATGGCAGTTGGTGAAAGGACGGTTAGTTTTTTCAATATCATTCCTCCCTCTGGCTTGTCTGTACTGCCCCGAAAAAAAACCCTGCTATAAAGCAAGGGGATTAGCAGATTCTGGCCGCAACACCGGCTCTGCCAACACTTTGCCGGAAGACAGGGTAATATTCTCCCCGTCGATGGTTAGCCTGACCTCGCTTATCTCCGGCAGCTCTGTCAGTGACAGCACAATTGCTCCTACTGCTGCATCAAGATTCTCTGCCTCAGCCAGCTCAGCGCTAAAATCCACCACGGCCCTTTTCCCCTCAATGGACAGGTGCTGCACCCTGACTCCGGGAGTAATGACTCCCTTGAGACCGGGCTCGCCGGCCGCCGGGCCGCCAATCAGCTGTTCCAGGGCTGCTGCGCAAAGCTCAGCTGCCGGAGCCACCGGCCGTGTCACCGGCACTAAGAACAGACCGCCGGCCATACTGTCCATGCCTAAGTATATAGTAACACTAACTCCAGTTCCTTTGGAAGAAGCCAGGTTATTTACTCCCCTCTCCCGGGTGAGCACCGCCTCTACCGGAGTGCCATGAGTCATCTTTGTTAGGGGATGCCCGTTTACCCAAAGAGTGACCCTGTCAATGGTGGAGAACTCAGTAAGAGTATAAGTCAGGGCATCGAGAATAAGGCGTTCATGCACGGCATCAGCTGTCTGCAGCAACTGGGGACTGAAATCCACCACAGCCAGCCCGTCTTTGACAGTCATACCCAGGACAGAAGTCCCGGCAGGGAGCACAGCCTTGAGGCCCTTAGTAGTCAGGAACTGATGGGCAGGTCCCCCCTCCACCAAGTGGCGGATGACGGCCTTGGCAATCCCCTCTTCCCATGGAATGTCAAAGCTAATCGGCAGGACATAATTGCCATCGTGGCCTGTTACATATAAGACACTTTTGCGCACCCGGGCAGAGCCGTTTTCATCTGTACCGGGATCCTCGTACCCGTCGTCCCCGGGGGTTTCAGGAGTTTTATCTGGAAAAATCCAGTCTATGAGACCGCAACCGCTAAGGGCTAACGCTAAAGTCAGGATCAGTATTGTGCATACTATTTTTCGCATCAGTTCTTCCCTCCCTTTTTTTGTATATATATACTTTCCGGGAAGGGAATATATTACGGGGTCAGCGGCGGGAGTTAATTACCGCCAGGGTTCTGTACATCTCATTGTATACCAGCATTAAGCCTTCATCAACGCCCATTCCTGGCTTTGCCAGCATCTGATCAGGAGCAGTGGCCAGGGCGATATTGACGCAGACCCGGGCCGACTGTTCAGTTTCGTTGCAGGTGCTCCCCAGGTAAGAGCCAATGCCAGCGGCTTTGCAATAGCCCACCGCCTCCACCAGGTTTTCCACTCCGCCTAAATCGGGGGTCTTGATCTGCAACATATGGCCTGCCCGGTGGTCGGCAAAGGCCTTGATGTCCTCCAGGGTGTTGCACCATTCGTCGGCGACAATTTCCACATTGCTGCCCAGGGCCTCCACCCTGTGCCTCAGCTCCGCCAAGGCTTCAATCTGCAAATCCCGGCCCTCCATATCCACAGGACCTTCTATGCGCAGCTGCAATGGATATGCGGCTTCTGCCGTCCTTACCATGTACTCAGCAACTGCTTCCATGTTGTTTGTAAAGGCAAGGCCGAGATTGCCGTAGACATCGATGTGCAGCACCGGCTTGTAATCGGGGGCGCCAATTGTCGCCACCCGCTGCCGCAGCCAGCCTATATACTCCATGAGCTTCTCGCCCTTTGCGCCTAATTTGTCCCTGACATTGTTAATCAAGCCATGGGGAATGACATCGACGCCTTTGAGAATCATCTTATCTGCATTGTCATAGCGGGTATCCCCCGTCTGGCAAAATATCGGCACCGGCCGGTAATCGGGGTTTAAACCCCACTCGGCGGCAATGGTTTCGGCCATGGTTTCCCGCCTCTGGGCGGCAACTGCCGCCAGCACCGCCTGGCTGATTCCATAATACAGGGCCTGATGTTTGGGAAACCCTGCCTGCTGACACCAGGCATAGAAGTCGGCCATAGTCTGGCGGAATCCTGACACTTCTCTTCCTGTAAAAAATTCCCGCAGCATAGGGGTGACAATTGCTCCATACTCAGAGGCCTGAAACAGAGGATCCCTGCCCCCTGCCCCTGAATATTGCACGGCAGCACAGTCTCCGTGAACCCACCAGCCGTCTTCCAGCTCCAGCATTATGCCCAGGCTTTCACCCCGCTGGCGAATGGCTTTAAACCCAGGGGTAACAGCCTGCCCCTTATAGGTAAAGCCGTCGCTTTCTGCACCGGCCTTGATTGCCCGCTGGTCATCAAAGAAAAATCCCGTCAATCCTGGCACAGTCAAGACATCTGTTATCTTCATTTTTTTGCCCCCTGGGATTTGCCAACTAACATGCCTTTGCCGATGGCATAAATATCGTCGATGACCATTTGAAAGCCGGGGTTGCGTCCTTCCATGCGGCCCCGCTCTTCTAACTTGCTGCGGTGGAAATCGCGTATTTCCTGGGTAAAGGGCAGATTGCCCACATCCAGCAGGCGCACCGCTCCCTGGCTGTCCCGGGCCGGCAACAGGCGCCCGGCATTATAGCGGCTGGGGGCAAAGGGAACGTCCAGAACCCCCGCAGCAAAAGCCCGCACTGTGCCTGCTGCCCAATCTCCTTCTCCCATGGTGCGGACAGTGTCCAGGATACAGCGGGTTTCGGCGGCGATTATCTCTTTTTCGGCCTGCACTTCCGGAGTAAAGGGCACAGGCTGCCCCTTAAGCATATTGATAATCTGCTTGCTGGCCATTATTCCCTGGGCATTTGCCTCCTTGGTGGGGATGCCGTGGGCTTCATGGGGGGTCTTGGTAATGATCTTGGTGGCGCCTGACAGAGCGGCCACAGCTGCCCCCAGGCCGATTACTCCAAAGGATTTGGCTTCATCCTGGGGGAATCCGCCCATCCACTGATGAAAGACTGTGGATATCATTACATCATAGCCGTCCTTCTCCAGGTATTCCCGGGCCAGCTCCTTCAAGGAAAGGATTGCAGCAATGTCCTGAGCAAAATTGCCGCACTGTCCGTAACCCAAAGTAAGGAACTTCACCCCCTGTTCGGCAGCCAGCAGCGCCTCTACAATGGCAATCGCATGGGAGACAGAAGGCGGAACCATGGTTCCCGTCAAGGGCCCGAAAGGCTCCCGGTTGATCTCCACTCCCTGTTCATTGTACCAACCCACCAGGCGGTCGACGTATTGCCAGTCCCTGATGGTAGTCTCCAGGGACACATCCTTGGCGTAGGGAATGTTATAGGAGATGCCGCCGCCCTCGATGTCTGTATACCCCCCCGCCAGGGCAATTTCCGACAGCAGCCGGGCGTCCGGCGTCCCATGACGGAGCTGGACCGGCACCGAGACAGACTCGATTATCTTGCGGCAGGCACCCGCTCCGTGATTGACAGCCGGGAAGCCATTGAGCATGGAGCGGCCGGTGGCCTTGCTTTCCTCGATGCCCTTCTGGGCCTCGGCATATTTATTCTGGCGGGTATAACTGTCGATGGTGGTGGGCAGGCAGTCTGCTCCTGCCTGTTCCAGATAGCGCAAGAGTTCGATGTGATTCTCAACCAAAGGCACTCCCGCCCGCGGCTGCACCAGGGTCTGCCCGTTGTTGATGGCAGAAGCCAGAACCTTGGAAAATCTCTTTGTATCTGCCATAGCTTTGTGATACTCGACAGCGTCCCGCAAATCCACCTCACTGCCAGTGGGCCAAGTCTGCAATACTTGTTCCCGCATTGCAAAGAGTTCATCATCTGTCCAGCGTCTGTTTGCGACGTTCATTTCCGTCCTCCTTATAAAGCCGCCAGGCTGTCAGCCAGCATCCTGCGCGCCGCTTCCGGCGCAGTGCCAGCCAGCAGACCTGCAGCTGCCATTATATACTTACTGTCCAACATAAGCTTGGGATTTTCCGGCAGCAGTCCCTCCCTGTCCATTGTCAGAATGCCGATGGGATCAGGACTGTTGACCAGGACACCGCCGACGCCAATTACTGTCTTCATCCTCCGCAGATCCTTGCCGCTTAAAATATCTGTGGGCCCTGCAGGGGTATATATACGCTCCAGGGTGCCAGCATGCCGTTGCACAGCAATCTTTACCGCTGCCCTGGCCAATGTAACTTCCAAACCTTCGAGGCCGGGGCTCACCAGGCGCTCAGGGCAGGCCAGCAGTTTATCCAGCTCCTGTTGCCATTGTTCCCGCTGGGGCGCACCGGCGAGAAGGTCCCGGCCCGCCTGTTCCACCAGGCTGGACAGACTGTAGCGCATACCTATATCTGCTTCCACCGTGCGCATATCCCAGGGGGGTAAAAGCCCTTTGCGCACCATGCCCGGCGGCGTCTCAATGCCACCATAGCTGTACACATCGGTAGTTGCCCCCCCTATGTCCACCAGCAACAGCTCTCCCATTTCCGCAGCCAGCAGCTTGCCCGCTGCCAGGACGGCTGCGGGAGTCGGGATTAATGGCGCTGCCAGATGGCGGCTGAAGGCCTCCATGCCCTTAGCCTTTACAATATGACTCAAAAATAAGGTCCGAATTGCCTCCCGGGCAGGTTCAATATCCAGGCGGTTGAGCTCCGGCATGACATTGCCGGTGATCTTTACGCTGAACCCGGTAGCTTCCAGGATTTCCGCCCCCTGGCGGGCGGCATTTCGATTTCCCGCCAGCACAACGGGCAGCGGCGACACCATGTCCGCCAAGGCCTGGGCATTCTCCAGGAGAATCTTTTTGTTGCCGCCGTCAGTTCCCCCTGCCAGGAGCAGGATATCGGGGCGGAGTGCTTCGATTTCCCGCAGATCATCCTCATTGAGATTATAACCAAAAACACGCAGCACCTTGGCCCCGGCCCCCAGCACGGCCAGTCTTGCAGCCTCACCGGTAAGCTCAGGAACGAGGCCGCAGGCGATCATTGCCAGTCCGCCGGCGGCGCTGCTGCAGGCGTAGATGCTGTCTTCTTTTCTGCCTGTCTGCAGCCGGACTTCCCGGAGGGCGGCATCAACGCCCTCCATGATGTCGGTCTTTACTGTAGTAGGTGCCGAAGCCTGGCCTACAATATTGCCCTTACTGTCAACGGCAGTAAGTTTGGTCCAGGTGCTGCCCACATCGGCAAGTAAGTAAATTGCCAACTAGCTCACTCCCAAATCCTGCTTCAACAAGGCAATGGCCTCATCGGGCATTGTTGCCGGCGGGAATACCCGGTCAAATCCCATGGCCAGGAACTTGTCCCGGACAGGCTCCCACTCCTGTTTGCCCACCACCAGGTTCCCCCCCACATAGAGGAGGATGTCGCCAATGCCGGCTTCGATACACATTTCCCTGAGTCCCCGGCAGTCGATTTCACCATGGCCGTACAGGGAAGAAACCAGGATAGCCCTGGCATCTGTTTCTATTGCCGCCTGTACAAACTCTTTCTTGGTTGTAAGCACTCCCAGGTTAACTACCTTAAAGCCCGCCTCGGTAAAGGCATACTCCAGAATTTTGTTGCCAATGGCGTGCACATCAGATCCTATTACTCCCAGCACTATTGTCGCCACTTTTTATCCCTCCTACAACATTACCCTGAATGCTTTTACGTCGTATCCCAGCAAACTCTTGCCTATTTGTTCGAAATTCCGGGGGTCGCCGCTGACAAAAAACCGCCGCCTGCCCTCCTGGGCAGAGTTGAGCAATCCCTGAGCTCGTAAAACATCTCTGGCGGCCAAAGCAGTATATTGTGCCGAGTTGACCAGCGCCACCCCTTCACCCATCACTGCAGCCAGCACGTGTTCCATCAGGGGATAGTGGGTACAGCCCAGGATTAGAGTGTCAATGCCCTGTCCCTTCAGGGGGGCCAGGTAACTCTCAGCTATTCTGTAAGCCTCCGGTGTATCGGTAAGCTGGTTTTCAACCAAGAGCACGAAGAGAGGACAGGCCTTGGCGAAGACTTTCGCCTCTTTATCCCTGGCCAAAATTGCATTGGGATATGCCTTGCTGGCAATAGTGGCCTCAGTGCCGATTACGCCTATACGCCTGGAGCGGCTCTTGTCCAGGGCTGCCTGGACGCCGGGCTCCAAAACCCCCAGCACCGGGAAGGGAAACCGGTCCTGGTAATAGCCAAGCCCTACTGCCGTGGCAGTGTTGCATGCCACAATCAAGAGCTTGATGTCCTGGGTGGCAGCAAGAAATTCAATAATCTCTGTGGCAAAACTCCTGACTGCCTCGGGCTCCTTGGCTCCGTAGGGCATGCGGGCAGTATCCCCAAAGTATACGATATCCTCTCCGGGCAACAGCCTGTTCAGCTCTTTGACCAGGGTCAGCCCGCCCACACCGGAGTCCAGAAGGCCGATGGCTTTCTTTTCTTCCATATGTACGACCTCCATTACTGTCATTGGACCTATGGACAGTACCAATATAGCACATGTTTGTACTCTATTCTATAGGATTCTCCATCGGTAAGAAACAATCAACCTGATTGTAATAAACTAATCATTTTTATAAGGAAGTAATGTTACAACTGGGAAAATATGTGTGAGGAGTGCAGACGTTTCCTGGTATATTTTGCGATAGGCCCTTCCGTAGCATGAAGGAGATTACATCACAATTCAACTTTCCCAGAGGATGTGCAAAAGTTTATAGCTGAGGGGCTGGATTATCAATGGATATGTGATGCTTATGACTATGTCATGTCCCTTGAAGATATTGAAACAATAAGAGTTAATGACAACTAATAAAAGAAATGACACGGGAACCCCTGTGTCATTTTGATTTATTGCGCTGCTTATAATACCCGCCCATGGTCTTGCGGGCATCCATGACTATGGCGAATGAATGGCTGTCATGTTCTTTAATTAATTCCATTAACTTAGGCAGCTGTTTGCGTTCAGTGATAATGGTCAGTATGTCCTTGGGGCCGTCCTTGCCCCAGCCTTCGGTGACAGTGACCCCATAGCCATTGTCCCGGAGACAACTGATCAGGGAGTCGCTGTTTGCCTCGACGACAACCTCGGCGCCGACAAAACCCAGGGCCATTTTTTCTTCGATATAAATGCCGAGGATGTTACCGCAGGCAAAGCCCAGGGCATATACCAGCAGATACTCCCAGCGGTCCAATTGATTGACGACACGGCCCAGGGCAAGGATGTAGACGAGGACTTCGAAAAAGCCTATGACAGCCGAAGGCATACGCCGTCCCCTGACCAGCATCAACATCCGCAGGGTTCCCAGGGTAACGTCTGTCACCCGGGCGACAAAAATGAGCAGTGCTGTTATCACTATTTCCACCAATGTAATTCCTCCTTCTAGGCGGTTATCCTATTGTATTCATTAGTATCTTTTGTGCAAAAATATTCCGCAGCAGTGGCTGTGGGCTGCGGAGATTAAGCTCAATCATTTTTCTGGCATGGGGGTTTCATCATTACGTATAAAGAGTTCAGGGCTTTCTGCAAAGCCTCAATTTCTTCGGGAGAAATCTGGGCCAAAAGTCCGCTGAGATAGCGCTTGCGATTTTCAATTACTGCGTGTATCATCTCATGCCCTTTCTCCGACATTTGCAGCCTGACAACCCGGCGATCGCTGCTGTCTCTCTTCCTGACAACCAAGCCATCGCGTTCCATCCTGTCAATGAGATCCGTAGCCGTGCTGCTGGCAAGGTACAATTTATTGCCCAAATCACCGATAGTCATGTCCCCATTATCCCTTAACACCAACAATGCGTTAAACTGTGGAGTAGTAATGCCAAATTCATTGAGTATATCTCGCCCCCGACACTTGATGACAAAGCTGACCCTTCGAATTAACTTGTCAATCTCTGCCACATAGGGTTCATGAGTGACCGCGTCCATCAAGACACCTCCCGGGAA
The DNA here is from genome assembly GCA_012727415.1 of Bacillota bacterium. Lineage (GTDB taxonomy): Bacteria > Bacillota > Proteinivoracia > UBA4975 > UBA4975 > UBA4975. The sequence continues at coordinate 10,000 of JAAYHI010000002.1, forward strand.
GATGATTAAAAAATGATAATACCATAGATTAATCGCAGCGAAAACAACTGCACGGGCCCTGCTCCTGGTCAATGTCTGCCAGCACAGCCCTGGCAGTCTCAGCCACCAGCCCTTCCCCCCGGGCCAGTTTCTGCAGCACTTCCAGGCAACTCCCGCTGGCAGCGGCAGCGAGGACAACATTGCGCCGCAGTACATTGCTCCCGCGCCAGGATGCAGCAGTCCTCCGGAAAAAAGCCTTAAACTCCGAGGCTGGCATCGCCAGCAAGCTCTCCACATTCAACCAGGGGCTGGGGGCATCTTCGACAGGTTTGTTGTGAGGACAGGCCAGCTGGCAAAAATCACAGCCGTAGATCATCCTGTGCCTGCTGAGGGCACGACGTTGTGGAAGACTGAGGCTTTTTTTCACTGTAAGCAAGTAGGCCATGCAACGGGTATAGTCGTAAACATAGTCTTCTTTATAGGCTTTAGTGGGACATGCCTCCAGGCATAACTGACAAGCGCCGCACTGGTCAGCCAGGGGGACATCTGGGGGCAACTCCAAATCAGTTACCAACAGGCCCAGCCAGACAAAGGACCCCACATTGGGAACGACAATAAAATTATTCTTTCCCTGCCATCCCACCCCTGACCGCCAAGCGTATAAGCGTTCACAGCCAGGGCCGTTGTCCGCCTGCAGGATGTACTTCGTCCCTGGCTGCAGTTTTTCGAGATAATCTCCCAACTGCTTGAGCTTTGCCAACACCACCTCATGGTAGTCAGGCTCCCAGGCAAAGGGAGACAAATAGCCCTTGCCCAGGGGTGGAGAAGAATAATCCCTGGCGTAGCGGTCCAGGTAAGAAACGGCACCCACCAGCACTGACCTGGCCTCGGGCAGCCAGAAGCGGGGAGAACATCTGTACTCCGGCTTCCATGGCACATAGGGAGGGCGGGGGCTGAGGGACAAGCGGCGAAGCATTTCCCCATCCTCAGCAGCCGGGGCAATACCCAAAGCACAAAAACCCAGTACTTTGGCCCGGTCTTTAAGCAGGCTGGCCTTCGTCAAGCTGTTTGAAATCTTGACCCAACTCCTTTAACGCAGCCATCATTGCCTCTATATCCGCAGCTGCTTGTTGCTGCAGCACTGTCAGCTCAGCTACAGTACTTGTCCCCTCCGTTAATACCTGGGACCGCTGCTGGATACCCTCGAGAATTCTTTCGATATTCAACAGGGACTGAGCGCTGTCATCGGCCAGAGTCTTAATCTCCTCGGCCACAACTGCGAAACCCTTGCCTTCTTCACCAACTCTTGCCGCTTCAATGGCCGAGTTAAGGCCAATAATTTTACTGCGCTTGGCAGTGCGTTTAATTGTGTCCAGGATTCTGTTTGTGAGTTCAAGATCCCCGGCAATATCCGCAGCCGCTTCCTTTAATGCTTCTCCCACCTGAGTCAGCCGCTGGGAGTATGTGTGTAACTGCGAAAGTCCCAAGGAAATTTTGTCAACACTTGCCCGCAACTGGGATGAAGCGGCAGAAAAAGCTGTGTCCGGTACAGGTACTACAGCCTGCTCCTTTCCTGCCCCCAGCAGCGAAAGGGCTGCGGCTGCCGGGACGATAAATACTCCCGGGTCCTGGAGGTCACCGATGCAATCGATGACTATGGCTACTGGGGCGATTTCCATTGCCAGGTCATAATCGTTGTAGACCGGGAAAGGAAAATCTCCCTCCAGTGCTGGCCCTGCAGCCCACATGATTCTGTCAGCCAGGTCATTGATAAATTTAGCTACATGTCCGGGGTCATCAGCGTAAATTCCAATTCTCATTGAAGCCTCCCCTTTCGTGGTTGGAGATTAAAATTCCCCTTTATTTTCCCTGTCCCAGTTTGGCAATGGCATCGCTGTAGATCTCGGCCAAATGCACCAAGTGGGAAACAGAGATGTATTCATCGGGCTGATGGGCCAGCTCAGTCTGACCGGGGAAAACCGGACCAAAGGCCACAGCATTGTCCAGGGCCCGGGCATAAGTGCCGCCCCCGATGGAAATGAGTTTCGCTTCCTGGCCGGTATGCTTCTCATATACTTGTTGTAATATCTGGATGAGCTCTGAGTTTCCGTCCACATATAAAGGTGCCTTGCCGCCATGGGACTGAAGGGTAACTGCCGGGGGCAGGCCGGCTGCCAGGCGTTCAAGAATTTGTTCTTCTGTGAAGCTAACGGGATAGCGAATGTCCACCATGACGGCAACCCTGTTGCCTTTCATGGAGATAACACCCATATTAGCCGTAAGGGGGCCGGATACCTCATCCCGCACCTCGATATTGAGGCCGCGGCCATCATGGCTGAAGCCAATGTGTTCGTAAAGATCGTTGATAATTCCCTGGTCAAATCCCAAGTGAACCAGCATTGCCAAAGCATAGCTGATTGCATTGACGCCAGTCTCCGGCAGGCTGCCGTGAGCAGAGACCCCCTTAAAGACCATGGTAATTTCCGATTCCTCGCGGATAATGTCCATTTTCGCGCCAATTTTCGCGGCAGTCTTTGCCAGGAGGCCGTCGTCTTCAATGCCTCTCAGTGTCACCCGGCAACGATCGGGGACCATGTTGGGGCGGTTGCCCCCCTGGATGTTGACAAGTTCGATTCCCTTTGGCGTCTGCAATTCCCCGGATAATTCCACCATGAGAATGCCTTTTTCGCTGTTGATAACGGGAAATTCTGCATCCGGGGTAAAGGCAACCTCGGGCTTTCCCGCCAGGGGCAAGTAATTGCGCATGCACTCCCAGTCGCTTTCCTCATCACAGCCCAGAATAAGGCGGATGCGGCGCCGGGGCCGCCAGCCGGACTCCTTTAAAGCAGCCAGGCCATAGAGAACTGCCATCGCCGGTCCCTTATTGTCTATAGTGCCCCGGCCATACAGTTTGCCGTCAATAATTTCGCCGCCAAAGGGGTCGACGCTCCAGCCTTCGCCGGCAGGAACGACATCCAGGTGGCAAAGAATCCCAACAATTTCATTGCCTTCACCATACTCAATATGGCCGGCATAACCGGAGAAGTTCTCCGCCTTAAAACCCAACTCCCTGCCCTTCTCCAGGGCATACTCCAGAGCCTGGGCGACTCCCTGGCCAAAAGGCTTGCCCTCTCCGGCAGGAGCCTCTTTCACACTGGCAATACGCACAATCTCCTGGGTAGCCCTAATGAGCTCCTCCTTATTGCCAATAATCATCGTTACACCTCCAATTACTTTGCCCCGAACCTGCGCTCGGTGCCTGCCCGCAGGGCTTTGATGTTGACCTTATGCCTGTACATGCCGATTATCAACAACAAGATTCCCAGCCCTTTAAACCACAGGCTGGTATCACTGACCAGCAACATAGTCGTCATTGTCATGAGAAAATTCAGTGATCCCAGGGACACATACTTGGTCATCAGCACAATAAAGACCGCTGCCAGCAATGCTCCCACAGCCAAATCGGGGAACAAGAAGAGATACGCGCCGATGGAAACGGCAATGCCCTTGCCGCCCCTAAACCCTACGTATACAGACCAGTTGTGACCCAGTACGGCAGCCAGCACTGCGCAGGCCGTGGCGGCTTCGCTGATTAGCCAGGAACGGGTAATTATCAGGGCCAGCAAGACTTTGCCAACATCCATCAAGGCCACAATTGTTCCCAGGCGAGGCCCCAAGACTCGATATGCATTGGTGCCGCCTATGTTGCCACTGCCTTCGCTGGTAATGTCTATGCCCTTTATGTTGCCAATGATATAAGCAGAAGGAATTGCTCCAAGCAAGTAACTGTAAATCGTTACAAGGACGTAGTGCATCAAATCTCCTCCACTAATTTGCTATTGGCTACAATTCTCGGGGGGCAACGTAGTAATAAAGTTTTCCAAATTCCCGATAACCCAAGGGGGCTAACAGAGCCGACAACTCCTCAGTGTCCGCCCGGATCACCACGGGACTTCCCCGGCCTAACAACTCAGCGGTCACCGCCCCATAGGCCTGTTCCACCCAATAGTTCTCCAGCCTATAGCCAACCCATTCGATAATTTCCTGCCAGGGAGATACCACCTGCTGACTGGAACAGGTAGCCGCCAGGACTCCATCTGCATCGTAAACCTCATAGTCCCAGCCCCCCAGGGTATGGGGGTCGGGATTAGAACTCACAGTGACTTCAAACCGCTTTTTCCAGGTGCTGGTCAGGTTGCGAACACATAGAGATGACTGGGTGACCACTCCTCCCGGGAACCACCGCTGCAGCATATCCAAAGTATGTAAGCCGGCTGTATAGAAGCGGCAGAGATCCAGGTCTGGCAGCGGTGCCAACAGGGTCTCCAGGTGCATTTCGTTGTCCAGCCGCAGCCAAATGCATTGGCGATGAATTGCCACCAATCCCCCTGCCCAGGGGAAGGCGCCGAGCCCATAGACGGAACTGGATGGAGTCTCGAGACAGCTTTCCAGCACCCACATCAGTTCGTAATTCTCCAAAGGCTCAGCGGAGAAATGTTGAATCAATTCCCGGATTTGCCCGTGGCTAAGCTTTTCTGCCTGCACAGACTCACCTCTTTTATAGACATAGTATACCACAGAACGCAGGATTGACAGCTAGTATATTTATTGCCTGCAAGGGACATGTTAGTAATAAACACATAAGGGAGGCGCGTAATTGCACGGCAACATAACCCATAAGGAGTTGCATTATCTGGAGGACTGTCTGAAAGCAGAGCAGTTAGCGGCCCAAAAATGCAGTTTCTACGGCTCCCAGACCCAGGATCGGGAAGTATCAGAAATTTGCATGAATATGGCCAATAAACATCAACAGCATTATAACACACTGATGAAGCATTTACAGAAACACAGGGGAATGCAATAGGAGGCGAAATGAAAACCAACCCGGAAATCCGCTGGACCGCCAGCAACATTTTGGAAGATGCCTTATCCTGCCAAAAACACATGACCAATCTCTACAACTCGGCTTCTGTCGAAGCCAGCACTCCAGAACTCCGGGATGACTTCCGCAACATCCTCATGGACACCCACCAGCTCCATCAGGACCTGTTCACCGTGATGCAGCGAAGAGGCATGTACATGCCCCAGGAAGCTCCCCCGCAGGAGATTACTCAGGCCTGGCAGAAGTTCAGTTCCCAACATACTGTTTAACAAAAAGAGGGTGCCATCCGGGGCACCCTCTTTAATGCTAGATTTCCTCAAAAAAGTCTTTGCCTACGCCACATTCAGGGCATACCCAGTCTTCCGGCAGATCTTCAAAATCCACTCCGCCCTCAAGCTCGGGATCATATACATACTCACATACTGTGCAACGCCATTTGCTCACTTACACACCCCCTCCCCGCTCATTAGTTAATGAAAATTATACCATGTACATTTATTTTTACAATACAGATAGGTTCCCGACCAATTTTCTCGATTCCGTGCCCTCCAGAGCCAGAGCCACCAGTGCAGGGACATCCAAATCCCTTTCCGCCTCTGTGGCCTGGGCGACAGTGGGCTTTGTCCTGGGATGGGAAGGGACAAAGAGAGTGCAGCAATCCTGGTGAGGTTCAATAGAGGTGCTGTAGGTGCCTATTTTTTCAGCTATGTCCATAATTTCCACTTTGTCCAGGGAGACAACGGGGCGCAGCACCGGCAGAGACACTACCGCATTGATAGTTCTCAGGCTTTCCAGTGTCTGGCTGGCTACCTGCCCCACATTTTCCCCGGTAATCAAGGCCAGCGCCCCCTCCCGGAGGGCAAGGGCCTCGGCCACCCGAAACATAAAGCGGCGCATTATTGTAATCGTCAGTTCCTCCGGCACATGCTCCATTATGCTCCGCTGTACAGGAGTAAAGTTGACAACATGCAAGTTAAGGGGTGCCCACTGGGCGAGAATCCCAGCCAACTTCTCCACCTTGGCTAGGGCCCGGGGAGATGTAAAGGGCGGAGTGTCAAAGTATACTGCCTCCAGGGAAATGCCCCGCTTCATTGCCATCCAGCCCGCTACAGGACTGTCTATACCTCCTGAAAGCAGCAAGGCACCTTTTCCCGAAACCCCCACCGGCAACCCGCCGGCGCCGGCGAACACCCGGGAAAATACATAGGCCCCCTCCGGCCTTACCTCTACGTTGACAACCCGCTCGGGCTGATGCAGGTCTACCTTCAGCCCGGGAAAGCTTTGCAGCAAAATGCCCCCCAATTCCCGGTTAAGCTCCATGGAGTCCAGGGGAAAGGTTTTGAGGGACCTGCGGGCAGCCACTTTAAAAGTCTTGGGCAGCCCGTCTGCCTGCAATTCCTGGCGGGCAGCATGGGCAATTGCCTCCAAGGTCAGCTCGGTTTGCACCACGGGGCTGAAGGAAACCAGGCCAAAGACTTTCCCCAGGGCATCAACAACTGCACCTGTATCGCAGTCCCCGGGCAAATCAATGAAGATGCGGCCATAGGGAGTGCTGACCCGAAAGTCCTGCCCCAGGGGCTTTAAGGCTCTTCTGACATTGGCGGCAAGAGCCCGGATAAAAAATGCCCGGTTCTTGCCCTTAAGGCCCACTTCCCCAAAGCGCAAAAGCATTTTATCGTATGTCATCTGCTCCTCCTCCCCCGAACAAAGGATAAGTCAGCCAAGACCTGGCGGATTTTTTGCACAGCATATTCCACTTCCCTTTCGGTTGTAAGGGCGGAAAAACTGAACCGCAGCAAGCCTTCCGCCGTTTCCCGGTCCAAACCCATTGCTTCCGCCACGTGGCTCATCTGACCCTTTTTGCCGGAGCAGGCAGCCCCGGTGGAAACATACACGCCATAGGCCGACAAGGCATGTAAGAGGACCTCCCCCCGAAAACCCGGGAAAGATACTGCAACAATGTAGGGAACGCCGTCGGCGGGAGAAATGACCTTACAGGGCAAGTTCTGGAGGCCCTGGAGGAACTGGTGCCGCAACCCTGTGACATGCCCTTGGTTGGCCGCCATGTTTGCCTCCGCTTCCCTGGCGGCACAGCCAAAGCCGATAATCCCCAGGGTGTTTTCTGTGCCCGAACGCAGGCCAGCTTCCTGGCCGCCGCCATGTATCAGGGGCAACAACAAATCACGCCTGTCTGCGTACAGGGCGCCAGTTCCCTTGGCCCCGTGTATTTTATGGGCACTGATGGAAACTAAGTTTACCCCCAGTTCCCGGGGCCGAACCGGTATCTTGCCCAGGGCCTGAACCGCGTCGACATGAATGCATACTTCCGGTTGCTTAGCCCTGACCAAATTGACAATTTCCTTTATGGGCTGAATGGCGCCGGTTTCATTATTGACAGCCATGATGCTGACAAGCTTCACAGGCTCAGCCAGCGCCTCTTCCAGGGCAGAGAGCTGTACCTGACACCGGTCATCTACCGGCAGGTACAGCACCTCATAGCCCCGGGATTCAAGTTCCTTAAAAACTTCCAATACCGAGGGGTGTTCGACCCGGGAAGTGACCAACCGCCCCCGCTGCCGGGAGCGGGCAAGAAAACCCTTGATGGCCAAATTATTGGCCTCAGTCCCGCCGGAAGTGAAGACCAGGCTGGCCGGGGACACCCCCAGCAGCCTGGCCACATTTTCCCGCGCTGCATCTACTTGCTTCTCCGCTTCCACACCGGGACGGTGGAGAGATGCAGGATTGGCATACAGGGTCAAGGCGGCGCTAATGGCTTCGCGGACTTGAGGACTTAAAGGTGTCGTTGCTGCATTGTCTAAGTATGACTCTTTCATGAAAATCGCTCCAAAGCTTTTTTTTTATCCTACCATATTTTGCCCCTGTTCTCTACTGGAATTCCTCAAATCCCCGGGCCAGCTCCTCCGGGGATATCTCCCCAGCCCAAAATTGCGCCAGCAGGATGGCGGCATGCCTTCTCGCCTCCTGCTCCTTGATGACGCCGGCCTTATCTGTCCGGCGGCTGGGCACCCCCCGCTCCTTTGCCTCCCGGAGCAAAAGGGAGTACCAGGCAGGGACTTCGGGACTTTCCTGGGGGCTGTCCCGCCAGGGAGAGGCAGCCATCAGCAGGCCCGCCAGTTGGCTCCCCTGCTCCTGGGCGAGAAATTCAGCTACCATTGCCGCCGCCCGTGCGTGATCATCCCCCTTGTAGCGAAGCTGGCGAAATTGCAGCAGGTTTACCCCGGAAATAGGCAGATAAGCGGCGGATCCCGCTGCCGGCAGCGGCAGCAGCAGCACCTGTTCTTCTGGATAATTTTCCTTAAGCCAAAACATCAGGGCAGGAGTGGTCCCTCCAATAACATCTTCCCCCTGGAGAATCTGTGTGTCCCTGCCCTTATGCACAAGCCCGCCATCCACCACCAGTTTAAGGCCGGTGAAGACCTGGTGCAGTTCCTGTCCCCCCCACTGCCCCCAACTGCGCCCGGTGGAGGCCACCAGGGCCTGGGCAGCAAATTCACTTTCCCAGTCATTGGCCAATAACTGCAGCCCCTTGCTTTCCAGCCACTGGGCAAACTGGGGCCAGTCCCAGGGGGAGCGGATAACAGCTTCCAGTTCCTCCATGCTCAAGCCGCAGCGACTTTCCATAACCAGCAGCCCCAGGGGCCAAAACATCAGGGGCCAGGACCAGATTTTCCCCTCGTGGGTGCTCATATTTTTGCCTGCCGCAGTTAGGTGCTCCTTATCCAACCAAGTACTTGCCGGTATTTGCAGCAGGTGGTCGCTGCGGGCAATCCCCTGCCAGTCGGCAAAGATATCCGGCGGATTGCCATCCCGCAACACCCTGGCCAGTTCTTCCCCTGCTTCTGTCCACTGCAGCCATCTCAGGCGCACATCGATGCCGGGGTTTGCAGCACAAAATTCCTCCAGGGCTTTCTCCACCCCCGGCCTATACTTGCTTTGGGGATCCAAAGCCCGGGGCAATTCCACATCCCAGTACTCGACAATGTACGTGCGCTCAGCATCCAGGGCAGCGTCCGGATCAATAACAGTTTCCGGGGCAGCGCCGAAGCAATTGGCAAAGAGGATTAAGCACAGGGATAATGGGATTATTTTGGCGGCCATTCTTTACCCTCCCCGCGATTTATCAGCTCGAATACTGTCTCATCCACCACTCCGGTGGGTTCCAGGCCAAAGAAGCGCTGCAGTTCTCTGACAGCAGCCTCTGTCTCCTGGTTAAAGACCCCGCCGGCCTCACCGGGACAAAATCCTGCCGCCCTCAGGGCCCACTGCACCAGGACGACATCTTGCCCCACCTGGCCCTTGCTCATTGGCAGCCTGAACTTAACCTGGTAGTCCCCGGTAATAATAATCCTGGTTCCAATGGGAATCCAGGGATATATCAGCTCCACATCTTTATTGTACATGCGAATGCAGCCCAGACTTGCTACCCGGCCTACAGACCAGGGGGCATTAGTGCCATGGACGCCGTAACCGCCCCAGGGGACGCTCAGCCGCATCCACCGCGTGCCAAAAGCATCATTGGGCCGATAATTTTTTTCCGTCACCCGCCATTCCCCCATGGGTGAGGGAGTAGCGGGATAGCCAGCGGCTATGGGGAAGGAGGCATATTCTTCTCCGTCGGAAAAGAGCACCAGCTTTAACTTGTGCAAGTAGATCTCCACATGTACTTTCCCAGGAGGAGGTTCGGTGTTCACCCCTTGAGTTTCGGCTTCAGCATGGTACAGCAGGGGCCAGAAGGATATTTCCGCAACACCGGTGGGCTCCAGTTCCAGGGCCAGTTGCGCTTCTTTAACCGCCCTGACGGTGGCCTCATCATAGATACCGTTGATTTCACCGATATAAAAACCCAGTTCCCGCAGCCTTAGCTGCAATTCCGCCACATTGGCCCCGGCCAATGGGGGATCGCAGGGATAGAGCTTGCGATTGTACTGGCAGACATGACTATCCGGCAGGATATAGCCCCTCAGCATAACGAGAGTCATTCCCAGCAGGACTAAGAGCAGGAAAAAATATATCCACCGCTTCACGTGTCCCCCTCCAATCAATATAAAACTTATTCTCCTGGCAGAAAAAAAATGCCAGCCCCGTTGACCGCATTCCGGGTCTGGCATATTATCTTAAGCAAAGGAGGATTTTCATGACAACAGAACTGGTATTAGTTGTAAAAGCACAAGACCTCAACCTGTCCGCCAGGG
>JAAYHI010000015.1 GCA_012727415.1 Bacillota bacterium
CTGTAAGGGCTGCGGAACGAAGGACAAGGCGATTCTTGTGCATGGAAATCACTCCAATGGTAAGACTTGGCTCAGTAATGCTGATTCCGTTATATAGAATTATATACTACCGGACAAGGGATTGAGGATGGTAATAGGTGGCAATGAGAATTGCCCGGGATACTCTAGCCGGGGATACTCATGGTATAACTTGCATAGCCCCCTGTGAGATTGTAAACATAAAAACCTTTTAGCAGTAGGAAGCGAAAACTCAGATATGCCCGATAGCCAATGCCGCAATAGGTGACGACCTTTTTATCAGGGTCTAGTTCCTGATAGCGGCTCCTCAGCTCGTCCAAAGGCATGTGGATTGCTCCCTCAATATGGCCCCTGGCGTATTCCTCTTTCGTGCGGCAATCGAGAATTGTAATATCTTCTGCTGTGCGCAAATCATCCAGCTGCCGGGGAGTAATAATCCGCCCTTCGTGCCGGATAACATTACTGGCGATCATGCCCGCAATGAAGACGGGATCTCTGGCTGAGCCAAAGGGTGGGGCATATGCCAGATCGAGATTTTCCAGGTCGAAGACTGTCAGACCGGCATAGATGGCTGTTGATAAAACATCTATTCTCTTGTCTACACCTTCCCAGCCAATAATTTGTGCGCCCAAGATGCGGCCGGTAAATTCCTCCACCACCATCTTGCAGATCATCCACCTGGCGCCGGGGTAATAGCCCGCGTGATGAAGGGAGGGGCTGTAACAGACAAAGAATTTCCTGCCCAATTCCTTAGCCTGCCCTTCCGTGAGGCCGGTGCGGGCCAGGGTAATGTCGCAGGCCTTGAGGATACTTGTCCCCTGCACTCCCTTAAACAGCAATTTACCCCCGGCGGCATTGGCACCTGCAACCCGCCCCTGTTTATTGGCGCTGCCGGCCAGGGGGATGCGCACCATCTGTTTAGCGACCAGGTGCAAAGACTCCACAATATCCCCGGCGGCGTAGATGTCAGGCTGGCTTGTCTGCATTGTGGCATCAACCGCCAGTCCGCCGCTTTCCCCGATTCTCAGGCCGGAGTTTTTCGCTAGTGCCAGTTGGGGATTGCTGCCTATGGCCACCACCACCAAGTCGGCAGCAATTCTATCGCCATTAGACAGCTCTACTTCTTCCACCCTAGCGCTTCCGTGAATTGCAGTCAGGGCCGCTCCCAGTTTTACATCAATCCCCTTCTCCTGCAAATGCCTCTCCAGGGGAATTGAAAATTCCGGGTCAAAGCCTGCTGCCAGTTGCGGCGCCAATTCGACAATGGCAGTTTTTATTCCCTGCTTGTGGAAAGCTTCAGCGGTTTCCAGACCGATAAAACCTCCGCCCACCACAACGGCAGATTTAACTCCGTCTAAATTTTGCCGGACTTTCACAGCTTCATCAACAGTAAATAAGTTGTATACCCCTGGCAGCTCGATTCCCGGAAGCTTCGGGACCACTGGCTTGCTGCCCGGGGCAAGAATGAGCTTGTCATACCCTTCCCTGAATACTCCCTCTTCATTTTGCACCTCAACCGCTTTTTCTTCCGGCAAAATCTTCAGCACCTCGTGGTTAACCCTGACGTCGATATTAAACCTGTCCTTAAATAACTGAGGAGTAACCAGGAGCAGGTTCCCCTCTCCCTTGATATCGCCACCCACATAGTACGGCAGGCCACAGTTGGCAAAGGAAACATAAGGGCCTTTTTCAAAGATAATTATTTCGGCCTCTTCATTAACCCGCCGGGCCTTTACAGCGGCAGAGGCCCCTGCGGCAACTCCGCCGACGACAATTATTTTCATTAAATTCCCTCCCAGCCCTGCGACACCTGGGACAGGCCCATTCGGTCGCATTGCAGATATCGCTTAATGTTGATTCTCGGAAGTACAGTAAAAACCTGCCCAATCCAGGTAATAGACTTACTAAAGTCACGATTGTACAAAAAAGAGGACCGTCCCCGATTTGTACGGTTAGTTTTCGATGCCCTTGCGGGCCATGACCCCCTGGGTGTAGTAGTGCTTGACTTCCTGCATCTCGGTGACCAGGTCGGCCCTGGCAATGAGCTCGGCAGTGGCTCCCCGGCCGGTGAGGACCAATTCCACTTCCGGGGCTTTTGCCTCGATGAGGTCCTCCACATCTTGCCAGCTCACCAGGCCAAAATGCAGGGCGACAACCAATTCATCGAGGATGACCACTTGGTATTCGCCGCTGCTGGTAGCCTCCCGGGCCAGAGCCAGCCCCTGGCGGATGAGGTCGACATATTCCCGGGGAGGCTCCCCCGGCGGGAATATCACTGCCTGTTTGCGCCATTTGGCCAGCTCCTCCTCCGGCATGCTGCCCTCCTTGACGACGAAAAAAGGCTTTCCCACTGTCTTCAGGGTAAGGTTGGGCGATATACGGGACAAGATCTTGTGTTCGCTGTAAGTTGCCGTCTTCATAAACTGCATGAACAACACCTTCTTGCCGGCACCCAGGGCCCGCAAGGCCAGGCCCATTGCCGCAGTGGTCTTGCCTTTGCCATTGCCGGTATATACCTGAACGTATCCCCTAGCTGTCATCTCTCTGCCTCCTTTAAAGGACGACTGTATATTTCAGTATACCTCATTCTGCCCCTGATGCGCTCCGACTGCATCAGGCTGATCTTTTTCACTTCCATCGCCAAGGGCTCCCGGGGGCCCAGGCCCCAAAGGTCCAGTTCCCGGGGCAGGACCAGCTCCCTCCCCAGGGTAAGATGGGGCTTATACTTTCGCCTTTCCAAGGCAAAGCCCCTGCCCACAAGGGAGTCCCGCAACTGTCGGTGGAGGGGCTCCAGGCTTTCCCCCTCCACTCCCAGCCAGTAGATATCGCCGCAGGGTCGGGAAAACCGCCCCAGTTCGCCCACAGCAACTGTAAATGCAGGAAACTGCAGCTCATCCATGGCCCCTTGGACAGCACTTACCCTGTTGGTCTCGCCAATGAACACCAGGGTCAGGTGCAAGTTTTCTGCCGGTGTAAACCTGCCCTTGCGGGCATGGGGCTTAAGGCCCTCAATAACCCTGCATACTCCAGCCCTGGTCTTGTCATCGAGGTTAATGGCAATAAACAGACGCAATTACTGGCCCCCCTTCGCCAAATCCTTGTAAATTTGCTCCATCTCCTTGACCCTTTCGGTATCTGCCTCTTTGCCTCCGTAGCGGCTGGGGATGTAAAGATCCCTTATCTCCCGAGGCCCATGGGGAAAGACTGTCTCCGCCTTCACCCGGACATCCAGGGATGTATCCTGGGGAGACAACTCAATCTTGTTGGCGGCGAGTTTCGCCAGGAATTTGCGGTAATAATAGCGCACCAGTTCTCCCGGTTCAGCGGGCCTTTTGGGCAATAACCGCCTGCGCCGCTTCTTGCGCTGTCTCTTAATATACTCCCTCTCCTCGACATAACTCAGCCCCTGGTAACTGCGCTCTCCTGCCTTGACTATCATCCTGTAGAGGATAAATATCGCCGCGGCCACCAGCAGGGCCAGGAGGATCTTTTCCAAAAGGTCCAGGTTGATAACGGCCTCTTCTCCAGCTTCCAGGGGCGGTGGCTCCCCGCCGCCGTTACCAGGGGGTTCCCCTCCCGGCCAAGGTTCGGAGGGATATTTTGGTTCCAGGCCTTTAAAGGAATCCATAAACCATTCAATCAGCCTCAACACCATTTGCACCGGCCACAGCAGCATGGCGGCAAACTTCTTCACCGCCTCCAGCAGAAAAGTGCGCACATCTTTTACTGCGGTGAGGAGAAATACTGCCCCGACAAAAATTAAGTACCTGATGTTGGATTTGCGCAAACGCCGGATTTCCATGCCTGCCTCCACATGCCGAATGGATCGGATCAGCAGGATCTGAGAGAGAAAGTAGACAAAGATAAAGGGCGCTGCCAGGGCAACTGACTTATCCAGATTGGGCATTAATGAGCGCATCCAAAGGTCAATGGCATAAAGGATGCCCGCTTTTTTCAGATTGGCGGCATAATCTCTGGTGCTGCCCCGGTGCAGCCACCTGTCGACATAGACAATGAGCAGGGGAACCGTAATGATAAAAAACGCCATGGCAACCCGGTTGCGGAAAAAGTGCAGCGGAGCCAGCAGCAGCAGGGCACTTAACCGAAAAACTTTCCCCCACCTGCGGCTGACATGGTAAAACAGGCACACCCCCACCATCCACAGGAAGATTATCGCCATGGATTCCAGCGGCGCAAAATAAACAAAGATCAGCAACAGGGAGTACAGCAGGGAAGTGACGGCCAGCAGTTCCAGCAGAATTATACTAAGCATTTTTCCGGCTCCTGTATTTAATGATACTGCTGTTCAACTCATCGAGATGTTGATCTTCGATGGCAATGACCACTGTGCGGGGAACGGCCTTGGCCAGCAGGTCAAGGGGTTCAATATAGGTGTCGAGGATTCTGGGGGTGATTATTACTGCTGTAGTGAAGTTGCCGCGCATCTTCCTTATATCCCGCAGGGTATTTTCGAAAAAACCGGGGATGCGAAAGTGAATGCTGCCCAGGGTATGGAGCAAATTGTCGAGATGGGCGGCTCCCAAGCCGGTATGGTATAAGTACCCCCTGCGCCCGGATGCATCGTTGTAAGCATTGGTGGCCAAACCATAGGGGATGCTAAGGGCTTCAAACTCTTCCAGGGCGGCCCTGGCGAGAGAAACCGCCTCATCAATGAGCTCCTCTTCAATTGGCTTCCAGCAGGGCTTCATCGTCTCGACATTCAAAATAACCAGAACAGAATTATCGGTGGTGAAGTCAAACTTCTTCACCATCAGGCTGCCATGCTTTGCCGAAGAGGGCCAGTGAATAAAGCGCTGCGGCTCATTGCCGGTGTACTCCCGGATGCCAATGGTCATCAGGGGATCGTCAATAAGCCAACGCCGCACAGACACATCTCCCCCCGGTGCCCCCAGAGGAACAATGCTTTCCGCCAGCTCAACCTTTTTCGGCAGCACCACAACTTCCTGGCCCAGGGGCATTTTGCGCTGCTTTGATGTTAGCCCTGCGAAATCTCCCAGCTCAAGGACTGCCTGCTCTATGCGATGGCGCCCCCGCTTGCTGGCAGAGACTTTGTACTTCCTGCGCACCCGCTGAAAGGGCATAATAAACAAACTGTAGATATTCCTGGACACACTGAAATGAGGGGGAAAGTGCTCTTCCACCTTCAAGTACGATACCGACAACACTTTATTATTCTCGACAACAGAGGAAACCTCAATGTCCTCGCCAATCTCATAATCCTTATTCTCTATGCCAAAGCTATAGGTCAACTCGGTGTAACCGAAATAGAGCACCAGGTAATTGACGAATAAAGTCAAGGCCAGCAGCCCCAGGACGTACCAAATCATGGCTGTTCCTGCATATTTTCCAGGGGAACGGCCACCGCCGCCACGGTATCCTCAATCAGTGCCAAAGCCTTGGCCAAATTGGCGGCTCCCCTGGCAATAATCCTGTGGTTGAGGACATAGGGCGCAAGATACTTTATATCTTCCGGAAGAATGTAGTCCCTGCCGTTAAGGGCAGCGTAGGCCTGACAGGCTTTATACAGGGCAATAGCCCCCCGGGGACTGACACCCAGCTGGTACTCCTCCCTGTCCCTGGTTTCGCTGACAATGTCCACGAGATAGTCCATGACATCAGGGTGAATTGATACTGCCGCCAGATGGGCAAATATGCTGTCCAGCTCCCCTCTCTCCACCACGGGCCCAATAGCCTCCAAGGGATTGCCGGTATTCAGCCGGATAATGTCCTTTTCCTCTTCCTTGGTGGGGTAGCCCAGGCCCATGCGCATGAAAAACCTGTCCAGCTGCGCTTCCGGTAGGGGGAAGGTGCCAAAGGATTCCACGGGATTTTGGGTGGCCAGCACCATAAAAGGGCGCGGCAGCTTCCTGGTCTCCCCGTCGACAGTAACCTGCTTCTCCTCCATAGCCTCCAGGAGTGCTGACTGGGTCCGGGGCGTAGCCCGGTTTATCTCGTCAGCGAGAACAATGTTGGCAAACAGGGGGCCTTCCCGGAACTGAAATTCACCGGTCTTTTGATTGTAAAAATTTATTCCCGTAATATCCGAGGGCAATAAATCGGGAGTAAATTGAATGCGCTTGAACTGTAAATTCAAGGTCTTGGCAAAGGCCTTAATCAGCATGGTCTTGCCCATCCCCGGGACATCCTCCAGAAGCATATGCCCTCCGGACAGAAAGGCGACTATCAGCAACTCAATTTCCCTGTCCTTGCCCACAATGACCCGGGAGACGTTGGTAACAACCTTGTCCTTAAAAACCCTGTACCTTTCCAGTTCCACGAAACTCCTCCCCTTCTTTGTTACAACAAGCTTTATCCCTTATTATACCGTATCCAGTTGCGTATTCCAGAAAAAATAAAGAGATAAGGGCGCACCCTTATCTCGTCAAATATGAGATTGCATTCCCATCAGCGCCGGGGCAGGACATGAGCATAATAGTCCTTATCCAGAATCATGGCGGAGTAGTACAGCTTTCTCGCCACAATGGCCGCCACCGACTCCTCATACCCTTCTTCCACGCTGGCACCGGGATTTGGCTCAAACTGATCGCTGCCGGCATCATACCTGCCCCGGGCAGAGATGAAACTGCCGTCGGCGAAGACGACCAGGGGCTCAGCGCCGGAGTGAATGTCCCGGCCCATGAGCAGGCGGGAATCGTACTCCAGGCCCAGGAGATTGGACAAAGTGGGAATGATATCGGCACTGCAGCACGGTTCGTCAATAACCATTGGCTCCATGCCCTTAGTCCAAAGGATGAAGGCGTTGCGATAGAGCTCAAAGTTGTCTAATTTTTCCCCGGCCAGTTCTTCCAGGGCGGGCTGGGGAAGCCCGTAGGGATAATGATCAGAGCTGATGGCGATTAAGGTCTTGTCTGCAACGCCAGCTTCCTCCAACTTTCGCAACAGGTATTCCATGGCGCGGTCAAATTCAATTTGCGTGGCCAGGTAGGCTTTGGCGGCGTCGGAGTAAGGCAAGTCCTTGACATATTTTTTATTCTTGGCGGCCATCTCATTGCCGTAAAAGTTGTAATTGAGATGCCCGCTGACAGTCATATAATAGGCGTGGAACTGATGCTCGCCCAGATATTCGGGAATTGACTTTTCCATCATCTCCAGGTCAGAGCGGGGCCAGGCTTTTTTCATCACCAGGCCGTTGCCGATACCCTTGTATTCATAACCCATATTGGGATGAGAAAGGTGGCGGCTGTAGTATTTATAACTGTGGTTATGGTAGGCAACAGTCTGGTAGCCCAGGCCTTTCAACTGGTTCCCCATGACAAAAGGCATGCAGTTATCGGCAGATTCCTTAAAGCTCCAAGTCCCGGACTTGGGAAGGAGGCCGGTGCAGGCCACATATTCTCCGTCAGAGGTGCTTACCCCCCACAAGGGGGTATAAAAGTTAGTAAACTTATAGCCTTCCTGCATCATTTTATACAGGGTGGGAGTGACGTCTTCCCGCACTGCCAGGTGGGAAAAGCCCTCGGCAGTAATAAGGATGAGGTTGTAACCCTGGTATTTGCCGGTAAAGGCGTTCTTTTTTGTGGGAGGAACAATACGGAAATATCTGTGCATAGCGCGAATTTCCTCATCGGTTTCGGTGTTGAGCAACTGGTCGAAGTCAATATTCAACACATTATACTCTTCCTTATCTTCAGGAGGGATCTTACCCGGAACTTCCTCTCCCGGCAAAGGCGGAGGAGTAACAGCCGGAGTCCAGCCTGTGATCAGACGCTGGAAGTCTAGGCGCATAGTGGTAATGAGGCCAAGTTTTTGTACGGAATGAACGGGAAAGCTCTTTTCATAGTAATAAGAATAGGCGGAAGAGGATTGATGTTCGCCAGCCTGGACGACAGCGACGCCGCCGGCATAGCTCAGCACTATTACCGCCGCCAGCATTGCCCGCAAAGCCCAGCGAATCCTGGCAAAAGAAAACATCTTTCTGCCGGCAGCCAGCAGTACCGCCAGGGGCAGGAAGAGTAAGAGAACCTTAAGGCCGTTATTTATAATGGCATGCAGTGCCTCCCGCCAAAACTGCCAGACCTGGCCGGCGTTGCCGACGGAGTACAGAGAGTAGAAGGTGGTAAAAATGCTGTGGTAAATGAGTTGGGAGGCAAATATCCCACCGGCCAAACCAAGGCAGATGGCGGCAAGGATGCGGTTGACCCTGGGAGTAAACAAAGAACAGAGAATAAAGGTAAAAACCGCTGCCCCAACGGCAAATAAGACAATGATTACCTGATCCAGAGAAAAAATGCTGCCGCCTACAGTAAAGAAACGCAGCACTAATTCCAGCCAGAAATAAGAGACTGAAAAATATAAAAGCAGGCTCCAGTTTTTTAATCCCTTCATATTAAATCACTCCAAGCTAACTTAACAGTATGAGGTCATTACTCCCTCATTATACATGCAAAAAGGGTTTCCGCAAAGAAAAATACTGTCCTGCAGGAAAAGAAAGGCGGCGTGTAGAAAATAACGCCCATGGTAATCAGACAGGAGATGATATTATGGAATGGATTCCGGTTGCCCTGGTTGTGATTTTAGTGCTGTACTTCATTATTGCCTACAACAAATTGGTAAAAGTAAGAAATATGCTGAAGGAAGCCTGGAGCGGCATTGATGTCCAGCTGAAACGGCGCAGTGACTTAATCCCCAGCCTGGTGGAAACAGTAAAGGGCTATAGCAGTCATGAACAGGACTTATTGCTTGAAATTGTGGAAAAGCGCGCCGCAGCCCTTGCCGCCCAGGGGACAAAGGAAAAAGGCGAGGCTGAAAATGCCCTTACCGCCGGCATTAAGAACATCTTCGCCCTGGCGGAAGCCTACCCCGACTTAAAGGCCTCAGATAACTTCCTCCACCTCCAGCAGGAACTCATTAATGTGGAAGATCAAATTCAGCTGGCCCGCCGCTATTACAACGGCACGGTGCGCCTCCTCAACAACCGCGTTGAGTCCTTCCCCAGTAACCTCATTGCGAAAATAACGGGATTTTCCCGGGCTGAGTTCTTCACTTTGGAACTGGCCACAGAAAGGACGGCACCTGAAATATCATGGGACGAAAAATAAGCCGCCTCCTTCTTTCCTTCCTTATCCTCCTCCTGCTGTTGCCTGCAGGGCAGGCGCAGGCTGCCGAGGAGAGAATCCTCATCTACAATGCTGACATAGTAGTCCACCCTGACGCGGCGGTCACCGTCAGCGAAAGCATCCGGGTGGTGAGCGCAGGCAAGGATATCCGCCGGGGAATCTACCGGGATATTCCCACCACATACAAGGACAATAAAGGCAATCGGGTGAGGGTAGACTTAACTCTGCTCTCTGTCCTCCGGGACGGCAACCCCGAACCTTATACCACCGAGAAACTATCCAATGGTATCCGCATCCGCATAGGCAGCGAAAATGTCTACCTCAACCCCGGTGAGTACACCTACACAATTACTTATAAGGTAAAGCGGGTTTTGGGTTTCTTTGATACTCACGACGAACTCTACTGGAACGTCACCGGAAATGGCTGGGATTTCCCCATTGACTATGCCAACGCCAATGTGGCCCTGCCTCCCGGTGCCACCGTCAGTGATGCCACCGCCTATACCGGTTACATGGGCGCCACCGGCAGTGATTTCCGCACCGAGACCACCCCTGATGGGATTAGATTTTTTGCAACCCGCGCCCTGGTAGCCCGAGAAGGACTGACCATTGTTGTGGGCTGGCCTAAGGGCTATGTGGAAGAGCCCAGCTCCCGGCAAAAATTCCTTTGGTTTTTAAAAGACAACCTCGGCATCCTCTTCTGCCTGTTGACCTTGGTCCTGTTGCCCCTGTGGTATTTATATGCCTGGAGCAAGGTGGGCCGTGATCCCCGCAAGGGAATAATCATTCCAAGATACACGCCCCCCGAAGGCTTTTCCCCGGCTGCTATTCGCTTCATCCGCAACATGGGCTACGATAACAAAGCCTTTACCGCGGCCATTATCAATTTAGCTGTACAGGGCCGCCTCATTATCCGCCAGGATGGCAAGAAAAAATTCACCCTCATCAACACCAACGAGGACAAACCTGTGTCCCCTGACGAGGAACTCATCCATAGCCTCCTCTTCTCTCAGGGTGATGAACTGAAAATGGACAATTCCAATCACACCATTTTCGGCACCGCCGGGCTGCAACTGCATCGCAAGCTGATGGAGGCATACAAGAACAAATACTTTAAGACCAACTCTTCCTGGCTGTGGTGGGGTATCCTCGCGGCCTTCGCCTTCCTGGGCATAGGCATGCTCTATACCATCAAGTACGGCGGCTCCTGGGCATTTGTCCTCTGGATCCTTACCACCCTGGCAGTAATTGTCATCAGCATTGTCTTCGGCAAGCTTCTGAAGGCCCCCACCCTTGAGGGTCAAGCCCTCATTGATGAGATTGATGGCTTTAAGATGTTTCTGGAGGTAGCGGAAAAAGACTATCTCCAGTGGTCTGCACCCCCGGAAAGAACTCCTGAACTCTTTGAAAAATACCTGCCCCATGCCCTGGCCCTTGGCGTAGACCAGCAATGGGCAGAAAAATTCTCATCAATCCTGGCGGCTGTCAGTGCCTCAGGCCAGGAATACAGACCTGTCTGGTATCAGGGCCAATCCATGAGGAGCTTTTCCGCCGTCGGCTTTGCCAGTACCCTGAACAACACCTTCAGCAGCAGCATAGTTGCAGCCCAAAGCGCTCCGGGTTCCTCCTCGGGCTTCTCCGGCGGCTCTTCCGGCGGCGGCGGTGGAGGCGGCGGTGGCGGCGGCTGGTAAAACAAAAAATCC
>JAAYHI010000016.1 GCA_012727415.1 Bacillota bacterium
CATCTTGCCCGGGGTGAAGACTATCGGCCGGTGGAGGTCAGCCGGACGGCCAAGTCTGTCAGCAGGGAGACGACATTCCCCCGGGATGTGACAGATATGGACAAGCTTCGGGCCGTCATTCTGGAGCTGGCGGAGGACGTTGCCGCTACCCTCCGGGCCAGCAGCTTTTTGGCAGGGAAAGTGACCCTGAAGCTGCGCTACGGAAACTTCGAGACCATTACCCGGCAGGGGCCGCTGCCTGCTCCTGCCTGCCTGACGATGCCCATCTACCACAAGGCGCTGGACCTGCTTGCCAAGGTCAATCTCCAGGGCCGCGGCATTCGCCTGGTGGGGGTGGGAACCGGCAACCTGGTTGACAACCGGGGAAGCCAGCAGCTCAGTTTTTTTGACACCCCCGGTCGCCACCGGGAAGAAAAAATCGCCGAGACTGTCGACAAACTCACAGCCCGCTATGGTAAAGGCACTGTCAAACGGGCCTCCCTGTTGCGCAAGGGAAGACCCGGAAAAGAATAGTGGGCTTTCCTCCCCTTAAGGGATATAGTAAGATAAAGGTGCAGGCAACTGCACCTTTACAAGAATGGGGTGTTGAAATGACGAAGAAGTTGATGCTTATAGATGCCAACAGCTTGCTGTACAGGGCGTTTTTTGCTCTTCCTCCCCTGGAAAACAGCAAGGGACAGCCCACTGGCGCCGTATACGGCTTGATAAATATGCTCATGAAGCTGCTGGATCAATACCAGGTGGATTATGCTGTAGCGGCTTTTGATCTGCCGGGGCCGACAAAGCGCACCGAGGAGTACAGCCTGTATAAGGCCAATCGCCCGCCAACCCCTTTTGAGCTCCGCAGCCAGATGCAGATAGCCCGGGATGTCCTCCGGGCCATGGGCATCGAATGCATAGAGTTGGAAGGGTATGAAGCAGATGACCTGGTGGGAACCATGGCCGCCAAGGCTGCCCGGGAGGGTTGCTTTAGCTGGATTGTCAGCGGCGACAGGGATATCCTCCAGGTGGTGGGGGAGTCCACCCAGGTCATAATGACCCAGAAAGGCATCAGCGAGACGACAGTCTTCGATGCCGCCAAAGTGGTGGAAAAGTACAGCATTACACCTTCCCAGATCATTGACCTCAAGGGCTTGATGGGGGACAGCTCAGATAACATTCCTGGAGTGCCGGGGGTGGGTGAAAAGACCGCCACTAAACTGATTACCCAATATGGCAGTGTGGCCGGGGTCTACGAAAATATTGACCAGTTGAAGGGCAAATTGCGGGAGAACCTGGAGACCTATAAGGAGCAGGCCTTTTTAAGCCGCAGGCTGGCGGAAATAGATACCCAGGCACCCTTGCCCCTTGCTTGGCCCCCGGCTACCCTTAAGCGCAATGATAAGGAATTATACAGATTGTTTAAGGAACTGGAATTCAATACCCTGCTGCAGCGACTGTCCCTGGCGGATTACTCCCCGGTTGAGGTGGATACTGTCAGCAGTCCCCAATTGGATGAGGGCTTGTTTGCCGGCCCCGAGCTGGCGGTCATGCTGTTGGAAGGGGCAATGGCTGTGGCATACAAAGATAAACCCCTGCTCCTGGTGGGAGAAGGGTATGCTGCAGCCTGTCAGGGGTTAGAGGATTTCCTCGCCCAGCAAGGGACTATTTATACCGACGATGCCAAGAAGATTTACCGCTTTGCCCTGGACAGGGAGACAGACATGCAGGCAGAGGTGCACAGCTGTCAGCTGGCGGCATACCTGCTGAAGCCCGGCAGCAACATGGAAATCCCTCACCTGGTGCGGGCCTGGACCGAGTTGGGAGTGGAAAAGGGAGAGACCAGTGAGCAGGAGCACCTGGCTGCCCATGTCAGCCTGCTGCCCCAGTTGTGGCAGAACCTGAAAAAGAACCTGCTGGACAATGCTGCCTGGGAACTGTACCAGGATATTGAGCTGCCCCTGAGCCGGGTGCTGGCCCGGATGGAGCGCACCGGCATTGCCGTAGATATTCGGGAACTGGAGTCAATCGGCGCCGAGCTGGAGGCGAAGATTGACTCCCTGGAAGAGAGGATCTATGCCGCCGCCGGCACTGAGTTTAATATCAACTCTCCCAAGCAGCTGGGGGAAGTGCTTTTCGACAAGCTGGGAATCCCCCCGGTGCGGAAGACAAAAACCGGCTATTCCACTGATGCCGCTGTGCTGGAGGCTATCCACGACAGCCATGAAGTGGTGCCCCTGGTCCTGGAGTACAGGCAGTTGGTAAAGCTCCAGGGCACATATATCCACGGCCTTCAGGATCTGTGGGACAAGGAGACAGGCAGGGTTTATACAAACTTCAACCAGTTGGTGACGGCTACAGGCCGCCTCAGCAGCACCGAACCCAACCTGCAAAATATTCCCGTGCGCATGGAAGAGGGGCGGAGGATTCGCCGGGCCTTTATCCCTGGCGGCGGTTACCAATGGCTGCTGGCCGCCGACTATTCGCAAATCGAGCTCAGGGTGCTGGCCCATTTTTCCGGGGATGCCACCTTGACGGATGCTTTCCACAAGGGCCAGGACATCCACCGGCGCACTGCTGCCGAAATATTTGGTCTCGCCCTGGAGGATGTCACCGACAGCCAACGCCAGGCAGCTAAGGCTGTTAACTTTGGCTTGGTATACGGCCAGACGGATTTTGGACTTGCCCAATCCCTAGGGATAGCCAGGAAAGAGGCCGCCAGTTATATTGACGCCTATTTTCACCGCTATCCCGGGGTTAAAGAATATATGGACCAAATCGTCGCCCAGGCCAGAAAAGATGGCTACGTCACCACTCTTTTTAACCGGCGTCGCTACCTGCCGGAAATCGGAAGCCGCAATTTCCAGCGCCGCTCCTTTGCTGAGCGCACTGCCATCAACACCCCAATCCAAGGAACCGCAGCAGACATTATTAAGCTGGCCATGGTGGAAGTGGAAAAGCGCCTGGATGAGGCGGGACTGGTGTCTAGGATGCTGCTTCAGGTCCATGACGAACTAGTGCTGGAGACCACCAGCGAGGAACTGAAGCGGGTGGCCAAGTTAGTTGTCGCGGCCATGGAAGATATCGTGCAGCTCCATGTTCCGCTGCGGGTAGATGTTAAGACTGGTCCCAACTGGTACAATATGGAGTCAATGAAGGACTGAAACAGATGCCTGAACTGCCTGAAGTAGAGACTATTGTCAGGGACTTGGCCCCCTTGCTTACGGGGGCCAGAATCATCAGGGTGCAAGTTTGGGATCCTCTGCTAGTGCGCTTTCCCGGGGCAGAGGATTTAAACCGCCGCCTTTCCGGCGGGATTATCCGGACCATGACAAGGAGGGGCAAGTATATAGTTGTTGGGCTGGACCAAGGCCTGACTTGGTTAGTCCACTTGCGCATGACGGGAAGACTATTGACTAAGCTGGAGGAAGATGAGCGTCATCTCCGAGCTCAGTTTACACTGGATAATGGAATCTGCCTCTCCTATTGTGATTTGCGAAGGTTCGGGGACATGTGGGCCTTCTTCCCTGGGGAAGAGGAGCACCTGGGGGGCTTTCGAACTTTGGGACCGGAACCTTTGAGTGAGGGATTCAGCCAGGACTGGCTGCTTCAGGCCTTTGCCCGGCGCAAGGCCCCCGTCAAGGCTTTGCTGTTAAATCAAAGTATTGTCGCCGGTTTGGGCAATATCTATGTGGATGAGGCCCTCTTTGTTGCTGGCATCCATCCCGGCCGGCAAGGGTATTCCCTGACGGAGGAAGAGTGCGGGAAGCTGGCGGCGGCAGTGAAGGAAGTAATCCAGAAGGCAATTTCCAGCCGGGGGACAACCTTCAGGGATTATCGCAGCGGCTTGGGCACAGTGGGTGAGTACCAGCAGCTGCTCCAGGTCTACGGCAGAAAAGGAGAAGAATGCACCCACTGCGGAACCCTGCTGGATTGCATGCGCATTGGCGGCAGGACCTCAGTCTATTGCCCCCGCTGCCAGAAGCAGAAATAATGCGCACACTGTCAAAACACTCCAAATATAAGTCACAATTAAAGGGGAAACCGTCAAAAGCCAGATTTTCATCTGGGTGCATTTTTTTGTAAATATCGTATAATTTAAAGAAGGAATAGCTTGGACGATGCACTCCTTCTATTAACGAGCTTTTATTTTAGTTTACGATTTTATGTTACTGATGATTACGAATGGAATACACAGGCACATAGCTCTACAATGATAATCGAATACAGAAAGGAAAGGGGGAAAAGAAAAAGACGTGTAAGGTAATCGATGGTTTGAGCTAAACAAATTAAAATGAAAGGGATATAAGAGTGCAGAAGGCTACCAGATTAATTTTCTGTCTTTTTATCGTCCTACTTTTTATCTTTCCCTCTATTGGCGAGGCTGCCGGCCAGGTAAAGAACGCTGACGAAGTTGCCAATGAAACTGAAAACTTCAAGAAGGTTCAATCATTAATTAGTGACGGTACAATCTATGATATTGGTTTGTCTACAGATCCCTATACTGCTATTACATGGATGAGAACTTATTACCCTAGTTTCGATGAGTTGTGTGAGGATAGTATTACAATAGAATCCCTGCGTAAAATGATTGAAGCTGAGGAAGAGGATACTCTACGAAAGATTCTATTAGAAGAATGGTTACACTACTTGGTTTATGGCACGGTAACTGCTGAAGGGGTTCGGGTTGCGTCATATGAATGGAAGGATGATACAGTACCCTATACATTAGTACTACCAAGCAGGAAAACCATTCCAGCATTGAAATACATCGGTTCTCGTACTCCCCCCCGCTACCCAAACGATTCAGACTATTCCGCAATCCTAAAGAAATCGTCCTCTTACCGCTACAATTGTCATGCCTTTTCCTGGTACTTTGGTGGTGATGTTTCTGGGATAGCGAATTCAGACCTCTTACAAATCCCGGACCCGAAAAGATTCTATAAATATGGATATTCGCCTTATTGCGTAACTGAGGTGGGGACACCACGGAAGGGAGATATAGTAATATATATACCGTGTTCCTGTCAAAGTGAAGCTCACTCTCAAAAAAAACCTGTACATTCGGCGACAATACTATCTGTTAGTGGCAGTACACATAACAAAATCATCGTTCGATCTAAGTGGGGTATATTCGGCGAATATCAGCATGCTATATCAGAGTGCCCTTACTACCTATCTATTCTACCCCACGGTGATAGCTCTTGCAGTCCAGGTAGAATAGAGTATTACCGCCCTTCTCATCAGTTCAGTAGCTATAAGCCTTTGAACACAGGGTTCCACAATGTTATATGTTATTGTTGCGGAGTAATATCACATAAGGAACCACATAGCTTTATATATTCCGCCGGGATATACCGTTGTTCAAAGTGCGGGTTTAAGCAGGTTTCCCCATCATCCTATGAGGAGGAATAAACCCTTGAAACCATGGAAGCCAATTCTTTTAATTTTGCTGGCGGGTTGTTTATCTATATCAGGCTGTACTAGCACTGCTCCTCCCAGCGAACCCGAGAGGGTTATGCTATCTGTTGACTGTGGCTGGCAAGATATTAAAGATTTCGGTTCTGGCTCCGGGGAAGGCCGCCTGGTAATAACAGACAGCATTGATGATTATCAAGAGAGGCACGAATTTACTGGCATCAAGTCCCCAGTTCGAGAGGGCATCGAAGGCACAGAAGGGGATACAGCGGTTTTCCTGGCAAGGTGGTACCCAGGTAGCTCAATGTATACCTCCCAAGATATGTCCCAATCCTTTGTCACTGACTTAGATGAACGAAACTGGCTCATTGAGTCTCTTGAAAGCTTGACATTCTCAACAGTCAAAAACACTAGACGCGAGACAGAGGCACGGGTTGTGGCGTATGTATTAAAAAAAGACAACGATAAGTGGACTGGGCAAGCCTATTGGATTTGCCCCGACGGCATCGTGCTTCTAGAAGGCGCAGAAGATGGGTACACTTGCTTCTATGAATCCCATACGCCGGTACCGGTAGATTACTACTATATCAGTGCGTTGCAGGTTAAGTACTATCAAATCCCCTCCAATTTTACTTTGTTCTGTTTTGATGCCCAGTTAACGGGTCCCGAACAGTACAGACTTTGCATTTCTAGCAATACAGTCCACCGTGATTTTACCCTGGAAGAAGCCCGGGATCTGTTTTCGGATCTGAAGGACGAGATTGTTACACAAGTTGTTAACCCGGATCCAATCGCCAATCGTGAGTCCTGCATTAAGATTACCGAATACTCACAGGGCCCGGCGGATGAAGAAATCCAGTCCAGGTCTTATTACCTTTCCCCGGAAGGAAGACTGATGTTTTTTAGTGAAATGGACCACTTCACCCATTTCTACTGGAATAAGGATATAGAGGTGTTTGAATGTACATTGATGTGGGAATCCGAGCCCGTGCTGGATTATAGTGAGATTTTAAAACTTGTAAATGACTAACTTACAACCCCCCGGCCAGTGCAAGCGGCCGGGGGTATTTTTTGCAAGGAATACTGTGTGTAGACTGCTGAAGGGATTTCTCCCCATAAGGGGCGGGCGGGATTTCAGGATAATTTACTCTTTATCTTCCCGGCAGCTTTGATATAATTAGTTGACAACGATTTGAAAGGGGGGCGCCTGTGAAACCAGTGGTAATTGGCCTGACCGGCGGCATTGCCAGTGGCAAATCCTCTGTGGCCAAAATCTTAGAGGATTTGGGGGCAGTAATAATTGATGCTGATGTGGAGGCCAAAAAGGCGATGCAGGTGGGAACTCCCCTGTGGGCAGATGTAGTGGCGGAGTTCGGCAGAGAAATCCTCAATCTCGACAATTCCATAAACCGCCCCTACTTGGGGAATATTGTTTTCGGGGACGAGGAGAAACTGGCGCGGCTCAATGCGATTGTGCATCCCAGCATAATTGAGCATATCGCCGGACAAATCCGCAGCTACAAGGAGCAGGGATGCTGGCCGGCAATTGTCCTGGACGCGCCTGTGCTCTTTGAATCGGGGGCAGATATGCTGGTGGATTGCACCTGGGTGGTGGCTGTTGACCGCCAGACGCAAATTGACCGCCTGCTGGCCCGGGATAACATTGCGATGGAACAGGCCATACAGCGCATCGAGTCCCAGATGCCCCTGGCGGAGAAGCTGGCCCGGGCAGATGCCGTCATAGACAATTCCGGCAGCCCCGAGGAAACCCGGGAAG